>JBEGNF010000016.1:0-38073 GCA_041182625.1 Pseudomonadota bacterium | reverse complement strand
GATTATGCGAAGTCAGGCCTGCCCATGCTGCCTATCACGCATGGCATGGAATTCACGCGCTTTCATATCTGGCTGTACACCATTGTGCTGTTCGCCACCTCGATGCTGCCATTCGCGGTACGAATGAGCGGCATTCTGTATCTGGTCAGCGCGGTCGTGCTGGGTGCGATCTTCCTTTGGTACGCATGGCGCATCTGGAAGCATTACGACGATCTCGTCGCTCGCAAAGCCTTTGCCTATTCGATCATCTACCTATCGCTGCTGTTCGCGGCGTTGCTGATCGACCATTACCTTCCTTATTGATGTCCATGCGCCGACTTCTGATCGTGCTGGCCAGCGTACTGGCGTTTTTGTTGTCGCTGAGCGCTTGCGATCAGGCGCAAAAACCGAAGGTTTCGTTTAACAACACCGACGTTACCGGACTGGAGTATGCGAAAGGCTTCGCGCTGACGGACCAGAATGGTCAGCGGCGAACGCTTGAAGAGTTTCGCGGCAAGCTAGTCTTCGTGTTTTTTGGTTTCACGCACTGCCCGGATGTCTGCCCCACCACACTGGCCGAGATGGCCGGCATCATGAAAGCGCTGGGGCCGGAATCAGAACGTTTGCAGGTCGTGTTCATCACACTCGACCCTGAACGTGATACCCCTGAACTGCTGGCCAGTTTTGTGCCGGCCTTCCATCCATCCTTCCTGGGTCTTACCGGTGATCAGGCCACGATCGACAAGGTTGCGAAAGACTTCAAGGTATTCGCACAAAAAGTGCCGGGCAAGGATGGCAAGAGCTACACCATTGATCACACGGCGGGCAGCTATGTATTTGATGCGCAGGGCCGGATTCGTTTGTTCGTTCGCCATGGCCAGCCAGACGACGCCCTGCTGAAAGATCTCAGGCAATTGCTGGCGGGTGCGTGACGACAAGTTGATAGCGATCCGCGAGCGCATCTAGAAGCACATAAAGCACAAGGGCCCGACAGGGCCCTTGTCGCGAGTACTGCCGGCGTTGATGTTTACGCGTACTCGGCCAGCGCTGCTTTCATCTTTTTCATTGCCGCGACCTCGATCTGGCGTATGCGCTCGGCGGACACGCCGAACTCGGCAGCGAGCTCATGCAGCGTCGCGCCCGAGCCATCATCGTTCGCCAGCCAGCGCGCCTCGACGATGCGGCGCGAGCGATCATCGAGTGACGACAGCGCAGCCTCAAGGCCTTCGGATTGCAGACGATCGTACTCGCGGGCCTCCAGCATCTTCGCCGGTTCAGAGTGCTCCGACGACAGATAGGCGATCGGTGCGTAGTGATCTTCATCATCATCCGTCGGCGCTTCGAGCGCGATATCGCGTCCCGCCATCCGGGTTTCCATCTCGATCACTTCTTCACGCTTCACATTCAGTGTCTGTGCAAGCGCATCCACTTGATCAGGCGTCATTGCATCCAGCCCGCTCTTGTGGCTCCGCAGGTTGAAGAACAGCTTGCGTTGCGCTTTTGTGGTGGCGAGTTTCACCATGCGCCAGTTACGCAAGATGTATTCATGAATCTCGGCTTTGATCCAGTGAATCGCATAAGACACCAGGCGCACGCCTTGCTCGGGATCGAAGCGCTTGACGGCCTTCATCAGGCCGATATTGCCTTCCTGGATCAGGTCGGCATGCGGAAGCCCATAGCCCAAGTAGCCGCGCGCGATCGACACCACCAGACGCAGGTGCGACATGATCAGGGATTGCGCTGCGGCGAGGTCATTCTGATTGCGCAGCTTGCGCGCGAGGCTAGCCTCTTCCTCTTGCGAGAGCATCGGAAGACGATTCACTGCGGAGATGTAGGCATCAATATTGCCGAGGCTGGCCGGGAAACCGAGCGCCAGCGACTGAGGCCCGGTCGGCACGAGGGCTGACGAAGCAGACATAGCGGTCATGAATTCTCCTGGATTGGACGGTCCGGGCGTGGCGCTCTGACAAGCTGACCTTACCCGTATAACACCAATGTTAGCACTCTCTGCGGCCGAGTGCTAATGGCTCAGAGCTGACGCAATCTCAGGATATGCCGAAGGGTGCGGGCAGTTTAGCCGCAAGAAAGATATCAGTTTGAAAAACTCTTTAGCTGACCCGGCGCAACGCCTGCCAAAGTGACAACAGGGCGCCGGTGACTCCCAATCCGGTGCTTGCCAACAGGAGTACGGCAGTTGAGCGTGCATCCAGCGGCACCAGCCGGAAGCTGGAGCCATACAGTCTGGCGAGTTCACCGACCGGCGCATTGAGCAGCGCCAGTGCGCCGAGCACGCCCGCGAGCGCGAGCGCGCCAGCGCACAGACCCAGCAGCCCACCCATGTAATAGAAGGGCCGGCAGACAAAACTGTCGGTCGCGCCCAGCAGTCGCGCTACCGCGATTTCCTCCGTCTGCGTGATCACCTGCAGCCGGATGGTGTTGAAGACCACCGCCAGCACGACCCCGGCCAGCGCAGCGGCTAGCAACCAGAGCGCGATCTCGGCCAGCTGCATCAGCGCCGCCAGGCGCCTGACCCAGGCTGCATCCAGCTGCACGGTCTCGACTGCTGCCAGTCGACGATAGCTCTCGGCCAGTTGCTCGAAGCGCTTGCTGGCTGCCGGATCGCCCCTGCTCGCCAGCCTGACGACATAGGCATCGGGTAACGGATTGGTCCCCAGCGCGGTTACCACCTCGTTCAGACCCGCGCGGGCTTTCAGCCCATCCAGCGCCTTCTCACGCGGGATAAACTCCAGCTTCACCGCAAGACCGGCTGACCTCGCGGCTGCGTGCAACTCGTCGCCCATCGCTTGCGCACGCTCGCGCGTCGCCTCGGTGGACAGGAACACGCTGATCTCCGGCTCGACCGAGAGTTCGTGTGACACCGGGCGCAGATTGTCAAGCAGGGTCAGGCCAGCCAGCGGCAATATCAGCGCCAGTGCAATCACCAACACATTGAACGCAAAGCTACCAGGGGCAGCACGCAGGCGCGCGAGTGCAGAGCGCAGGGCGAGGTGGTGTTCACGCAGCCAGTTCATACGCCCACCTCGCTGCCGGCGGATTGCACCGCGATCATTCGTCCATGCGAGAGCTGGACCACGCGGTCGGCACCTTGCAGCAGGCGTTCATCGTGAGTGGAAATCACACAAGTGACACCCGCCGCATTGAATGCGGCCAGCATCTCCGTCACCAGCCTGCCGCTGTCACGGTCGAGATTGGCGGTCGGTTCATCGGCCAGAATGATGCGCGGCTTGTGAACGATGGCGCGTGCAATCGATACGCGTTGCTGTTCACCCCCCGAGAGCGTCATCGGCAGCGCACGCGCTTTGTCGCCGAGCCCGACGCGTTCCAGCGCCACTTGAGCGCGCTGAGTCGCTTCACGCAGATCAGCGCCACTCACGATCAGCGGCATCATCACGTTGGCAAGGACATCGCGATCATTCAGCAGCCGGTGCTGTTGCAAGATCAGGCCCAGCTTGCGGCGCAGGAAGGGCAGCGTCGTGCGATTGACCTTGCGCATGTCTTGTCCGCAGACCTGCAGCGTGCCGCCGCTGGGGCGCTCGATGCCAGCGATCAGCTTCAGCAGGGTCGACTTGCCGGCGCCTGACGGGCCCGCGAGAAAAATCAGCTCGCCCTCGCGAATGTCCAGCGACAGCTCGGACAGTGCAGTGATATCGCCCGGATATTTTTTGGAGACGTGAGAAAAAGAGATGATGGCCATTCGCCGTCTTTCGAAAACTTGGTATCAGCCCAGCAGCGCATCGACAAACTCGCTCGCAAGGAAAGGCTGCAAATCATCAATGCCTTCGCCTATGCCGATGAAATACACGGGTACAGGACATTGCTTGGCGATTGCTGCGAGCACGCCGCCTTTCGCAGTGCCATCAAGCTTGGTCACGATCAGGCCAGTCAGTGTCAGTGCATCGTTGAACGCTCTGACTTGCGCGAGCGCATTCTGGCCTGTGTTGCCATCAATGACGAGTAGTACTTCATGCGGCGCAGACGCCATCCCTTTGCCGATCACGCGTTGGATTTTTTTCAGTTCATCCATCAGGTGCAGCTGGGTCGGCAAGCGTCCTGCGGTATCGATCATAACCACATCCATGCCGCGGGCCTTGCCAGCCTGAACGGCGTCGAAAGCGACGGCCGCGGGATCGCCGGATTCCTGCGCGATCACGGCAACCTCATTGCGCTCACCCCAGACAGTGAGTTGCTCACGTGCCGCCGCACGAAAAGTATCGCCCGCCGCCAGCAACACTTTTTGCTGGTTGGCCTGCATGTGCTTGGCAAGCTTGCCTATCGTGGTCGTCTTGCCAGCGCCATTCACGCCCGCAATCATCATTACCAGTGGTTGCTCTCTGCCCAGAACCAGCGGTTTTTCCAGTGGCGACAGCAGGCTGATCAATAGCTCGCGCAACGCAAGCTTGACTTGCGGTGCCTCGGTGAGATTGTCAGTACGGATTTTTTTCTTGAGGGCGTCGAGTAGCTCCTGCGTCGCTTGAACGCCGGCGTCGGCCATCAGCAATGCGGATTCAAGCTCATCGTAGAGCGCGTCATCGATGCGCGTGCCTGTGAAGAGCGTCGCGATCCCGGAGGAGGTGCGCGAGAGACCGGTCTTGAGTTTGTTGAGCCAGGATTTTTTACGTTCGGCAGGTGGTGAGGGCGTTGCCGGCGGCGATGCAGACTGAGCGACCTGCTGCTCGGTAGGTGATGTCGTTGCTGTGGGGGCAGTGTCCTGCGGCTTTTTCTTGAAAAAACTAAACATCAGGCCTTGAAGTGATGCACTGCGGAGAAAAATAGGAAAGGCTACAATCGGCGCTCGCCGTCGGGGCAGCCTGTCAGGAATGACCGACACCAATGACTATCTATTCTAGCAGAGCAAAGACCATGAATTTCCGCCTTGGGTGGCTGGTGCTGGCCAGTTTTTTCAATCTCGCCTTGGCTCCCGTTTCCGCGAACGCGGCTGCGACCGCTCAGGAGTTCAGGCTGGGCAATGGTATGCGTATCATTGTGCAAGAAGATCATCGTGCACCGACCGTCGCTCACATGGTCTGGTACCGAGCAGGCGCGATGGACGAGCAGAACGGCAGCACTGGGGTCGCGCATGTGCTCGAGCACATGATGTTCAAAGGCACCAAGACCCTCAAGCCCGGCGAGTTCAGCGCCAAGGTCGCTGCACTGGGCGGTCGCGATAATGCATTCACCGGCAAGGATTACACGGCCTACTACCAACAGGTCGAGAAATCCCGGCTGGAACAGGTGATGGCACTGGAAGCCGACAGAATGCAGAACCTCACGATGGATAAAGATGAGTTCGCGAAAGAAATCCGTGTCGTGATGGAAGAGCGTCGGCTGCGCACGGAGGATCAGCCACTGTCCCTGCTGTACGAGGCGCTGTATGCGACAGCGTTTGTCGCCAGTCCTTACCGCAACCCGGTCGTTGGCTGGATGAATGACTTGCAGAACATGACTGCCGCAGATGCATTGGATTGGTACCGGCGCTGGTACGCGCCGAATAACGCGACGATGGTCGTCACCGGCGATGTCGATGCGCAACGCGTGCGAGATCTGGCAGACAAATACTTCGGCAAGATACCGCCAAAGACACTGCCCAAGACCAAGCCCCAGGCCGAGCCGCTGCAGTCCGGCACCAAGCAGGTAGTGGTCAGGGCGCCGGCAGAAAATCCCTATCTGGTCATGGCATGGAAGATGCCAAATCTGCGCGACGTCGAGAAAGATGACGATGTACATGCGCTGGATGTGCTGGCTGCCGTACTCGATGGCTATGACAATGCGCGTCTGCCGGCGAAGCTGGTGCGCACCGACCGCGTGGCCAATTCAGTCGACGCGAGTTTCGAGCCGGTCGCGCGTGGTCCGGTGATGTTCACGCTCTCCGGTGTGCCCGCCAAAGACACGACCGTCGGACAGTTGGAGCAGGCACTGCGTGCCGAGCTGGCACGTATCGCCAGTGATGGCGTGTCGCCGGAAGAGCTGCGCCGGGTGAAATCCCAACTCATCGCCAGTCAGGTGTACAAACGCGACTCCGTTTTCGGTCAGGCCATGGAAATAGGCTCGATGGAGATGGCCGGTATTTCTTTCCGTCAGATTGATCGCATTATCGAGAAATTGGGAGCGGTCACGCCGGAGCAGGTGAAGTCGGTCGCGCAAAAATATTTTTCGGATGAACAGCTGACGATCGCGACGCTCCAGCCCTTGCCCATGTCTGCACAGGCAGAGCGCAAGCCGGCCGCCAGCGGTCTGCGTCATTGAGTCGTTCACAGAATCTGTTAGCGGAGTAATCTCATGCTGAAAAAATGGTGGCTGCTAGGCCTTTTCCTTCTCGCCGGCAGCGCGCAGGCAGCGCTCAATATCCAGCATTGGACCTTGTCCAATGGCGCGCGCGTGTACTTCGTCGAGAACCACACGATTCCTATTCTTGATGTCAACGTCGACTTCGATGCGGGCAGTCGCCGCGATCCAGCCGGCAAGGCAGGCACGGCTTCTCTGACGAATGGCATGCTGGCGCGCGGCATTCGCGCAGCGACGCTGCCGGAGGGAGCTAATGAACCGGAACTGACAGAAGCAGCAATTTCTGATGCGCTGGCGGATGTCGCTGCACAGCGTGGCGGTGGTCCCGGTGTTGACCGCGCAGGCATGGGCGTGCGCACGCTGTCGTCTGCGGCCGAGCGTGAACAGTCTGTTCGTCTGCTCGCTCGTTTGCTGGCGCACCCGAGCATGCCCGAGTCCCTGCTAGCACGCGACAAGGCACGCACCATCGCCTCGATCAGGGAATCGCTGACCAAACCAGAATACATCGCCGACAAATCGTTCTGGCGGCTGGCTTATGGCAATCATCCTTACGGTACCGAGGCTACGGTGGACACGGTGGAATCGATCACGCGCGATGATTTGCTGGCATTTCACCGTCGTCACTATGTCGCCAACCGGGCGATCGTCTCTCTCATTGGCGATATCAGTCGCGAGCAGGCGGATGCGATCGCGAACGAACTGACGCGCCGTTTACCGCAAGGCGAGCCACTGAGTGCTGTGCCTCAGGTGGCGCCTTCCGCCGGGACGGAGCAGCGCATCCCGCACCCCGCATCACAGGCGCATATTCTGATCGGCATGCCGGCACTGTCGCGCGGTGATCCCGATTTCTTCGCGCTGACGGTCGGTAATTACATCCTGGGCGGCGGTGGTTTTGTGTCGCGCATTTCGCGCGAGGTGCGCGAGCAGCGCGGATTGGCCTACAGCTCCTACAGTTATTTCAGCCCGATGGCACAAGCTGGGCCGTATCAGGCGGGCCTGCAGACACGCAAGGATCAGGCCGATGAGGCGCTGAAAGTCGTACGCGACACGATTGCGAAATTTCTTCGTGATGGACCGACGGATGCTGAATTGAAAGCCGCCAAGGACAATCTGATCGGTGGTTTTCCGCTGCGTATCGATAACAACCGAAAGATACTCGACAACCTTGCGATGATCGCTTACCACCAGTTGCCGCTCGATTATCTGGATACCTGGACCGCGCAGGTCAGCAAGCTCACCGTGGCCGATATTCGTGGCGCCTTCGCGCGCAAGTTGGCGATGGACAAAATGGTGACGGTGGTCGTTGGTCCGGAAAAATAAAACCATCACAAACACGCAAGCCATGAACCGCCGCTCTGTGCCGCCCCGGCAGGTACGCATCATCGGCGGGCAGTGGAAGCGTACACCCTTGCCTGTGGTCGATGCGGAAGGCTTGCGTCCGACACCCGACCGCGTTCGTGAAACTTTATTCAACTGGCTGGACCATATTTTTGGTAGAGAGTGGCTGAGCCGGCGCTGTCTGGATCTTTTTGCCGGCAGCGGTGCGCTGGGCTTCGAGGCCGCCAGCCGTGGCGCTGCCAGTGTGCTGATGGTCGAGGCCTCGCCAGTTGCCTGCGCATCTCTGCAAGCGATACGCGGGAAGCTGGCGGCGGCTCAGGTCGACATACGTCGCGCCGATGCCTTGTCGCTGCTGCGAACGCTGGACGGCTCGTTTGACGTGATCTTCCTCGACCCGCCGTATGGCCAGGATTTGCTGCCTACCGCTTTGCCAGCTTGCCAGCGCTTGCTGGCGCCCGGCGGACTCGTCTATGCTGAATCCGATCGGCCTCTGTCAACGTCCAGCGAGCCTTGGCTGGCAGGATGGCGGCCAGTCAGAGAGGCCAAGGCGGGTGCCGTGCATTTTGCGCTGCTGGCGACGGTGTAGCCGCTTTCTTTTAGGGCATAATTCGCGTTCTTTATGTTCTGAATGGCAATAACTTTGCCCGCAGAGATAACAAAGAGGAAACGTGATGGTCGCTGCCGTCTACCCCGGAACTTTTGATCCTCTCACCCGTGGTCACGAAGATCTCGTGCGGCGGGCATCTGGCTTGTTCGATCGCCTCATCGTGGGCGTTGCGGACAGCAAAGCCAAGCGCCCGTTTTTCTCGCTGGAAGAACGACTCGATATCGCTCGCGAGGTATTGGGTCACTATCCGAATGTCGAGGTGGAAGGTTTTTCCGGTCTGCTGAAAGATTTTGTGCGACGACATGATGCGCGCGTGATCGTTCGCGGTCTGCGTGCGGTGTCGGATTTCGAATATGAATTTCAGATGGCTGGCATGAATCGCTATCTGTTGCCCGATGTTGAGACCCTATTCCTTACCCCCTCGGATCAGTATCAGTTCATCTCAGGTACCATTGTCCGCGAGATTGCGCTGCTCGGCGGTGACGTATCGAAATTCGTTTTTCCCTCGGTCGAACAATGGCTGCAGAAAAAAATGGCCGCTAATCAGTCCTGATTCGGAGCATTGCAGATGGCACTGATGATCACTGACGATTGCATCAATTGCGATGTCTGTGAACCCGAATGTCCGAACGGCGCCATCTTCATGGGGCCGTTGATTTATCAGATCGACCCCGACAAATGTACTGAGTGCGTGGGTCATTTCAATGAGCCGCAATGCCAGCAGGTCTGCCCGGTAGCCTGTATTCCCCTCGATCCTGACCAGCAGGAAACGCAAGAGCAGTTACAGCGCAAATTCGAGAAGCTGCAAGAGGCGACCGTTACGCAAGCAGCCGTCAGGGCGCGCGGATGAAGTCTTTCAAAAGCTAGTCTGCCAAGTTCGTACTCAGACGTTGAACAGGAAGTTCAGTACGTCTCCGTCCTTGACGACATATTCCTTACCCTCAGCGCGCATCTTGCCAGCCTCTTTTGCGCCTTGTTCACCTTTGTGGGCGATGTAGTCATCGAAGCTAATCGTTTGCGCGCGGATGAAGCCGCGCTCAAAATCGGTGTGGATCACGCCTGCCGCCTGCGGTGCGGTGTCGCCCTGGTGGATGGTCCATGCACGGACTTCTTTGACGCCGGCAGTGAAGTAGGTCTGCAGACCCAGCAGGCTGAACGCGGCGCGGATCAGGCGGTTCAGCCCGGGCTCTTCCATGCCCATGTCGGTCAGGAAGGCTTGCTTGTCCGCTTCTTCCATGTCGGCGATCTCCGCCTCGATGGCGGCGCAGATCGCCACGATGGGCGCATGCTGCGCTTGCGCGTACTCGGATAGCTGATCCAGCAGCGGATTGTTGGTGAAACCGGTGTCAGAAACGTTTGCCACATACATCGCCGGCTTGGCGGTGATCAGGCACAGCGGCTTCAAGAGTGTCAGTTGCTCTTTGTCGAGGCCCATCGCTCGCACTGGCTTGGCATCATTCAGATGCAGCTGTACTTTTTCCAGCAACGCGACCAGCGCGGCCGCATCCTTATCACCGGAGCGGGCTTTCTTGACCTCACGCTGAATGGTTTTTTCGACAGTGCTCAGATCAGCTAGCGCAAGCTCAGTCTGTATCACCGCGATATCGTCCAGCGGGCTCACCTTGCCGGCCACGTGCACGACGTTCGGATCTTCGAAGCAGCGCACAACATTGACGATCGCATCGGTCTCGCGAATATGTGCAAGGAACTGATTACCCAGGCCTTCGCCCTTGGAAGCGCCAGCGACCAGGCCGGCAATATCGACGAACTCGACCGTAGCGGCGAGTATGCGTTCCGGCTTGACGATGTCTGCCAGCTGCGCAAGCCTGGAATCAGGCACCTCGACCACGCCGACATTCGGCTCGATAGTGCAAAAAGGGTAGTTTTCAGCCGGTATGCCGGCCTTGGTCAGGGCGTTGAACAGAGTCGACTTGCCGACATTCGGCAGGCCGACGATGCCGCACTTAAGGCTCATGATAATCCTTGCGCTGTAAACCGGAGATTATAGCGCCCGGGCTTGAGCCGGCTGCCGCTTGCTGTTGCAGTGCATAGCGCATCGAAAAGATTGTGCCGTCCTTGAATAAGTGCGTAACACGTGCCAAGAAATTGGCGATGAGAGGGGCCGTGACGTCGGCCGGAGAGAGTTGGTGGCGGGATGTCAGAGAGACGGCAGCAGGCCGCTCTCGCGTCGGGGTGGACTCAGCTATTTGGTCCGAGATCGGGATGTGAACTGTTGTCGGCAGTACCGACGACCTTGACTTCAGGCGCATTAATGCTCTTGGTGCGGAACCATACATCGGCCATCAATGCCGTGCTGCCATCGGCACTGGTGTAGCTGCTCACCAGCGCGACCTTGTTGCCGTTCTCTACCGCTGAAGAAGCCTTGGGGTTGAGCCGCATTGACGTGACACCGACGTCGGCCAGCGACAACAGTTCGCCGGCATCGGTACGACCATCGCCATTCTTGTCCAGCCAGACTTTGAGCTTGTCCCAGGCGGCGTCTTTGGCGTTGATCGAGCCATCGCGATGGCTATCCAGCGCTGCCAGTGCGACATAACCGTTCGCGGCAGACTTGCCGTTCGGTAGCCGGGTGCTGTCACCAAACAGTTCTGAGCCATCGTTGATGATGCCATCACCGTTGCGGTCCATCGCCAGCAGACCGTCGCCGGATTCCACCCAGCCGGTTTTGAGCAAGGCACCGGAGGCTTTCAGGTCGAAACGGGCACCGTTGTCTACCGAGACACTGACTGTTCCACTCTTGTTCAAGTCCAGCACCATGGGGCTGTAGAACAGGTTATCGGCTTTGCTACCCAGCGCGATCACTTTCTCATCCGACAAAGAATCTGCCTGTTCCATGGTGAGGTTGGCGACCTGAGTACCGCTGAGGCCGGCAATCTGATTGACCGACAGGTTGGCTAGTGCGTCCACGCTCAGTGCACGAATCAGCCGGGTGCCCAGATTGAAAATCTGTGCCGTGGTGAGCACGGCAGCCTGCGCCGGCGTCATGGCGGCGATTTGTTCGCCGGTCATCGCGCGAATATCCGTCGCATCGATCGCGACAATCTGCGTCGGTGTCAGCGCAGCCACTTGCTCCGGCGTGAGGGCGCTCATCTGTGCTGCGCTGAGTTTGGTGATCGTGGATTTATCCACGCTACCGAAAGTGATCGGATCGATCGCAGCAATCTGCGCCTTGGACAATAGCCCTAGCTTTTGCGCATACGCGAGCGAATCCAGCTGCTGGTAATTCATCACCGTCAGCTGATCAGCAGTCAGCGATCCCAGTTGCTTGGGTGTCAGCAGCGCGATTACGCTGCCAGACATTTGTTGAAAACTTTCTTTTGGCAGCCAAGATAACTGTGACGGCGTGAGCGCCTGTATCTGTGCCTGGGTCAGTGCGTTGAGCTTGTCCACATCCAGCGCGGCAATCTGGCTTTCCGTCAGACTGGGAATCGCCGCAGGCGCGATACCTTTGATCTGAGCCGTGGTCATGGCGGCGATTTGATCGTTCGGTATCAGTTTCAGCTGTGCCCCGGTAAAAGAAGCCAACTGCACGGGTTTCATGGCCGCGATTTGTTCAGCGGTCAATTGCGCGAGCTGTTCGGGCGTCAGTGAACTGATCTGGCGCTGCTCCAGTCCGGGTATGCTGGTCTCGGAAATCGCGGCGATATCACTGGGATCCATCGCCTGTATCTGTGCTTTTGTCAGCCTGCTGAGTTGGGGGCCGGTCAATCCAGCCACTTGCGTTGCGCTGAGGCTGCCAATCCGATCTGCGGTCAACCCCGCGAGTGCTGCAGGCTTGATGGCAGCAATCTGCTCTGGCGACAGGCTCTCTAGCTGAGGCGAGGTCATGCCGGCCAGTTGCTGAAGATTCATTGCGCCGATTTGAGCGGTGCCAAAGCCAGTCACGTCCAGACCCATTGCCTGCACTTGTGCTGCGCTCAGCCTCGGTATCTGCGAGATCGTCAAACCCGCCAATTGCGCAGCATCGAATTGCGCAATGGCCGCAGGCGTCAGCCCGCCCAGACTCGTAGCGCGGATGCCGCCGATCTGCTCAGGGCTCAGTTTCTCTATTTGCTCTGGCAGCAGTAATCGGATCTGGTCAGCTGTCCAGCCCTGAATGGCAGCAGGTGTTATTTTCGCCAGGGCTTCTGCAGACAAGGCCTGAATCTGACCCGAGCGCAGTGCGCCAATCTGTCTCGCGCCGAGCTTGTCTAGCGCGATGGCGTTCAGTTCGTCATTGGTGATCAAGGTCATCTGACGCGGCGTGAGCATCGTCATCTGACTATCAGTGAGTGCATTCAACTGGTCGGCACTCAGCGCCGCAAAATCAGCATCGGTGAGTGAGAGTATTTTCCCGTCCAGGCCGCGTATTGCGTTGGCAGTCAGCGCAGTAATCTGCTCGGTGACGAGCGCCTTGACCTGATCGGGCTTGAGCGCTTGAGTCAGCGCATCGCTGTCGAGCGCCGCCAGCGCTGCCGTGCTGATCGCTGCAACCTGAGCATTGCTCATCGCGGCGATTTGCGAGGTGGTGAGACTGGAGAGCTGGTCTGCCGTCAAACCGCCAATCGTGGCAGGGGGTACACCGGCAATCGGATTGGTGTTCAGATACGTTGCCAACTCTTCGCCGCTCAGCTGTTTGATCTCGTCCGCGCTCAGTTCTGAGAGTGCCCTGATCTGGCTATTGGACAGCACGGCCAAGTTCCCGGGAGGGATGCTTTTCAATTGTTCGACCGTGAACGCGCGCAGTTGATCGCCACTGAGCACCTTCATTTGTGCGGTGGTGATCGCGGCAATCTGATTGCTCGTCAGGCCGGCGATCTCGTCGCGCGTCAGCGCAGCGATCTGGCCGTTGGTCATTTTCGCCAGCACCGCAGGGTCGATACCCTTGATCTGGTCGACGGTCATTCTCGCGATCTGTGTGGTCGTCAGCGCAGGCAACTGCGTCGACGTCATTTTCGCGATCTGCTCTGGGGTCAGACCATTCAGCTGGCCATTCTCACCGGTGGTCAGGAGCTTGAGTTGCGATCCCGTCAGGCCCTTGATGGCATCGGCCGTAATACCTGCCAGTTGCCCGGAGGAGATCTTTGCCAGCTGAGCGGGTGTCAGCGCTGCGAGCTGCTCGGATTTGAGCTCGGCAAACAGTGAACTGTCGAGCGTCTCCAGCGCAGCCGGTTTAAGTGCCGGTACCTGCGCCGTGGTGAATTTGCTCAGCAGTGCCTTCATGCCCGTGAGCTGCTCGGCAGAGAGCGCTGCAACGGCTTCCTTGTTCATCGCTGGCAGGTCGGCGGCTTCAATGGCGCCTGCCTGCTCAGCCGTCAGCGATTTGATCTGGTTGGCAGTCAGCGCCCCGATCTGGCCCGATGCCATCTTCGCGATCTGCGTTGGCGTCAGCGCACGAAGCTGCCCTTCGTCGCCAACCGACAGCGCGGCGATCTGCTGATTGGTCAAGCCGGGAATGGCGCCAGTTGCCAGCGCCGCCATCTGCTCGGTCGTCATCGCGGCGAGCTGCGCCAGCTTCAGCGCAGCCAGTTGCTCGGACTTGAGCGCGGGGACCTGACCGGTGGCCGTCAATTGCGCGATAGCAGCAGGCTTGAAGGCCGGAATCTGGGCGGTCGTCAGTTTCGTCAGCTGCCCAGTCGTGAATGCTGCCGCCTGCTCCGGAGACAGTGCCGCAATTTGCGCCGATGTCAGGCCGACGACTTCGGCATCCTTGAACATCGAAATCTGGGACGGGCTGAGCTTGGCGATCTGAGCGGTCGTAAAGCCGCTGAGCTGGGTCGAGGTCAGCGCGTTCAGCTGGATCCCAATCAGCTTGGCCAGTTGCGCATCGGTGAATGCCGAGAGATGCCGCGCCGACAGACCGGCGACGTTCTTGGAACTGAATTGCGACGGATCATCGATCGCCCGGATTTGCGTGGGTGTCAGCGCCGATGTTTGCAGTGACGTCAGGCGGCCGAGGTCAGCACCCAGGTCCGCGATCTGCGCCGTTGATAGCGCGGCGATCTGGGCCGTGGTGAATGCCTCTACCTGTTTGTCCGTTAAATCCGCAAAGACGCTCATGGGATCCGCCAGTTGGGTCAGTTGATATGCGCGCAGGGCCAAGGCCACAAAAAGACCTCGCCATTGCTCCATCGGTTAATCGACTCGGGCGGAGCTTTCTTTACACCGTTTACTTACAGTAATAGAAAGATGTTAGTCGTATTTGCAGATTGCGTGGAGGAGAATAGGAAGTAATGGGTGTGTGCGCCCACTAACCTAGGGTGTGCGAGTAGGTGTCCCCCGGCCTGGTCTCGCGCCAAGCCGCCTCAATCCCCGCCAAACAAATCCCGGCTATAGACTTTGTCGAGCACATCGCTCAGGTCTTCCGTGATGCGGTTGGCCACAATCACATCGGCTTGCTGCTTGAAGGACTTGAGGTCATGGGTGACCCGGGAGCGGTAAAACTCGGGTTCGGAAATCGCCGGTTCGTAAACGATGACCTCGACCCCCTTGGCCTTGATCCGTTTCATGATCCCTTGAATGCTGGAAGACCGGAAGTTGTCTGAGCCGGCCTTCATCGTCAGCCGGTAAATGCCGACCGTTTGAGGGTTGCGAGCCAAAATGCTCTCGGCGACAAAATCCTTGCGTGTACTGTTGGAATCCACGATCGCGCGGATCAGGTTTTGCGGTACATCCTGATAATTGGCCAGCATCTGCCGGGTGTCTTTGGGCAGGCAGTAGCCACCATAGCCGAACGAGGGATTGTTGTAGTAATTGCCGATACGCGGATCGAGACTGACGCCTTCGATGATCGGGCGCGTGTCCAGCCCATGACTGGCGGCGTAAGTATCCAGCTCATTGAAGAACGCCACGCGCATCGCCAGAAAGGTATTGGCAAACAACTTGACGGCCTCGGCCTCGGTCGGGCCCATGAACAGCACGGGGACGTCTTTTTTCAGTGCGGCTTCTTTGAGCAGGCCGGCGAAGATTTTGCCGGCTTCCGTCTGGCTTCCGATCACGATCCGCGACGGATGCAGATTGTCATACAGTGCGCGACCTTCGCGCAGGAATTCCGGCGAGAAGAGGAGGTTCAGTGGGCGGTACTTGTCCAGCATGCGCGCCGTGAAACCCACCGGGATCGTCGATTTGATGACGATGTGCGCATCCGGGTTGATCGATCTGACCTGCTCGATCACGGACTCGACCGAGCTGGTATCGAAATAATTGGTTTTCGGGTCGTAATCCGTCGGGGTGCCGACCACAACGAAGCTGGCACTGGCAAAGGCGTCTCGCGGATCCGTCGTGGCACGCAGATTCAGCGCCTGGGTCGCCAGATAATGCTCGATATCGGGATCCTTGATCGGCGAGTGCTTGCGGTTGATCTGCTCGACCCTCGCCTCACTCAGGTCGCAGGCGACCACCTCATGCCGCTGCGCGAGCAGCACGGCCATGGACAGGCCGACATATCCGCAACCCGCTATCGCTATTTTCAATTCTCACCTCGGTCATGTAAGGCGCTCGGCCGCATGATACGCCTCGCAAAGACGCTATTGTATCGGGACCCGAAGCGCCCATCCCCAAGCGCTGACTCACCTTGCGTGAGGAAATGTTAAGGTGCGGGCTGTTGGAGGCCAGCATGCATGGCGTCCCTTTTTTGTTCACGGAATCCTTTGATTGACACATGAAACGATTGATTGATATCAGCCTCAGCCTGCTGGCGCTGGTGCTGCTTGCACCCCTTGCGCTGATCATTTTGCTTTTGCTTCGCGTCGAGTCCTCAGCGCCGGTGCTCAGGAAATCCCATCGCGTTGGTCGCAATGGTCGCATGGTCAAGGTATGGGAATTTCGCACCGCGATTGCCGACCCTGACGCGATGGAGACCGTTGGCGGATGCCAGGGGGAGGAGCTGACGCGCGCAGGCCGGTTTCTGCGTCGTACGGGTATTGCGCAATGGCCGCTGCTGATCAATGTGCTACGCGGCGATTTTTCTCTGGTGGGACCCAGGGTGGAATTGCCGCGCTATGTGGGCTGTTATCCCGGCGATATCAGAAAACAGGTGTTATCGGTAAAGCCGGGCTTGTTCGATTTGGCGACGATACAGTTTGCTGAGGAAACGCAATTATTGGCTGATTTGACTGGTGATGAATTGGAGCAGGCGTATGTCGAGAAGGTTCTGCCCCGACGGCTGGAGTATGCGCAGCAGTATCTGGCGCTGGCGAATTTGTGGATGGATTTGCGTATTTTGTTTTTATCGCTCACCAGAATCCGGTATCGATAATTGCGGATGGTTTTTTTGAAGAGCTTCCCACCCGGATCTGCTCTGCTGAGAAATGAAAAAATAAGCCGCCCGAGGGCGGCCAGGTGGTTGCTGGAAAATCCCGCGATTGCCGATTTCCGGCCATCGTTCATCGTGATTTTTCAATCATTTGCCATGAGTCATGAGTTTTTCAGTAAACAGACCGATTGAAAGATGGGTCAGGCACGAATGAGAAACTGTGCCTTGTCGCGCCCAGCCATCCATTTCGGTGGCTTACCTCTGCCGCTCCAAGTTTCACCGGTACCGTCATTTCTATATTTTGGTGCAACAGGTTTTCGAACGGCTTTTTGCAAGCGCTTGCTGCGTACGGCAAAACCTAGATCCTCGGGCGAAATGCCGAATTCGCGCATTTTCGATTGAATATCTGCAATGGCGTTTGACACCTCGGTTTTGCGCACCTGTTCGGCTTCTTTTTGCAGTCTTTCAATCTGGTTTTGAATTTCCTTGTAAGAGTTCATGGTAATCCCCATTGATGGTTTCCTTATCTCAACATCCGCGCAGTGAAACGCGTTAGTCAGGTTGGGCAGTATAAATCAAGAGTTATCGAAATAGAATCACATTTTTACAAATTTCCAGGCAGATAATGGGCATTGCTGATCTGATTCTTGGTTCCTGATTTAGCGATTTTTCTGCGGAAATAAACAAACCGCAGTGCTTGTCTTTTGCCGGAATACGTTTTCCGCGGATGCTCGGATAACGAGGAAAATTCAAACCAGCAATTACCCAATTTTTTCATTTTGGGCGCTGGTGGAATTTGATTTTTCTTAGAAGGAGGAGGAATAAACGTCGTTTAGGCAGGTGCCAGCGAGAGGTGAGCGTGCCGAGTTTCTCGTTCGGCGTCACACAGAGTCGCATATTGCTGTGAGGAATTAATCTGTGAGGCTGAGCGCAGCGTTCTGAGATTTTATGGTGTGGGCTCGGTGTGCAATTCCTTCATCGCTTGCTCGAAACGCCCTTCGCATAACAAAGGAATGATGGTGAGGCTTCGCTCCAGCGCCCGATCGATCAGCGTCTGCTCTTCGGCGCGAGGGCGGTGCAGCACAAAATCCACGACCGCTTGCTGCAACCCCAGGGTGCGAGGATGACCAATGCCGATGCGGAGCCGCCAATAGTCGCGACTGCCGAGCGCGCTATCGATATCCTTGAGCCCGTTGTGCCCACCCGGCGAACCGCCTTTTTTCAGCTTCGCGGTGCCAGGATCGAGGTCGAGTTCATCATGAACCACCAAAATCTGCTCGGGTTCGATCTTGAAAAACCGCGCCAGCGCGGCGACAGACAGTCCTGAGCGATTCATGTAGGTCTGAGGTTCCAGCAGCCAGATATCTTCACCAGCGATCTTGCACTTGCAGGCGAGACCAGAGAATCTGGACTCGCGGCGCAACTGTCCACGGGCGAGTTCGTCGACCAGCCAGAAACCTGCGTTATGGCGGGTTTGTTCGTATTCGGCTCCCGGGTTGCCGAGACCGGCGATCAGGCGTACGGACATGATGAGTGGCGTGAATGGCTTGCGTGATTATGCACAGGACGGCAACGTCTGCGCGCCGCTTGCCCAGAAAAAAGCCCGTCGACCGACGGGCTTTGATCTGAACTGAGCGAACGAATTACTTCGCTTCGTCTGCGCTCGCGCCATCACCTTTGGCGCCGCCTGGTACGGTCGCGGTGGCAATGGTGGGATTTTCTTTTGCCTGTATGGCGACCACGCCGGCGGGCAGCTTCAGGTCGGAAACATGCAGCGAGGTACCGGCTTGCATTGTCGAGAGATCCACCTCGATAAACTCGGGCAGATCTTTGGGCAGACAGCTGATATCAAGTTCATTGAGCACATGGCTGATGATGCCACCGGAAAGCTTCACAGCGGGCGACACTTCGCTGTTCACGAAGTGCAGCGGTACCTTCATGTGAATCTTTTGGTTCGCATCGACACGCTGGAAATCAGCGTGCAGAACCAGCGGCTTGAACGCATGCATCTGGAAGTCACGCAGCAGCACTTTCTCTGCTTTGCCGTCGAGTTCCATGTCCAGAATCGACGAATGGAAGGCTTCTTTTTTCAATGCATGGAACAGCGCATTGTGATCCAGCGCGATATTCACCGGTGCCGCCGTACCGCCATAAATAATGCCGGGGGTCTGGCCAGCTCTGCGCAGGCGGCGGCTCGCTCCGGACCCCTGCTCATTGCGTGGGAATGCAACAACTTTCATGTCTTACTCCTGATTGGGCTTGCGCCCTTGGGTTGGGGTCCTCCGCGACCAGAGGCCCTTGAATGAAGCCTTGCAACCGTCAACATCGTCACAAGACTTCGCATTCGATAAAGCTTTACTGCTCCTGCTGACTGCCCGCCTCATCCTCGACAAACAGCGACATCACTGAATCGCCCTTGCTGATACGGCGTATGGTTTCTGCCAGCAGCGGCGCGCACGACAGCTGCCGGATTTTTGCTGTTTTTTTCGCCTCGGCCGAGAGCGGAATCGTGTCAGTGACCACCAGCTCGTCCAGCGGCGATTTTGCAATCCGCTCTACCGCCGCACCGGACAGCACCGGATGCGTGCAGTACGCGATGACTTTTTTCGCACCGCGCTCTTTCAGCACTTCCGCTGCCTTGGTCAGGGTGCCCGCGGTATCGACCATGTCATCCATGATCACGCAGTTGCGGCCATCGACTTCGCCGATCACATTCATCACTTCCGAGACATTCGCCTTTGGGCGGCGTTTGTCGATGATGGCGAGGTCGCAGTTCAGGCGCTTGGCCAGCGCACGGGCGCGAACCACTCCGCCTACGTCTGGGGACACCACCAGCAAATCATCATAGGTCTTGCTCACCAGGTCCGACAGCAGGATTGGCGATGCGTAGATGTTATCGACCGGGATATCGAAGAATCCCTGAATCTGATCGGCGTGCAGATCCATGATCAGCACACGCTCTACGCCAGCCTCTTGCAGCATGTTGGCGACGACCTTGGCCGAGATCGCGACGCGCGCCGAGCGCGGCCGGCGATCCTGGCGCGAGTATCCGAAGTACGGCACCACCGCGGTGATCCGTCCGGCGGAAGCGCGTTTGAGCGCATCGACCATCAGCATCACTTCCATCAGGTGATCATTGGTCGGTGCGCAGGTCGACTGCAGGACGAACACATCCTTGCCGCGCACGTTCTCGTTGATCTCGACCATGATCTCGCCATCGGAAAAGCGAGTGACGACCGCTTTACCGACCGGGATGCCCAGCTGTGCGGCAACGCCTGCAGCAAGTTCCGGGTTGGCGTTACCGGTAAAAACCATCAGGTTCTCGTGGACCATGGATTCCCTGACTACAGAGCGTTAAAAGTTTTAAAAGCCGCCAAGGCCGGGGATTCCCCGCGTTGGCGGCTTCATGGGTAACGTTACATTTTTTCTATCATCACGATCCGGCGAAGGCCCATGATCGCGGATTCAAATGGCAGGGGAACAAGGATTCGAACCTTGGAATGCTGGAATCAAAATCCAGTGCCTTAACCAACTTGGCGATTCCCCTACACAACCGTTTGTCCGGCGGAGGTCTCCGCAGGGACGAATTCGATCAAGACGACAACTGCAGCGGGTGTGCCGACAGGCTCTTGACCAGCCAGCCGCGCCAGGTCGGCGGCAGAGCCTGGAGCACCGTATCTGCTTCGAGTTCCGAGCCGAAGCGGCAGAACACACAGGCGCCGGAGCCGGTCATTCGCGCTTCGCCGTGCCGGGACAGCCATCTCAGGGCGTCTGCGACAGCGGGAAATTCATGCGCTGCGACCGCTTGCAAGTCGTTTCTTCCGAAGCCCAATGGGCTCGCGGAAAAGTCCGCTATTCTGACGACTTTGGTGTCGCGTGTCAATTCGGCTGCCCTGAAGATCGCCGGCGTCGGCACGGACACGCCAGGGTGTATCACCACGAACCAGCCGTCCGGCGTTTCAACCGGTGTCAGCTGTTCACCAATCCCCTCGACGAAGGCATTCTGTCCGAGCAGGAAGAAAGGCACATCGGCGCCGAGTGTCACGCCCAGCGCCATCAGTTCGGTACGGGGCAGCTCCAGCTTCCACAAGGCATTGAGTGCCATCAGAGTCGTGGCCGCATCCGATGAGCCGCCACCCAGGCCACCGCCCATCGGTATGCGCTTGTCGATGCGAATATCGACGCCGCGCACCGACAGGCCCCGCGCCGTAGCGGTCTCTTGCAGGCGTCGTGCTGCGCGGATGATCAAGTCGTCTTCCTGCGGCACGCCCGGGACATCCGTCACCCGCACGATACGTTCATCATCGCGCAGATCAAAGTGCAGCCTGTCGCTCAGACTAATTAGCTGAAAGACCGATTGCAGCAAGTGATAGCCATCAACCCGCCGGCCCACCACATGCAGGAAAAGATTCAGCTTCGCAGGCGCAGCGCAGTCGTGCAGGAATTCCGGGGTGGCCATCAGTTCGGCTCCCAGCCATCGATCACGAGGCGCAGCCCGAGCTCGCCAGCGGCCGCCGATCGACGCGACAGATCAATGCGTTTCGGATGGCTACCGCCCTCTGCGGTCTGCCAGCTGACATAGCGCAGCTGCCATTCCCCGGCCTCAATAGCGTCGCCCGTCGCCGGCGGTGATGCGGTGTCAGACGGCGTTCCGGCGCGGGTTGCCGCTTGCGAGTAGCCTTGCAGCCAGTAACGCAGCCCATCTGCCGGCATGGCCCAGCCCAGCAGTTCCTCGGTGAGTTCGCTGGCGTTGTTGGCCGACCGCGCCGCTTGCCCGGGACGCTCTAGTGTGGCGATGAAGGCTCTGACGCGAATCCTGGCCAGAGTCTGCCCCAGTGGCGACAGAAGCTCGATATCCACCTCCTCGCCTCGCTGACGCCACTGAAAACGGCCCTGCGCGCTTTGCGGCTTGCCCTCTTGCTGATAGCTGACGGAGAATCGGCCACCGATCGCAATGCGCTCGTGATAGGGCTGCCGCAGAGATGCCGTTGTGGTTGACGATGGCAAGGTGCTACATGCGTCGAGAGCACAGACGCTGACAAGCGCCGCGAGCGACATGATGGTCAGCCGCATCAGCGCGCGCATGGAGAAGTCAGAGTTTTACCTGAAGACGCTTCAGAGTACTCTTGAGCGTGTCGTTCTTTGAGTCCTTGCCACCGGCATTGCGCCAGAGTTTTTTCGCCTCATCCTCACGACCCAGCACCCACAGCACTTCACCCAGGTGCGCGGCGATTTCCGGGTCAGCCTTGATCGCAAACGCGCGTTTGAGCAATTCCTCGGCCTTTTCCAGCCGGCCCAGACGGAATTCGACCCAGCCCATGCTGTCCATGATGAAGGGATCCTCAGGTGCCAAGGACAGGGCTTTCTTGATCAGGTCATAGGCTTCTTGCAGACGCAGGTTGCGGTCGGCCAGCGAGTAACCCAGTGCGTTGTATGCATGCTGGCTGTCGGGGGCCAGCTGAATCACTTTGCGCAGCGTGCTTTCCATCAGATCGAACTGCTGGTTTTTTTCCGCCAGCATCGCCAGCTCGTACAGCAGGTCGATATTGTTTTTGTACAGCTCAAGCGCGTCTTCAAGCAGCCGCATGGCATCACCGAACTTGCCCGATTCCTTGAGCAGCTGTGCCTCTCCGATGATGAGCTTCACGCGCTCATCATCGTTGTTCACATCCGCCTCGTTCAGCAGCTTGCGAGCCTCATCCAGTTTGCCTGCTTTGGCCTGGAGCTGCGCGCGCTTGATCGTGGCGTTCACCGCGCCGCTCTGGCCGAGTACGGGAACCATTTGCAGCCACTTCATCACGCCGGCTTCGTCATTACGGTCTTCAGCAATTTGCGCCAGCACCATCAGCGCCTGCGTCGCATCCCGTTCGCGATCCGGCTGATCTTTCAGGTTGCCGATGTAAGTGGATAAATATTTTTCTGCGTCGGCCATCTCATTGGCCTGGGCAGACAGCAGGCCCAGCGCGTAGAGCGCTGTCTGGTCATTTGGCGTCTGCTGCAGCAGTGTCTTGAACTCTTTTTTTGCGTCGGCAATCTTGCCTTGCTCGAACAGCATGCGCGAATAGGCCAGTCGTACCTCGCGCGCCTTCGGATTTTTTTTCAAAAAATCGACCAGCGTTTTCGTCGCCTCGGCCTTGTCTTCAGTGATCTGCGCGAGCATCAGCGCCGCGATCTCCGAGGCAGGAAATTTCGTCAGCGTGTTTTGCAGCTCTTTGATGGCGGCGGCGCGGTCGCCGCTCACCATCGCCATTTGTGCCAACGCCAGTCGTGCGTCGAGCGCATCGCGGTAAGGCTCCAGCAATTCCTTCAGCAGCGAAGCCGCACGGGCGCGATCGGGAAGGCGAGATAGCAGCCGCTGCACATTGCCGATTGCAAGTGGCAGCGTCGTTGGCGAACTACTGGAGAGCAGGGTTGCCAGCGACTGCTTTGCCTCATCGGCGCGGTTCGATTGCAGCTGCAGACTCAGCAGCACTTGCGACGCTTCTTCAGAGTGCGGAGCAATCTCATGCCAGACTCGCGCTGCCTTCAAGGCCTCGGCAGGCAGCGAGCCGCTCATCGCCATTTCAGTCGCGCGCCTGGCCAATCTTGGGTCGCTGGTGCTGCGCGCGATCGACAGCATGGTCGCGTAGGCGGCAAATGCGTTACCGCGCTGCATGGCAATCTCGGCCGACAGATATCTGAACATCAACTCTTCTGACAGACCGACTGCGGGCAGGACGTCAATGGGCTCGTGATCTGCGGTGCTCTCAGCCGCATGCAGCGGGCTGGCAAGAGCAAGTAATGCAGAGAGCGTTAGAATGGCTGGAAAATTTTTCAAGAGTTGTCCTGTGCAGGCGATCCGGTTTCGCTTTGTCGACCAAGCGGAAGACGATTTTACGACGAAAGCCGGGACGGGCGCGTGCCGCCAGCGAGATCGCCTTTTTCGATTCCCAGCATGCCAGAACTGCCAGAAGTAGAAGTCACCCGCCGCGGTATTGCTCCCCACCTGGAGGGGCGAGTCGTCACGGAGGTGATCTTGCGCCGCGAGGGCTTGCGCTGGCCATTTCCAGCGGGACTGGCGCAGATACTTCGCCAGCAGCGGGTGTTGGCGACCGGGCGGCGCGGCAAATATCTGCTGCTGCATTTTGAGCATGGCTCGCTGATCATCCACCTCGGGATGTCGGGTCACCTGCGAATCCTGTCCGACGATCCGCCACCGGGCAAACATGATCATATCGATATCGTGCTCGGGCAGTCGCGGCTGCGGTTCACCGATCCGCGTCGCTTTGGCGCTGTGCTTTGGCATGCAACACAAGACGGTGATATCGAGTCGCATCCGCTGCTGCGTGCGCTAGGTGTAGAACCGCTCAACTGCACCGATCTGGCGATGCGCCTACATCGTGCCACGCGCACACGCAGCGCCCCGATCAAGCAGGTGCTTCTGGCGGGCGATATCGTTGTTGGTGTTGGCAATATCTACGCATGCGAGAGTCTTTTTCATGCGGCGATACATCCCGCCACCGCCGCCCGACGCATCTCGCTCGCCCGCTACGACAAGCTGGCGGTGCAGATTCAGCGTGTGCTGGCAGCGGCGATCGAGCAGGGGGGCAGCAGTCTGCGAGACTTCATCGGCGCGGACGGTCAGTCGGGCTATTTTCAGCAGACTTACTTTGTCTATGATCGCGAGGGCGAGACTTGTCGGCGCTGCGGCACGGCAGTGAAGCGCATCGTGCAGGGACAGCGCTCGACTTTCTACTGTGGTCGGTGCCAGCGATGAAGCGTGTCGTCGAACAAGTGGGCGCGGCTGCAGTGGACAGCAGCTTTTCAAAGGCCGTCATTCGCTGGCAAAAGCAGCATGGCCGTCACGCCTTGCCCTGGCAGCGCACACGAGACGCCTATCGCATCTGGCTCTCGGAAATCATGCTGCAACAGACACAGGTGGCGACCGTCATTCCCTATTACGCGCGTTTTCTCGAGCGCTTCCCAGATGTCGCCGCGCTGGCCGCGGCGCCTCCCGAGGAAGTCATGGCGCTCTGGAGCGGGCTGGGGTATTACACCCGTGCGCGCAATCTGCATCGCTGCGCCCAGCAGGTCGTGATCGACTATGGTGGCCGCTTCCCGAAAGATGTCGAGGCGCTGGCGAGTCTGCCCGGTATTGGCCGATCGACTGCCGCAGCAATTTCTGCATTTGCCTATGGAACGCGCGCCGCCATCCTCGATGGGAATGTCAAGCGTGTGTTCTGCCGTGCGTTCGGCATCGCAGGCTTTCCTGGCGCCGCGTCGGTCGAGAAGCAATTGTGGGAACGAGCGATCGCACTGCTGCCGGAGTCGGATATCGAGAGTTATACCCAGGGCCTGATGGATCTGGGGGCGACGCTGTGCACCCGCAGCCGGCCTGACTGCAACGCCTGTCCTTTGCAAGTGCGCTGTGTCGCTCATGCCAGCGGACGCACGGCCGAGCTGCCCGAGCGCAAACCGAAAAAAGTGGTGCCGGAAAAATCAACGGTCATGCTGGTGGTCGAGCACCGTGGCGCGGTGCTTCTCGAACAGCGGCCACCTTCGGGCATCTGGGGGGGACTGTTGTCGCTGCCCGAGCTGGACAGGCTCTTGGCGACGGCACCGGCAAAGATCGGCAGCCAGGCGGTGGTCAGCGCGCTTGCAGAATTCGGCGAGGTCGAGTCTTTCGACGCGCTTCCGCCGTTCGTGCACGCATTCACGCATTACAAACTGACGGTGAATCCCGTTCGAGTGAGTCTGTCGCGCAGCTTCATGCTGGCGTCCCAGTCGTCTTACCAGTGGGTTCCGAAAAAAAAACTGTCATCGTCAGGCTTGCCAGCGCCTGTCAGGAAATTGCTTGATACGCTGTGACGCCGCGCATCGTCGCGCCGACCGGATCAGATCACGCGGTTCTCTCGCAGATACTGCTCGACTTTCAGCAGTCGCTCGCCATCATGGTTGATCTCCAGCAGCGCTTGTTTTTGTTCAAGCGAAATCGGCAGCATTTCACTCCAGCGGTTGGCGACCCAGCCTGCTGAATCGAGTGGGTGAGGCTCGGGAAAAGGATTGATGAAATGATCGCCAGCCTCTTCGCGAGCCTGTTCGAGCAGTTCGCCGATCACCAACTCAAGCACTTGAGCGCAGACTTGCAGCGTGTCGGGATCAGCGTCGCCCGGGGAGGTCGGCAGCGGCTCGATGCGTCCTTCGAGGAGCTGGCTCGGCTGTATGCGCGTCTCCAGCACCCGGAATCGCTCGCCGCCGCGCGTCTCCAACTGCAGCACGCCGAGCTCGGGCATGTCCCACTCGACGATATGCGCGAGCGTACCGACGGCATGGGGTTCGGCCGCCGAGCCGACCTCTGTTCCAGAGCGGATCGCCACCACGCCGAAGGGTGCATCGCGCTTCATTCGCTCGCGCACCATGTCCACATAGCGGGTCTCGAAGACGCGTAGCGGCAGCACCCCTGCCGGAAATAGAACCGTTCGCAGCGGGAACAGCGGTATCCAGTCAGCGTTACTCATCACGGTGCTCAATCCAGCTCGCGGTGACGTATCAGCACGCGCGCCTGATCTTTGAAATGCTGTGCGAGTTGTTCGACCATGAACACCGAGCGATGCTGGCCCCCCGTGCAGCCGATTGCCACGGTCAGATAGCTGCGATTGTCGCGCTGATACGCAGGCAGCCAGCGCTCGATGAAGCCACGGATATCGGACAAAAGATGCATCGCATCGGGCTGAGCGTTCAGAAAATCGATCACGGGCTGATCTCTGCCGGTGAGTGGTCGCAGCGTCTTGTCATAAAAGGGGTTGGGCACGACACGCACATCGAACACTAGATCGGCGTCCAACGGTACACCAAACTTGAAGGCAAACGATTCGAACAGCAGCGACAGCTGACCACTTTCCTTTTGCACCAGCTCCTTGATCCAGGCGCGCAACTGATTTGCCGACAGCCCGGAGGTATCGATCAGGTGGCCCAGACCCTCGATGGCCGAGAGCATTTCACGTTCTTGCCAGATGCACTCGACCAGCGTGGGAATATCCGAGGGCTGCGCATCCGGCGCAATGCGATGCGATAACGGATGGCTGCGCCGCGTCTCCGAAAATCGATTGATCAGGGATTCGGTCTTGGCGGTCAGGAACACTACCTCCACATGATGTCCCTGCTCACGCAGCCAGTTGATATCGGCCGGGAGTTCGGCCAGCGACGAGGCGCTGCGCGCGTCGACCGCGACCGCCAGCGTTTGCTGTCCCTCTGAGCGCCGTGTATCGACTAGCGCACGCAGGAGGGAAGGGGGAAGATTGTCGACGCAGAAGTAGCCCGCGTCTTCAAGCGCGTTCAGCCCGACAGATTTGCCCGAGCCGGAGATGCCGGTGAGGAGAATGATGCGCATGGGCGGAATGATAGCAAGTGCCGGCCTGCGCCTTATTCCTCACCCATTGCGCGCTGCTGGCGTTCCATGAAATCCGCCAGTGTGTCGATGCCGCGTAATTGCAGAATCGTGTTGCGTACCGCGGCTTCCAGCAGCACCGCGATGTTGCGACCGGCTTCCACCGGTATCACGACCTTTCGTATTGGCAGACCCAGGACTTCTTCGTGCTGTTGGTTCAGCGGCAGGCGCTCGTAATTTTCTTCGAGTGTCTTGCGTCGCACCAGATGCACAATCAGCTTGAGCCGCATCTTTCGGCGCACGGCAGTCTCGCCGAAGATGGCGCGAATATCCAGCAACCCCAGGCCGCGCACCTCGAGCAGGTTTTGCAGCAGAGGCGGGCAACGTCCTTCGATCATGTTGGGGGCGATGCGCGAGAATTCCACCGCGTCATCGGCGACCAGTCCGTGATTGCGGGAGATCAGTTCCAGTCCCAGCTCGCTCTTGCCCAGACCAGATTCACCTGTAATCAGTACGCCTACACCCAGCACATCCATGAATACCCCGTGCATGGTGACTCGCGTGGCAAGCTTTTTCGACAGATACACCCGCAGATAATCGATCACGCGAGCCGAGGGATGCGGCGTGGAGATCAATGGTATGCCGTGGTCGTTGCAGACGTCGACAATAAACGGCGGCGGCGTCAGCGAGTGAGCGATGATGAATGCCGGCGGCTTGCCAGCCACCAGTTCGCGTGTCTGGGCAATGCGCGAGTGCTCGGAAATGCGTGCCAGATACGCCATTTCCTGCGGACCGAAGACTTGAATGCGTCCGGGATGGATCAGGTTCAGGTGACCTATCTGGTCGGCGGCGGAGACGGCGTCCCCGACGATCAATTGTTCCGTGCCGGTTTGTCCGGCCAGCCAGGCTAGGCTGAGCGCGTCCAGGTTGTCATCAAACAGTTCCCGTATCGACAGCGGCGTGGTGAGTGGCATGGGACAAGGATACCGGCGCGGCCCTCAGGCCATGTTGCGCTCGGTGGGGTGCCAGTTCACCAGTTTGGCGTAGAGCGAGTTGGCGTCGGCATCTTCGGTCAGTTCCGCCCTGAAGCTTTTGTCCGAGAACATTTCGGCAATCTCTGACAGGATTTCCAGATGTTGCTGGGTGACGTTGTCCGGAATCAGCAGAAAGATCAGCAGCTTGACGGGTTCGCCGTCCGGGGACTCAAAGGGAATGGCCTCGGACAGTCGAACAAAAGCGGCCAGCGGCGACTTGAGCCCGCGGATGCGGCCATGCGGGACCGCGACACCGTGCCCCAGGCCCGTGGACCCCAGCCGCTCTCGGGCAAAGAGATTGTCAGAAACCGTGGATCGGGCAATCCCGCAGTTATTTTCGAAGATCAGGCCGGCCTGCTCGAAAGCGCGTTTTTTGCTCGAACATTCAAGGTCCAGCACGATATTTTTCTGCGGAAGGATCTGGCTCAGGTGGGTCATGGTGCTATGCGCATGAAAAGCGTCAGGCCGCGATTATAGGTGAGTTCTTCCGGAGCCCCTGTGCTTCTGCCTGCGAGAGCCTGCGGCGATCGGCACGCTCGGGCAATCAGAAAAGGCCAGGGTCGGTAAACCTCGTACAGGCGCTCAATCTAACCCCGACTCGGGCATCTGGCAATCGATGTCGGAAAAATTCGCTGTCACGCTTCATTGCCTTGCATTTCGTGCATTGGATGGCATTTTTGACAGCGAAAAATTGCTACGCCAGGGGTTGATATCGATACCGCCGCGACGTGTGTAACGTGCCATGACCATCAGTTTGGTCGGGGCGCACTGGCGCAGCAGATCCATGAAAATCCGTTCCACGCATTGCTCATGGAATTCCTGATGGTCGCGAAAGCCGATCAGGTAACGGAGCAGGCCTTCCTGGTGGATGGCCGGGCCCACGTAGTGAATTTGCACACTGGCCCAGTCTGGCTGGTTGGTGACCAGACAATTCGATTTCAGTAGATGCGACACCAGTTTTTCTTCGACCGCTGCTTCGTCCCGACTGGCCGTCAATAGCGCAGGGTCAGGATGGTAGCTGTCGACCTCAATATCCAGCCGGTCCAGCAACAAGCCTTCCAGCTCGCCCATGCCTAGCGTGCCGAATTCCTCCGGGCCGACCAGCCGCAGCTGTATGCTGGCGCCCACGGCGGCCGAGAGGTCGTTGCGCAGCAGATCAGTCAGCACCTCCCTGCTGGCCAGCCGGGTCTGGTTCAGCGAGTTCAGGTACAGCTTCAGTGATTTCGACTCCACGATATTTGGAGAGTCTGCGGGTACCTGCACAGTGGCGATCGCCACTTGCGGCTTGCCGCGCAGATTCAGCCACGACACTTCGTAGGCATTCCAGACATCCACTCCGAAAAAAGGCAGCGAGCCCGCGATGCCCAACTCGGCGCGCTTGTCGGCGCGCGACATTGGGAAGAGTAGACCAGGGTCATAGTGGTTGACGTAGCCAGTGATTTTGCCGAGCGGCGAGTCCGATGGTGGTGCGGCGGTGTTCATCACAATCTTGCCGGGCAAAAAAGTAGCAGACCGTTCAGCTTACAGGAACAGCTGGTAAGCCGGGTTATTGCTCTCGTCCCAGCTGCGATAGCCGATGCGAGAGAGAAAATCCCGAAAAGCCCTCATCTCGGTTTTTGGCACCTGCAAGCCCACCAGCACACGGCCCACATCGCCCCCCTGACTGCGGTAGTGGAACAAGCTAATGTTCCAACCGGGCGCGAGGCTGTCGAGGAAACGCATCAGCGCACCCGGTCGCTCGGGAAACTCGAAGCGATACAGTAGCTCTCCGCGTGCCAGCGGGCTCTTGCCCCCGACAAGGTGGCGGATGTGCAGCTTGGCCAGTTCGTCGTGGGTCAGATCGATGGTCGGAAAACCCTGCTTCTGAAAAGCCTTGCTGATCTTGCTAGGTTCATCGCGGTTGGCGACTTGCAGCCCGACGAACACATGCGCCTGCTTCTCATCACTGATCCGGTAGTTGAATTCCGTTACCGAACGCGAACCCACCAGATGACAGAAACGGCGGAAGCTGCCGCGCTCTTCAGGAATCGTCACCGCAAACACGGCCTCGTGCGCCTCGCCGACTTCAGCGCGCTCGGCAACAAAACGCAAGCGGTCAAAGTTCATGTTCGCGCCGCAGGCAATCGCGACCAGTGTTTCGTCGCGTAGCGGTTTTTTCTGTTTTGCTCCGCGTTCTGCGTAAGCTTTTGCGCCTGCCACAGCGAGCGCACCCGCAGGTTCCAGAATGCTGCGCGTGTCGGTGAACACATCCTTGATCGCAGCGCACACCGCATCAGTATCGACCAGGATCATGTCGTCAACCACTTGCTTGGCCAGTCGGAAGGTCTCTTCGCCGACTTGTTTGACCGCTGTGCCATCTGAAAACAGACCCACGTCATTGAGCATCACTCGTCGCCCGCTGTGCAGCGAACGCGCCATTGCATCTGAGTCCGTGGTCTGCACGCCAATGACTTTGATGTCGGGACGCACTGCCTTGATGTAGGCGCCCACGCCGCTGATCAGTCCGCCACCGCCAACGGCAACAAACACCGCGTGAATCGGACCCGGGTGCTGGCGCAGGATTTCCATGCCTATCGTGCCCTGACCGGCGATCACATCCGGATCATCGAAGGGGTGTACAAAAGACAGTTTGTGTTTTTTCTCCAGTGCCAGCGCATGCTGGTAAGCATCCGAATAGGATTCGCCGCTCAGTACCACCTCGCCACCGCGCGCGCGCACTGCATCGATTTTTACCGCTGGCGTAGTCGTTGGCATCACAATCACCGCGCGACAGCCCAGTCGGCTGGCCGACAGAGCGACGCCTTGCGCGTGATTGCCGGCCGATGCGCAGATCACGCCGCGCTTGAGTTGCGCGGCGGGCAGATGCGCCATTTTGTTGTACGCGCCGCGTAGCTTGAAGCTGAACACGCTCTGCATGTCCTCGCGCTTCAAATACATGCGATGGCCCATCCGCTGCGAGAGCAGGGTCGCCAGCTCCAGCGGCGTCTCTTCAGCAATGTCATAGACACGCGAGGTGAGGATTTTCTTCAGGTAGTCGGTGCTCATGATGCGAACATTATAATTGAGCGTGTAGGGCTTCTGCGGCCTACTATCTGCGCGTCGCGCTCATCATTACTCCTCTTCCATGCTTGATGCTGCCGTCGTTCACTTGCTCACCCTGCTCGCGCTTCCCGAGGTCAGCCTCTCGGCGCTGTTCGTCATCAGCCTGTTGTCTGCCACGCTGCTGCCCATGGGATCCGAGCCTGCCGTATTTGCCATCGTGAAGATGAATGAATCCTTGTTCTGGCCCGCGGTAATGGTCGCCACCGCCGGCAACACGACCGGGGGGTTGATCACTTATGCGATGGGGTATGGCGCAAGACACGCACTTCATCGCGAGCGGCAGACACGATGGTTCGGTTGGCTGCAACGCTTTGGTCCCAAAACCTTGCTGCTGTCCTGGCTGCCGGTGATCGGTGATCCCCTGTGTGCGCTGGCTGGCTGGCTGGGGATGCCTGTGCTGCAGAGCGCGTTCTACATGGCACTGGGCAAACTGCTGCGCTACCTGACCATGACAACGCTGCTGATCGCGGTGCCCGACAGCTTCTGGCATCGGATCCTGCATTGGGTGTAGCGGCATGTGTTCCGTTGAGTGAGATTCAGGTCGCATTCATCGCGCATTGTGCAGTGCACTACGTTAGAATGGTTGTTTATGTAACTCAGGCACCTGATTCCCCTGAATGAACGCCCCAGCGCACCTTCCCTCCTTGCTGACTGACGCGCCGGAAGGCACCCAGCCTCCGCGCTTGCGCGAGATCCCTTACAACTACACATCCTTCTCCGACCGCGAGATCGTCATCCGGCTGCTTGGTGATCGCGCGTGGGACTTGTTGTCCAGCTTGCGCGCCGCACGGCAGACCGGTCGTTCCGCGCGCATGCTGTACGAAGTGCTTGGGGATATTTGGGTTGTTCGTCGTAATCCCTATCTGCAAGATGACCTGCTTGATAATCCCGGCCGTCGCGATGCGCTCATCGACGCGCTGTATCACCGTTTGGGCGAGGTCGAGCGCCGGCGACAGAGGGGCGAAGAAGATCAGCGCGCCGATGCGATCACCCAAGAACGCAACGCGAATGTCGGCACGCTGCTCGCGGCCGCGCGCAAAGCCGTTGAAGCCTTCGCCGAAGAATTCGTGCAGATGCAAGAGTTGCGGCGCCGCGCGCTCCGCGTGCTTGGGCGTTATACCGAGCGTGACAATGTCAAATTTGATGGCTTGTCACGTGTCTCTCACGTCACGGACGCCACCGACTGGCGCGTCGAATATCCTTTCGTTGTCATTACACCGGACACCGAAGAAGAGATCGCCGGTCTGGTCAAGGCTTGCATCGAACTCGGGCTGACCATCATTCCGCGTGGCGGCGGCACCGGTTATACCGGCGGCGCGATACCGCTGACACCGCTCTCTGCGGTGATCAACACCGAAAAGCTTGAGTCGCTAGGCGAGGTCGAGATGCGCCTGTTGCCCGGTGCTGAACGCGAATGTGCAACGATTTATTCGGGCGCCGGTGTCGTCACCAAGCGCGTGGCCGATGCGGCCGAGCGAGCCGGTTTTGTATTTGCGGTTGACCCCACCTCGGCAGAGGCCTCCTGCATCGGTGGCAATATCGCGATGAATGCCGGCGGTAAAAAAGCGGTGCTGTGGGGCACCGCGCTCGACAATCTGGCGAGCTGGCGGATGGTCGATCCCAACGGCGACTGGCTTGAGGTCACGCGCCTCGATCACAATCTCGGCAAGATTCACGAGGTCGATGTCGCGCGCTTCAAGCTCGAATGGACCCATCCCGTCGAGCGCGGACGCGGGCGACCCAATGCGCCGTTCAAGACCGATATCCTGTCCATCGAAGGCCGACGCTTCCGCAAGGCCGGCCTCGGCAAGGATGTGACCGACAAATTCCTCGCCGGTCTTCCCGGCGTGCAGAAAGAAGGCTGTGACGGTCTGATCACCTCGGCGCGCTGGATACTGCACAAGATGCCGAAGCACACGCGCACCGTGTGTCTCGAATTCTTCGGGCAGGCGCGCGAAGCCATCCCCTCGATCGTCGAGATCAAGGCGTATCTGGATGCCGAAACCAAAAAAGGCGGCGCGATACTTGCCGGTCTCGAGCATCTGGATGAACGCTACCTGAAAGCCGTCGGCTACGCGACCAAGTCCAAGCGCGGCGTGCTGCCCAAGATGGCACTGTTCGGTGACATCGTCGGCGATGATGAAGAGGCAGTCGCGCGCGCGACTTCTGAAGTCATACGCATCGCCAATACTCGGGTAGGCGAGGGTTTTGTGGCCGTCAGCCCAGAGGCGCGCAAGAAATTCTGGCTTGATCGCGCGCGCACGGCGGCCATTGCCCGTCATACCAATGCATTCAAAATCAATGAAGATGTGGTGATACCACTCGATCGGATGGGTGAGTACACCGATGGCATCGAGCGTATCAATATCGAACTATCGATCAACAACAAGCTGGAATTGTTGTCTGAGCTTTCTGCCTATTTCGAGCGTGGCCATCTGAAACTGGGCAAGAGCGAAGATACCGAAGGCTTCGAGATACCTCCTGCCGAGCTGCTGGAAGATCGTGTCGCTGAGGCGCTTGCGCTGATCGGCAAGGTACGCGGCCGGTGGTCATGGTTGCTGGCAAATTTCAACTTACGCCTGTCGGATGCGCGGGAGTCGTTGAGCGAGCACGGGATGGATAAGCTGCTGCCCGAGATCGACGCACGAATCCCAACGCAGCCCGCCGTTACCCTATTCGATCTCCTGCAAGACCGCACGATACGTATCTCCTGGAAATCCGAATTACGCGCGGTGTTGCGCCAGTTGTTTAGTGGTGCCGCATTCCGCCCCATACTCGATGAGTGCAGCGCCATTCACAAGCGCGTACTGCGCGGTCGCGTGTTCATCGCGCTGCACATGCACGCCGGCGATGGCAATGTGCACACCAACATCCCGGTCAATTCCGATAACTACACGATGCTGCAGACCGCCCATGCGGCGGTGGAGCGCATCATGGCTTTGGCGCGTTCTCTCGACGGTGTGATCTCCGGTGAGCATGGCATCGGCATCACCAAGCTTGAATTTCTCACCGACGCCGAGATCGGCGAATTCCGCGACTACAAGCAGCGCATCGATCCCGAGGGCCGCTTCAACAAGGGCAAGCTGCTCAACTCGCCTGAGCTGCATGCTGATCTCCGCAATGCCTACACACCATCCTTTGGCTTGATGGGGCATGAGTCGCTGATCATGCAGCAAAGCGATATCGGTGCGATCGCCAACAGCGTCAAGGATTGTCTACGCTGCGGCAAATGCAAGCCTGTTTGCGCAACGCATGTGCCGCGCGCGAACCTGCTGTACTCACCACGCAACAAGATCCTCGCGACCTCGCTGCTGATCGAAGCCTTCCTTTACGAGGAGCAGACCCGTCGCGGCGTCTCGATACGCCACTGGGAAGAATTCGAAGATGTCGCCGACCACTGCACCGTCTGCCACAAGTGCGTGACACCGTGCCCCGTTGATATCGACTTTGGCGATGTCTCGATGAACATGCGCAATCTGCTGCGCAAGATGGACAAGAAGTCTTTTAACCCCGGTACAGCCGCATCGATGTTCTTCTTGAATGCGACCGACCCGGCCACCATCAATGCGACCCGTCAGCTCATGATAGGCTGGGGTTACAAGGCGCAGCGTTTGGCGAACGATCTGCTGAAAAAGTTCGCGAAAAAGCAGACCAAGGCACCACCTTCCTCGCATGGCAAGCCGCCCGTACGCGAGCAGGTGATCCATTTCGTGAACAAAAAGATGCCAGGCAATCTGCCGAAGAAGGCAGCACGCGCGCTGCTGGATATCGAAGACGATAACTTCGTGCCCATCATCCGCGACCCCAAAGCCACTAGCGCGGACACCGAGGCCGTGTTTTATTTTCCGGGATGCGGCTCCGAGCGGCTGTTTTCGCAAGTGGGCCTTGCGACGCAGGCGATGCTCTGGCATGTCGGTGTGCAGACCGTACTGCCGCCGGGTTATCTGTGCTGCGGCTATCCGCAGCGCGGCTCGGGTGATTTTGACAAAGCCGAAAAGATCATCACCGATAACCGCGTACTGTTTCATCGCGTGGCCAACACGCTGAACTACCTCGACATCAAAACCGTAGTGGTCTCTTGCGGCACCTGCTATGACCAGTTGCAAGGCTATGAATTCGAGAAGATCTTCCCCGGCTGCCGCATCGTCGATATTCATGAATATCTTCTGGAGAAGGGCGTGAAGCTCGAGGGTGTGAGCGGCACGCGCTACATGTATCACGATCCTTGCCACAGCCCGATGAAGCAGCAGGATCCGCTGAAGACCGTGAACAGCCTGATCACCACGGTCGATGCGCAAAAAATCGAAAAGAACGATCGCTGCTGCGGTGAGTCCGGCACGCTGGCCGTTGCCCGTCCCGATATCTCGACCCAGATCCGCTTCCGCAAGGAAGCCGAGATGGTGAAGGGCGCCGATAAGCTGCGCGCTGATGGTTTCAAGGGTGATGTCAAAATTCTCACCTCCTGCCCGTCCTGCCTGCAGGGCCTGTCGCGCTATGGCGAGGATGCGAGCACCGATGCCGATTACATCGTCGTCGAGATCGCCCGCCATCTGCTTGGCGAAAATTGGATGCCCGATTACGTCGCGCGCGCGAACAATGGCGGTATCGAGCGCGTGCTGGTATAAGCATGAGCGCGCTGGTGCAAGGCTGCGAGTTGTGCGAATCGCCAGGCGGCGAGGTGCTCCATCAGGGCGCACAGTGTCGTGTGGTCCTGATCGATGACGCGCTGTACCCCGGCTTTTGCCGGGTGATCTGGCATGATCATGTAAAGGAAGTCACCGATCTGAATGAGCTGGATCGCATGCTGCTGATGGATGTGTTGTGGCAGGTCGAGCAGGTGCTGCGCGAAGTGATGCAGCCCGAGAAGATCAACCTCGCCAGCCTCGGCAATGTCGTTCCTCATCTGCACTGGCATCTGATACCGCGTTACACCGATGACGCTCATTTCCCTGCACCTGTCTGGGCCGAAGCCAAGCGCCAGCCTTCCGCGGTTTCGCTGAAGGTTCGAGTTGAACGCTTGCCTGCGCTTCGTGCGAAGATGAAGCAACGTCTCTCCACTTACCCATAGCCTCTTTTAGTTTAGCTTCTCCGAAGCCAGCGATATGAACGCAGATTACGTACCCACCGCCATTACCGTCCACAAAGCCTCGCGTACGCTGGAGCTCGCCTATGCCGAGCAGAGTTATCAGCTACCGTTCGAATTTCTTCCGGGACAGGAAGTACTGCAGACCGGCAAGCGCAACGTCGAGATCAAGGCGATTGAGCCGGTGGGTCATTATGCGATCCGTCCGCTATTCTCCGATGGCCATGACAGCGGCATTTACTCGTGGGATTTGCTGCATTCTTTTTGTCTGAATCAGCAAGGGATGTGGGAAGACTATTTGCGCAAGCTGGAGGCGGCGGGGTATACGCGCGAAAGTGGCCGGGATATAGTTTCAGGCTCCGCGCAAGCACATGGATGCGCGGGTTAATTTTTGATAGCCAGACTGGTTTTTGCTTTGCGCGATACTGCAGCGTTCAAGGCATCTTGTATGGCGACTCGGGGAAAATCGGGGGTCTCTCGTACGGTGATGTTCAGCGTGGGCATAGCTTCGCGCATTTTCAGCAGTTCTTCCGCGAATACGTCCAGCACTTTGTCTGCAGATTCCGAGCCATCGACACTGATCGGTGAGATCAGCAGGCTTCGAGTGGGTGATCTTTCTCGTATCTCATGATCTTTCTGCCAATGTGAAATCAATTCGCGGATTTCCTTGTAGCTGTAGCGTAGTTGCTCCATCGGAAAAGCCCCCTGGTTTGACTGAGGGCTGGGCAGTTTGATCAGTGTTGAGGGCGCCGCACGTGTATTACTATGTACCTGGAGCGGCACGATGTCTAAATCGCTTATATTTTTTTGTGCTTTCGGCAAAGTAAGAATTAGTTCTTTTTCTTTCGAGGGGGCTAAATCAGAGGCATCGTCATCGCGCAGTTGTCCGGCTACGACAATAACATCAGATGGATGCCGTCTAAGGCTGCCTGAAACGATATTGATCTGACTATCTTCCGGTGTGGCTTTACCAAAGTTCGACAAATACAGGCAGGCAGCGGCGAGCGCATTTTTCTTGCTGGGGGTTGAATCGATATTTTCCATTGCGGGATCTATTTTTCCCCATGCCATCCCCAGCGCATGGATGCGTTGATAATCAATCCGATCAAGCTTACTTGCGCCTTTTTGTTTCATGAACTTTTTCAATGCATCGATTTGATTACCCAGTTCTTTTTCGTCTTCACTAGATAGCGTTTGGCCGCAGGTCAGCATGGTTTTCAGTGTATTGGTGTCTTCGGCGGATAGGTTACCGACCCCCTGCAAGAATTGGGGTATCTGCCAATGGTTTCTCTCCTCAGTTGACTCAGCGAGCTTTCGATGGCAGGCGTGCCAGGTGTCATTCGCATACGCTTCAAAAGCTTTGCGGGGAGGTAGTTGTGTGTCGAGTTTTTCGAATAAAGCTTTTAAATGCCCGGCTTTGATGTCCCCCGTCTTGCTCGTAAGAATGCTTTTGATTGTTTCACTTGACTGATTGGATAAATCATCTCCGTATCGACCCTGATCAACGAAATTGATGATGGTGTCGCGAGCCAGCTTTTGCTGACATTTAACTTTTTTTGCATAGTCGTCAGAAAAATATTCTCTGAGCGAGTGAAGCACGTCGGGTTTCTTGGTGTAGAGGATAGTTTTACCGTTTTTTTCATTTTTATACGCCAGAATCAGATCCGAATCCTCGGCCCTTTTGAAAAAGTCGACTAGCCTTTGACTGGGGCTATTCTGGCTGATGCCGGCGGTTGTCATCGGGCGTGTCCCTTGGAAAACTGATGTGGATACGGCGAGCTTGTTGAAGCCCATTCATCGCTTTGGTCGACATAATCTGCCAGATAGGTGTGCCCATATCGAACACTGTTCTTTCTTCCGCGAGTTTTAGTGCAGCATGAATGCAAATCTCGAACAGCACTTTTGTGTAAGGAGAGTCGCTGAGTGTGCCGGAAGGACTGTGGCCCGGCTTGTGTAATGCTGAGCCAATACACCGAGCCCCGCCATGACCCAGACCCATTTCGGCTA
>JBEGNF010000015.1:0-44112 GCA_041182625.1 Pseudomonadota bacterium | reverse complement strand
CGACTCCCGTTTCAAATCAAACGTGTTGTGACAGACGGGATCGCTGTCGTTGTCTATCTGCCGTTGGCCCGCTGCGCGGCGCTTCTTGAACGCAGAGGTCACCGCATCGATGCTTTCCCGCTCTCCTACTATCGAGCAGCGTCCTTCTACACGATGCGGACCGATGCACTCGATCGATTTGGAACGCGCCTCGAGCGGCGATTCACCCGAAGCGAAGTCGAGCGAATGCTGAGCCACGCTGGACTCGTCGACGTCCGCTTTCGCGAGTCCGACCCATACTGGTGCGCGATTGGCACGAAACCGCCAATTGCCCAAGGCGAAGTTTGATCCGTTGACTCACAGGCCAGCTTGAGCGATTACTTGCGCGATTCGCTCCTGTTCGAAGTCGTGAAGATATGGGTGCATCGGAACGCTGAGAACTCGGGTGGACAATTCTTCGGAGTTCGCGAGACCCGCAGGGTCGCCGGGAAATCGGCTGTACCCGATCTGGTGGTGCAGAGGTTTTGGGTAGTAGACGGTGGTACTGATCCCATCAGCCGAGCACGCGTCTTGAATTCGCGCTCGCTGAGCAGAGTCACGACATATGACGGTGTATTGAGCCCAGGCTGAGACATGACCTCCGGGTACGACGGGTGTCAGCACCACGTCTCCCAACTCCTGCGAGTAACGGGAGGCGACCTGGCTTCTCAGCACGAGCTCGTCATCGAAGATCGACAACTTGGTGAGGAGAACCGCGGCCTTGAGTACATGTTCATCATGATGAATGCCGCACGATTTGCGGTAGGCATGCAGGGTATTTCCGTTGCCGAGCGCGCGTACCAGAAGGCGGTATCGTACGCGCGAGATCGTGTGCAGTCGCGTGACCTTGCCGGTTCGGCGGGGCCGGTGCCGATTATTCATCACCCTGATGTGAAGCGCATGCTGATGTCGATGCGTTCGCAGGTGGAGGCATCGCGTGCACTGTCCTATGTGACTGCGGCAGCCTTCGATGGCGCGCATCATCATCCCGACGAAGCGACGCGAAAGATAGACCACGCCTTTTACGAATTCATGGTGCCAATTGTGAAGGGCTGGTCAACCGAGCTATCGATCGATGTGGCGTCTACCGGTGTGCAGGTGCATGGTGGCATGGGCTTTATCGAAGAGACCGGCGCGGCGCAGCACTACCGCGATGCACGAATCCTGACGATTTATGAAGGTACGACCGCGATTCAGGCGAATGATCTGGTGGGCCGCAAGACTATCCGTGATGGCGGTGCGTTCGCCAAGAGCGTGATCGCGCAAGTGCGCGACACGGCCGCCGAGTTGAGCAAGGCCGGTAACGACGACCTGAAGATCATTGGCAAGCGTTTATCCGACGCTAGCGCTGCGCTGGAAGACGTAGTGAATTTCATCGCGACGAATGCCAAGTCCGACATCAAGGCGGCGTTCGCCGGCAGCGTCCCCTATCTGAAGATGGCGGGCGTGGTGTTCGGTGGCTGGCAGATGGGTCGTGCAGCGCTGGCGGCGGCGAGCAAGCTGTCGGCTGGCGAGGGTGATGCGTCGTTCTATCAGGCGAAGATCGTCACTGCGCGCTTCTTTGCCGATCATTTCGTCTCCACCGCATCGGCATCGCGCGCGGCGATTGTCGAGGGCAGCTCGGGTGTGCTGGCGTTGGCGGAAGAGCAGTTCTGAGTTGCCGCTCAGTCATGCATCTACGCTTCGACGGCATGCCGAAAGACACGGGATCCCCTGGCGACACCAGCTTAACCGTAGGCCCCACCCGTCAGCCATAGGTCGAACGCCCGCGCAATCACGATCAGCAGCAGCGTTGCGCCATAAAAAAGATTGAGCACCATCATGAGAGGCACCGGCCAGCGGGTATCGGTCGGCGTGTCCGTTTGCGGGTTGTAGCGCTCGTCCCATTTGTCATCCGGCATGAGGCCGATGACAAAGGTCTCGATACTGGCGATCAGCATGGACAGCACCAGCGGTGCCGCGAAAAACAGCAGCGGCCACTCTGGCCGGACCGATAGCAGCGCGGCAGACGCCGGCAGGCTCGCCACATGCAGCCAGCCCCAGCGATCAGTGATGCCATTCAGATAAAACCGGTGCGCACCCAGCATCCCCAGAATCAGAGCGATCAGGGTGGCGAGGGTCTTGTTCTTGCGGGGTGACGGTTCCATGAGCGCTGAATGTGAGGAAAAGGGTTTGTCTAAAAGCTAAATTTATATCGTACTGGCAATTTTTTTGCAGGCGTCAGTGTGCCCCAGACCGACGGTGAACGCGCACGCCGTCTGGTAAAGCAGGGCCCCGGCTTGTTGCCAGAGGGTGAAAACCGCTATAATCACGGTCTTTTTCCGTCTCCGGACCCCTTTCGTCGAGAAGATTATGGTCGTTATCCGTTTAGCTCGTGGCGGCGCCAAAAAGCGCCCTTTCTATAACATCGTTGCCACCGATTCGCGCAACCGCCGCGACGGCCGATTCATTGAGCGCATCGGTTTCTACAACCCGATTGCCTCCGGTGCGGCTGTGCCTTTCAATATTGATGAGGCCCGTCTGACCTACTGGAAAGGCGTTGGCGCGCAGTTATCGCCGACGGTCGAGCGTCTGGTGAAGTCTAACGGCAAGAAAGCTGCCTGATGTGATCGTGTCGGGCACTTCCGGCATTCCGGTTCCCGACGATCTGGTGCTGGTGGCGCATATCACAGGCGCTTTCGGCATCGCAGGCTGGGTCAAGCTGCGGCCTTACTCTCCAGAGGCCAGCGCGCTGTTCCACGCCAAGACGTGGTGGATGGACAAACCAGAGCTGCACGATGTGGATGTCATGCAGTTACGAGTGCAAGGCGAAGATGTCGTTGCCAAGCTGATGGGCATCGAGGATCGCAATGCCGCTGAAGCCCTCAAAGGAGCGACCGTTCAGGTGAGACGGGCTCACTTCCCGCCGCTGGAAGACAACGAGTTTTACTGGGTTGATCTGATCGGCCACACGGTGGTCAATCTTCGCGGCGAGTTACTCGGAGAAGTGTGCGGCCTGATGGACAACGGCGCGCATCCGATACTGCGGGTCGCGGTACCGGCGTCAGAAGGCACAAAGGGTACGGAATTGCTAATACCTTTCGTCGATCAGTTTGTGACGGAGGTCGATCAGGTAGCGAAAAGAATCAAGGCGGACTGGGAGAGCGATTACTGATCCCCGCGCCGACACCGGGGGGAGAGCATGCAGTTCGATGTGATAACGCTCTTCCCTGAAATGTTCACGGCGCTGACCGCATCGGGCATCACGCGGCGCGCTGTTGAGCAAAAAAGATGTGAGCTGTCGTTGTGGAATCCTCGCGATTTCACCTCGGACAATCACCGAACCGTGGATGACCGGCCTTACGGAGGCGGCCCCGGCATGGTGATGATGGCAGCCCCGCTGGAAGCTGCGATCAACGCGGGCCGTCAGCGTCAGATAGCCATGGGCTTGCCCAGACCGCGAACGATTTACCTGTCGCCGCAGGGCACGCCGTTGAATCATTCCCGCGTGATGCAGCTGTCGCAGGAGCAGGGGTTGGTGCTGCTGTGCGGTCGATATGAAGCCGTCGACCAGCGCTTGCTGGATCGTTGCGTGGATGAAGAGATCAGCTTGGGTGATTTCGTGCTCTCCGGTGGCGAATTGCCAGCCATGGCGCTGATGGATGCAGTGATAAGACAATTGCCGGGCGTGCTGAATGATGATGCGTCTGCCGTGCAGGACAGTTTCGTGAATGGCTTGCTCGATTGTCCGCACTACACGCGGCCCGAGGAATACGAAGGTGTGAGTGTGCCGGCCGTGCTAATGAGCGGCCATCACGCAGAGATAGAAAAATGGCGTCGCGAAAGGGTACTGGAGTCCACGCAGCGCAAGCGTCCCGAGCTGCTCCAGAAGGCGCGGGAGGCAGGATGGCTTAGCAAGGCAGATGAAACCTTTCTGAAACAGTTGAAGTAGCAGCAGTGATGGCAGTATCGCAGTAACGAAAATGGCAGCAAAACAAACCGCAGCAAAACAAGCAGTATTTGATTAACCCCATCCTCTGACGGGCAACACAGCAGCAACAGGCGCCGGCATGATGGTCAAGGAGCAAACCATGGATCTGATCCAGCAACTCGAGCAAGAAGAAATCGCCCGTCTGGGCAAGAACATCCCCGATTTCGCACCCGGCGACACCGTGGTCGTCAACGTGAACGTCGTTGAGGGCAATCGTAAGCGTGTGCAGGCCTATGAAGGTGTCGTGATCTCGCGCCGCAACCGAGGCTTGAACTCGAACTTCATCGTTCGCAAGATCTCGTCGGGCGAAGGCGTCGAGCGTACTTTCCAGCTGTACTCGCCGTTGATCGCGTCGATCGACGTCAAGCGCCGTGGTGATGTGCGCCGTGCGAAGCTGTACTACCTGCGTGAGCGTTCCGGCAAGTCTGCGCGTATCCGCGAGAAGTTGCCCAGCCGCCGTACCGCTGAAGCCGCAGCGGAGTAAAATAACTTCGCCGCACACCGAAAGGGCACCTTGAGTGCCCTTTTTCTTTGAAGCTCAATGAAAAACCCTTTCGATCCCTCGCTCGCAGATATTGAAGAACGCACGCCCGAGCCGCCGGTGGCGCCGTCGCGCTTGGATCCGCACTGGTTGCGGCAGCGTTTCAGCCAACCGCCTGCGTGGTCGCCGGAGTTCTCCAACGAACAACCCCTGAACGATACCGACCAAGCCCTGGTGGCCGCTTCAGTGCTGGTGCCGCTGGTGGCACGCGCCGACGAACTCAGACTGCTGCTGACTCAGCGCACCGCGCATCTGAATGATCATGCCGGCCAGATCAGTTTTCCGGGCGGGCGGGTCGATCCGGAGGACGAAGATGCGATCGCCACCGCCTTGCGTGAAACCGAGGAAGAAATTGGCCTGCATCGTCGCCATGTGGAAGTCATTGGTGTACTGCCAGAGTATGTGACCGGTACCGGTTTCAGGGTCACGCCGGTGGTGGCCCTGGTGCATCCGCCGTTCGAGCTCACCGCCGATGAATTCGAGGTCGCCGAGATCTTCGAGGTGCCCATGGCCTTCCTGATGGATGGTGCCAATCATCAGCGTCGCAGCGCGTTCTTGCCCAGCCGTGCTGGCCGTCGAAGTTTTTATGCGATGCCTTTTGGCGATTACTTCATCTGGGGGGCGACCGCCGCAATGCTGCGGAATCTTTATCACTTTCTGCGGGCGTGAGTCTGTCGGGCAGGGAGGCGTGGAAAGGTGACAAGAAAAACAAGGGTTTACGGGAAGTCTGAAGTCGGCGTGTGCGTCCCTTACATTGAATTCAGTCCATCTTTGCCGCCTGCCGGTTTGATTCTCGTCATCTGCTGAGCTATCGTACGGGTTGCCGGATTATCCACGTGTCCCGATGACCCTCTTCTCCATCTTGTTGGTGCTCCTCATCGAGCAATTCAGGCCGCTGCGCGCCGATAACCCTGTCTATGCATGGATAAGGATGTTTGCCGCGCGCGTAGAGCACAGCTTCAATGCGGGTCAGCCCGAGCATGGGCGCATGGGCTGGCTGGTGATGCTGTCGGTGCTGGTTGTGCCGGTGCTGCTGGTGTACTGGCTGCTCGCACTCGTCGGGCCACTGGCGCAATTCGTGTGGAGCGTGCTGATCGTCTACCTGACGCTGGGCTTTCGGCATTACAGCCATTACTTCACCGCGATACAGGCCGCGCTGAATGACAGCGATCTGACCGAGGCGCGCCGCCTGCTGGCTGAATGGACGCACCAGGATGTGCGCGACCTCGACGCCGCCGAGATCGCGCGCCTGTCAGTGGAAAACGCGCTGATCACCACGCACCGACACGTGTTCGGTGTTTTCTTTTGGCTGCTCTTGCCGATTGGCCCGGCGGGCGCCGTGATCTATCGCGTGGCCGAGTATCTGGCGCGTGTCTGGAATGCCCCCGAGATGAGAGACGAGTCCTTCGGCGGCTTTGCTCGAAAAGCCTTCGATCTGATCGACTGGTTGCCCGCACGATTGACGGCCATCGCCTTTGCCATCGTCGGCAATTTCGAGGATGCGGTATATGCATGGCGTAATTTCGCTCGGCGATGGAGCAGTGAGACGACCGGCATCATCCTGGCCGCCGGCGGCGGCGCCATGGGCGTACGCCTGGGCACACCTGCCGAATATGCGTCAGATATCCCGGAAGTTGATGTCACCGCTTACGACTCATCGGCCGGCGATATCGAGATCCTTCCCGGCGAGGAGCCTTCTGTGCGGGCGCTGCAAAGCACCGTTGGCCTGATCTGGCGTGCGTTGCTGCTGTGGATTTTGCTGTTACTGCTGGTATCAGTGGCCAACTGGCTGGGCTGAACCCTACGATCATCCGGACGGGAAGACGCTCGATACAGGTGCGGTTTTGTACCTTCTCGTGTCTATGTTTGGGCGTCGGCGTTGGGTAAGATAGCGGCTTCGTGCTACATCGGCGCCGATGGCGGTTGCCCATGCTGGCGACCACCGATCCCTCACTTCCCCAAGAAAGCCCGGCTGCCTTGATGGCCACTTCTAGTTCAGACTCTTCCAGCGAAGCGACCGATTTCATCATTCAGGGCGTGACCAGCAAAGGCAAGGCTTTTCGCCCCAGCGATTGGGCAGACCGCTTGTGCGGCATCATGTCGCGCTTTCACCCAGATGCGGGTAGTGGCTACGACAGGCATCTTCAGTATTCGCCGTATGTGCAGCCCGCGCTGATCGAGGGCGTGCGCGCAGTACGGGTCGATGCGCGGCTGCATGCGCTGGAGCCGATGGCGTATCATTTCATGCGCTCCTTTGCAAAGGACAATGACCTGACGGTGATCGAAGCCTGCGTGCTTCCCGACCGACCTCGCTAAGCATCGCGAGTGGCCGTCGAGTTGGCCATCCCGAGGTCCTCACGCGTATATCGGCTCACCCTCATGCTTCAGCGTCGGCGCACGCGCACCGCGGGGGTCATCATCTTCCTGTCCGGTGCGTGTGCGATGTGCTTTCATCGCACAGAGTGTTTTTATTCGCCCCGCAAAAAAGATTGTTAGTGACCAACTAGCGATCCGCGCGAAAACTCTCTCCATCAGGCAAGCTGTTGCTGTAGTTCTTACCGCCAGATGGGCCTCATGCAAACAAAGCGATGTCTTCCCGGGTTTACCCTGGTCGAGCTGATGATCGTGCTCGTCATCGCGAGCATTCTGGGTGCCATCGCCTATCCCTCGTACCGCGATCATCTGACACGAGCGGGCATACCCGAAGCCACCGGCGGTCTCAGCCTGTATGCGGCCCGGCTTCAGGAGTACTACCTTGATCATCGGAGCTATCAGGGCAGCGAAGGCCGTTGCGCGCTGCCAGCGCCAGATGCCGGGAAGTTCAGCTTCAGCTGCAAACCGGGCAGTGACGGCCAGTCTTATCTGCTGACTGCCACCGGGGTGTCCGGCGATTTTGCCTCGTTCACCTACACGCTGGATCAGGACGGCAATGAGCGGACGACGCGTTTGCCCTCAGGCTGGGGCACAGCACCGGCGAGCTGCTGGGTACAAAAGCGCCAGGCTACATGCTGAGCCTGAGGGGTTTACGCTGTGCGGCGGGTGTCACGATGATAGAGATGTGCATCACCATGCTAGTCCTTGCCATCGTGCTGGGCCTTGGCATGCCATCCACCGCGCGCTGGGTTCATCAATGGCAGATAAGGACGAGTGCAGAGAATCTGCGCAGCGCTCTGCACAAAAGCCGCGCCGAAGCGATTGCGCGCAATACAAAAATAAATATCACGCTAGGCAATTCTGCAGGACTGCCTCAATGGCGTATCGCTTGTGTCAGAGCCAGCACGCTCTGTCCGGGCAACCTACATACCCAGGCCGCCTCTGCGGGCAGCAGCATACGCTGGGGGGCAGCAAAAGCCCCTGCGGCCGCACAAATCGCGGTCGCGCTGGTAGCGGGTGCGGGCCTACCGGCGAGTGTGGCATTTCATCCCTTGGGTAATGCGCCGCGCATTGTCAGTGGCAGTGATATTGCGCGTATCGATGTACTTCATCCGGATGACAGCGCAGCAGGTCGATTGGTTGTTCGTATCGATGGCGCGGGCAATGTGTCGATCTGTGATCCTGCCCTGCCTGTGTCGGATGTCCGGGGATGCCACTGAGTGATGACAGCAAGGCCTTTCAGAGATCGTCGTCCCGACCATCATTCTCTGCGTCACGCGAGGGGTAGCACACTGCTGGAAGGCCTGCTGGCCATTGTGCTGTTTTCTATGGGTCTCCTCGCGATATTACGACTGCTGACGGTATCGACCATCGACATCGGCAATGCGCAGTATCGCAGCGAGGCCAGTCTGCTGGCTAGCGATCTGATCAGCCGGATATGGACAGGTGATCGCTCGTACAAAGGCATCAACGACCGGTTCGGAAATACCCAAACGGATGACTACCAGGACTGGCTGGCCAGCGTGCAGCAGCGCCTGCCTGGCGTGACTGCATCGAGCTACGTACCCAAGATCGTCATCGGTTCCGATCGGACCGTGACGGTGACCCTGAGCTGGCAAGCGTCCGGTGACAAGGACGCGCATCGTTTGATATTTCAGACACTGATCACGGACTGAGACGCGATGTCATTCGTGCTTATGAAGCGCTGCAAAGGGATCAGTCTGGTCGATCTGATGGTCGGTCTGGCGATCGGTCTGGCGGCGATGCTGATCATACTCAAGGTCGCGGTTCTGTTCGAGTCGCGCCGTCGCTCAAGTACCGGCATCGCTGATGCGCAGCTCAATGCGGCCAGCGCGACCCTGGTCATGGCGAGAGAATTACGCATCGCCGGACAAGGACTGGGTCCGGCGGATGCACTGGGCTGCGGGATCATCCATGGTCTGTCCGGGCTTGGCGCGATCTCGCTGCTGCCCGTTGAAATCATCGACGGCCCGAGCGGCGCACCTGACCGGCTTCGCATACTGGCCAGCGCCAGTCCGCAAATCATCAGCTCCGCGAGTCTGATCGCGGCGCATGCCACAAGCGACAGCGCGATGATGCTCGATAGCACATTGGGCATCGCTCCAGAGCATCATTTGCTGCTGTATGAACCCGGGAAACGCTGTGCGCTGTTCAAAGCAACGTCCGTACCGCTGGGTGGCTATCGGGTACTACATCAGTGGTTCTCTGCGTCCGGACTGCCTGACCATACGGTAGGTGCGCGCGTCATCAACCTGGGCTCTCTGCATTACCTCGAATTTTCCGTCGATACGAATGCTTACCTGCAAGTCAATCGTTATCTCGCTGGCGCTGACACATGGCAATCATCCGCATTGGCTTCCGGGGTGGTCAGCCTGCAGGCGCAGTACGGTTTTGATACGCAAAGTGGCACGCCGTCCAGCACCAAAGTCACGCGCTGGAGCGACACGATGCTTGATGCGGATGGTAATGGCATCACCGGCGACAACGGTGATCTGCGCAGACTGATCGCCGTCCGACTGGCCATCGTGGTACGCAGCGCTGAACGCAGCGACCAGGGCTGTCACGCCTCGGTTCCGCAATGGATGGCCGGTGCGGCCAGCAATGGACAGCTTGCACTGACCGATATCAGTCTCAATCTCGTGAATGACTGGCGTTGCTATCGCTACCGGGTGTTGCAGACCGAGATGCCGCTGCGCAATCTACTCTGGACCGATTCATGAATGCGAAGCAGAGGACCGGCGCGGGTCTGGTGGTGGCGCTCATCATGCTGGTCATGATGAGCGCGGGCGCCATCAGTCTTGTTCGTGCAGTCAGCACGGGCAAACTGATGGCGGCCAATCTGGCCTTCAGGCAAGCTGCGGTGCTGGCGTCCGATGCCGGCAATGAAGCCGCCATTGAATGGTTGAGGACTCAGATCGCTACCGCTGCTCTGTATGCCGATCAGCCAAATCAAGGCTATTACGCGAGCGCTCCCGATGATCTGGACATCACCGGCACCCAATCCTCAGGCGTGGTCATTGACTGGGATGATGATGATTGCAACAAGGCCTCAGCACCGACCTGCGTAAAAGCGTCCAAGTCGCTGGCAGCCGATGCCGCCGGTAACGTGGTTCGCTACGCGATACATCGGTTGTGTCGACTGGCCGGCAGCCCGCAAGGCGGTGCGAACAGCTGCCTGATGGCCGGGGGCTCGGCCAGCGCGAGCAGCAAGCGCAGCAGTCTGAGCTATGGCGCGTCAAGCCGTTTCAGCACCAGCATGCAAGTCTATTACCGGATCACGGTAAGAGTTCGCGGACCGCGCAATACCGTAGTTTTCACACAGTCACTGGTGCATTTCTGAGATCGTTCTGATGATGTTTCAATCCTCAATGTCGTATCCCCATCAGGAGCACCCATTCAGTTACCTGCTGAATGGGCGCTGTCGTCGTCTGTTACTGCTGATGTGGACTGCTATCTGCTGGCACGTAAGTTCGCAGGCGGCCACCGATATCGCGACGGCGCCGGTGAATTTTCTCGTGTCGTCTCAGGTGAAGCCGAACATTTATTTCATCCTTGATGACTCAGGCAGCATGGTCTGGAGTTATGTTGGTGATGAAGTTATCGCCAGAGGCTATGAGAAGACGATAGGCTACCGCAGTGCTTTGTGTAACAAAATCTATTACAACCCGGCGGTGAAATATCCGGTGCCCGTCAAACCGGACGGCAGTGTTTATCCGCAGCAGATTTTTACCGCAGCATCCTATGACGGGTTCAGCGCTGATTCGATCCTCGTTGATTTGTCCTCCGGCTTTATGGCCTGGCGAAATTCAGGGACGTTGCCTGCCGTGCCGACGATTCCCAACACCGTCAAATATCGAGAAGATTGCACAGGACCTTTGGGAAACTGCACGTCATCCGGTACCGACTTTCCTAACGTGCCCGAGGCTGCCTATTACTATGTCTACAAAGGGAATGATGCGGCGGGTCTCGGTAGCGGATCGTTTTCTGATGCGTGCCTCGATCGCGCGCCCTCGGTCAACTGGACCAAGGTAATTGTCAGTAACAGTTCCGGACCGGGCGGCAGTGATGAGCGTACTAATTTCGCCAACTGGTTCAGCTATCACCGTACGCGCATACTGACCATCAAGACAGCGCTCGGTCGCGCATTCCGCGATTTGAATGAGCAGTTTCGCGTCGGATTTTCCACGATTGGCGACACTGGCGTCGCCGATACCCCAGGCTTCCTCAAGATCGATGATTTCACAGCGGAGCAGAAAAAAAAGTTCTATAACAAGCTGTATGCAATGAATCCTTTGTCCAGCACGCCTTTGCGTGCCGCTTTGTCGAAGGCCGGTCGTTTGTATGCCGGCCAGCTGCTGACCGGCAGCGATGATCCTGTTCAGTATTCCTGTCAGCAGAATTTCACCGTGCTCTCCACCGACGGATACTGGAATACCAGCTGGGAGTCTGGCAGCTACGGACCGAAGCAGATTGATGGCACGACGGATGTGGGCGATCAGGATAAATCATTGCCCGCGCCCATGGCCGATGGCGAGTCAGGTGCTGGGCAGATTAACGCGGCTCAGCTGGTGCTGACGGCTTTGCCTTCCACCGCCAACAAGCGAGGTATATCCAGTATCAAAATCAGAGATAAAGAATTGCTGAGCAGAGCATTCATCGTCGATATCACCAACAATGCTGACGCAGATCTAGCCATGCTGGCATGGAATATCGAATATTTGCTGAGAAATGAAGGATATCGAGCAGTGGCGCAAGGTAAGGTGGTCTACGTGATTGCTCCTGACGCAGCCGATATCACGGGCTCACCGGTGGTGACCACCAGTGGAGGAGTGATGGTCGAGGTGAAACCCTTTCAGCGCATGATCGCTTCCGGACGATTGAGCAACACGCTCGCCGATGTGGCCGCTTATTATTTTCAGACAGATCTGCGGCGACCATCACTATCCAATTGCGGAAGCTCGGTAGATCTGTGCGCCAATAACGTGCCTGTGTCCGATGGAATGGCTGGCGGCAGTCATCAGCATATGGTGACGCACACGGTGGGTCTGGCCGCCTCAGGTACTTTGCGTTATCAGGAAAACTATCTCGACGCTCCGTTCGGAGATTTTCGGGATATCGTCAACGGCAAACGCGGCTGGCCAGACCCGATCTTTTTCACCGGCCCGGAACGTATCGATGATCTCTGGCACGCTGCCGTCAACGGGGGCGGGAGATACTTTAACGTCTCCAGTCCGGAGCAGTTGGCGAATGCGCTGTCGCAAACGCTGGCTAACATACGTGCGGCAATCGGTGCCGCGGCTGCGGCAGCGACCAGCAATCAGGAGCCTGCCGAGGGTGACAGCCTGCTGTTCGCGACACGCTACCGAAGTATCTATTGGGATGGCGAGCTCGACGCACGTGCGATTGATCTGACCAATGGCAGTGTCAGCAATACGCCGCTATGGACAGCGTCTAAGAAGCTGGATGCCAAAGTGAGCGCGGGCACGGACAGGCGCACGATCTGGTTTCAGTCGATGACGAATCCCGACACGCTCAAGCGCTTCGTTTGGAGCAATCTCGACACTACCGAGCAGTCATTGTTTAACGCTATGTGCGGCACAAGCCCCAAGCTGTCGCAATGTGCGAACCTGAGCAGCACAGAGGCAACCGAACTGACCGGAGAAAAATTGCTGAATTATCTTCGTGGCCACGTTGGCTTCGAAGACCGATTGAGCAACTCTGCAAGATTTTTCCGGAGGCGCGACCATCTGTTGGGTGCAGTGATTAATGCGCAGCCCTTGTACGTGAGCCGGCCCGCATTCCGCTATGCCGACGACAACTATGGCGAGTTTCGCGACAAGACACAGTTCAACCGTAAGGGTACTGTCTATGTCGCAGCGAATGACGGCATGTTGCACGCATTCGACGCAGAAACGGGTGAAGAAAACTGGGCTTTCATTCCGGCGGCGGTGTTGCCGGGCATGTACCGCTATGCTGACGCAAAATTCGGCCAACAATTTTCTTACCTGCTCGATGGAACGCCGGTGGCAGGCGATGTTTGTCCATCCACGCTCGTTGCTAGCGTGGCCACGGGGGCGGCAGGTGCTGCCGTCACCCGTTGCACCGCAGATCAGTGGCGAACCCTACTGGTGGGTGGTCTTGGCGCCGCCGGGCGCGAGTTTTATGCGCTGGATATCACAGATCCTTCGGCTCCCAAAGCGCTATGGCGATTTGGTGTGGCACAGTCAGATGACGTCGGCTATGCCATAGGCAGGCCGCTGATCACCAAGCGTCACGATGGTCGCTGGGTCGTCGTGCTCACTTCTGGCTACAACAACATCAATCCCGGTTCCGGCCAGGCCTATGTGTTTGTGCTGGACGCCTACACCGGCAAATTACTGCAAAAGATAGGCACCGGTGCTGGCAGCGCCACCCACCCTGCCGGATTGGCGCAGATCAATGGCTGGGTAGAAAACCTGATGGATAACACCACCATCCATCTGTATGGTGGCGACCTGTTGGGTAATATCTGGCGCTTTGATGTGGACTCTCCCTATCCGGCGGACGGCGGCACAGCAGTCCGGCTGGCGCAACTGATTCGCAGCGGGGTCAAGCAGCCAGTCACCACCCGTCCCGAGTTGTCCGAGGTCCGCATCGGAGCGCAGCGAAGCATCGTGGTTACTGTGGGTACTGGCAGCTACCTGGGTCTGGTCGACGCCAAAGATCAGGCGGTGCAGAGCATTTACAGTTTTCGCGACGATCTGGGCCAGACCGGTTATGGCGATGTGCGCAGCCAGCTAGTCGAGCAAAATCTATCACCAGTATCGGGCGACGAGGCGGCGCGTACCGTCAGCACGAATACCGTCGACTGGAGTAGCACTTCTTCCAAACGGGGTTGGTTCTTGGACCTGATCGTGAACAGCAAAACTACCGGCGAACGTGTGACGATCGATCCGGACCAGCAACAGGGTATTTTGCGCATCGTGACCAATACGCCGGATGCGACTGCCTGCCGTCCGAGCGCTGAGAGCTGGATTTACGAGATCGACCTTGCGACCGGTACCTACATTCCGAGTACCACGGGCAGAGTCATTGCCCGGCGGGTCGCCGCCAGCGCGCTATCAGCCGGTGCACGTACCCTCAAGCTTGGCGAGAAGATCGTCACGCTGATCACGAATGAACGTGGCAAGGTCAGCACGGTCGAAGGATTGGCGCCCTTGCCATCGGTGAATCCTGTCAGGCGAGTGTCGTGGCGTGAACTGGACGAATAAGCAGTGGCTGTCGCTGGTTGGCGCGGCGAGCATTCAGGGCGCATTGTTCTGGATGTTTTTCCATCAGACCGTCTACTTGCCCGTGGCGTCAATTGATGAGCGCGAGACCGGCATGATGTGGGCGCAATGGGTGGAACACGTTGACGCGGCTCCAACGATCTCGCTGTCGGCAGTACCGATCCCGCCAACACGGATGCCTGATGCCGACGCCCTGCTGAAGATCTCGGATGTTCACTTCCCCGGTCGCTTGTCCGAGCAGGACATGTCTTTCCGCGCAGACTATCTGCCTGCAGCGGTGCTGACCGACAAGCCATCCGTGGTGATCGACATCGATCCGGAACTGTCCCGACGTTTCGCGTTCATCCTTCCACAGTCGCTTGAGCTGCATTTGCTGATCAATGAATATGGCGATGTCGATCGCGTGCTGCCGGCAGGGCCGCTTCCGGCGGAGGGTTCTACCGAGAGATTACCGCCCGTGCTGCTGGAAGAACTCATGCAGCGTTTTCTGGAAGCCCGTTTCCTTCCGGGCCGTCTGCACGGACAGGCGGTGCGCAGCGCCCTGACTATTCGGGTGTCGCTGGAACCGTGAAGGATGACTTTACATGCGAACTGTGTCGTGAGAATACCGGAGGCAAGTCATGAGTCATGATCAACAGACGTCTGTCGCACCGATGCGCATCGAACATGACAGCTTTGGCGATATCGCTGTGCCGGCTGGCGTACTGTGGGGAGCGCAGACGCAACGTGCGCTGCTGCATTTCGTCATGGCTGCGGAGCGCATGCCAGTCGGCCTGATCAGGGCGCTGGCCAGAGTCAAACGTGCCGCAGCCACCGTCAATCGCGACCTCGGCAGACTGGACCCAAGTCTCGCAGAGGCCATCATGGCGGCCGCCAGCGAAGTGATCGCGGGCGAGCACGACGAGGAATTCCCTCTCTCGATCTGGCAGACCGGTTCGGGTACCCAGACCAACATGAACATGAACGAAGTGCTGGCGAATCGGGCGTCGGCATACCTCGGCGGTGGGTACGGCGAGCAGCGACGGCTGCATCCCAACGACCATGTGAATCTGGGTCAGTCATCGAATGATGTCTTTCCCACGGCGATGCACGTGGCGGCCGCACTGGCCATTCATGAAGATTTGCTTCCGGCGTTGGATGTACTGCAGTCAGCGCTGGCACAAAAATCGCAAGAGTTTGCGCATGTCATCAAGACGGGCCGCACGCACCTGCAAGATGCCACACCGCTGACGCTAGGGCAGGAATTTTCCGGCTATGTCGCGCAACTCGGGCAAGCGAGAGAGACGATATGCGCTGCATTACCCGGACTATATGCACTCGCCATCGGCGGAACCGCAGTGGGTACTGGGCTGAACACCGCATCAAGTTTTGGCAAACGTGTCGCTGCGGTGCTGGCCGCCGATTGCGGCTTGGCATTCGTCAGCGCCAATAACAAGTTTGCAGCGCTGGCGGGTCATGAGGCTGTGGTCGTCGCTCACGGCGCCATGCGGACACTCGCTTGCGCGCTGAACAAGATCGCCAATGACATTCGCTGGTTGTCTTCCGGGCCGCGTTGTGGTCTGGGCGAGATTCGTATCCCCGAGAATGAGCCCGGGAGCTCCATCATGCCGGGCAAGGTCAATCCCACGCAGTCCGAGGCGGTGATGATGATCTGCACACAGGTGATGGCTAATGATCTCGCCATCAGCATTGCGGACAGTTCGGGCAATTTCGAGCTGAACGTCAGCAAGCCGCTGATCGCGCATGCCTGCTTGCAAAGCCTGAGACTATTGAGCGAGGGCATGCGCTGTTTCCATCGTTACTGCATCGCAGGCATCGCCGCCGACGAGGCCCGGATCGCTGAACAGCTCTCGTCATCATTGATGTTGGTGACGGCGCTGGTACCTCACCTCGGCTACGATGCAGCGGCGGCTATCGCGCATGATGCCCACCTACGCCGCGTCAGCCTCAAGGACGCCGCATTGGCTTCAGGCTTGCTGAGCGCAGAGCAGTTTGATCAGTGGGTGCGACCTTCCGACATGATCCACTCGCTACCGGGATGACGAATGGGTACTATCGTGGGGCGCCGCGCTGGTAAAGATTCACGATAGCCAGCAGAATGACTGATCCCAGCAAGGAGACGACCAGCGAGCCGAGGCTGAAGTCGTTCTGATTGATGGTCCCAGTGCCGAACAGAGGTGCGATCAACCAGCCACCCAGCAACGCACCGATGATGCCGACCACCACATTCAGGAGCATGCCTTGCTGCGCATTGGTACGCATGATCATGCTCGCAACCCAGCCCAGTATCCCGCCTACCACAATCCAGATGATGAAGTTCATGTCGTCTCTCCAGTCAACTCAAAAAGTAAAACAATGCCCTCGTCCGACCTGAGAGTTAGGCAGGTAGGCGGGCGACTGGTTCACCGCGCGTACTGCGTCTGCGGGAGAATGTGAGGTCGAGGAGCCCGAAGTCGGGCCGGCGTGGCAGTAATTGCCGGGAAGATGCACAATATGCGGTGTGCGCCGCCCGGTCCGCGCGATATCAGCGACCAAGGCTGCCGTTGCTTCTACTATCTCTTATTCAAAGGAAGGTTATGTCCGGCAAAACCATGTCAATTGCGCTGTCCGCCGTGATCGCATCGACCGCTACGCTGGCGCTGGCAGCTGCACTGAAGATCGATACGACAAAAAGTTCGGTGTCTGCCGTGTTCAAGCAGATGGGCGTACCAGTCGAGGCGAAGTTCACCCGCTTTTCTGCGCAGGTCAGTTTTGATCAAGCCAAGCCACAAGAAGGCAAGGCAAGTGTCGAGATCGATATCCCCAGCTTCGATCTGGGTGATCCAGATTACAACCGCGAGGTACAGAAGAAGGAATGGTTTAACGGTAGCCAGTTTCCGAAAGCGAGCTTCGTGTCCACGCGCATTCAGGCAGCGGCGCCGGGTAAGCTGGACGTCAGCGGCAAACTGACCATCAAGGGCAAATCAGCCGATGTCAATTTTCCGCTGAGTGTCAAGAAAGAAGGCGACCAGCAGGTGTTTGAGGGCAGTTTGCCCATCAAGCGACTGGCCTTTGGCATCGGTGAGGGTGAGTGGAAGGACACCAGCATCGTGGCCGACGAAGTCGTGATCAAGTTTCGCGTGGCAGGGCGCTAGTGCGCTGAATGCGCTGAATGTGCCGTAGATATCCTCAGTATCAATAACAACCATCCCTGATCAGGAGTAGCGATGAGATTCACCGCAAAGCAAGTCACGTTCGTGGTAGGCATGCTGTCATTGTTGATGAGCGCGCCGGCAGTTCAGGCGCAAAGCTACAACATTGACCCCGGCCATACCTATCCCAGCTTCGAAGCGGATCACCTTGGTCTGTCCTTTTGGCGCGGTAAGTTCACCAAGACCACGGGCAAAGTCGTGCTCGACCGCGGTTCATCCACTGGCGGCAGCATCGACATCACGATTGAGGCCAGCTCGATAGATTTTGGCCACGCAAAAATGAACGAAAACGCGCGTGGCAAAGACATGTTCAACGTTGAGCAATTCCCTACGGTCACCTACAAGAGCCGCGCACTGAAATTCGACGGTGAAAAACTGGTGGCGGTAGAAGGTGACATGACCCTGCTCGGTGTGACCAAGCCCATGCCACTGAAAGTGACGCATTTCAAATGCGCGATGCATGCCATGCTCAAGCGCGAAGTCTGCGGGGTCGATGCATCCGCCCGCTTCGATCGTAGCGACTACGGTCTCAGCTATGGTGTGCCTCGCTTCTCGCCTGAGGTCAAATTGCAGATACAGGCGGAAGCGATACGCGCGGACTGAGACTCTGTCAATGCACCACAGCAGACCGCAGGATCTGTCGTCATGATTGCTCGTGGAAACGTGCCGCTTAGTGTTGAGCTCCCGGTCGGCGCGTTTGTCCGCTCGAGGCATGGTCGGACACCAGAGTCGACTCATAAGCTTTCATCTTCAACGCAAGATCCTGCAAATTGATACTCGACGAGCGAACCTTGGGAAACAGTTGTTGCTCCTCCAAAGTGATATGTGACAGTATCGTTTGCTGTAACTGCTGCATCAGTGTGTCGTACTCTTCGCCCCCCGGTGTGAGGGCTTGCAGCTGCGTGATCAGTTCGTCAGCGCGTTCATGATCGGTCTCGCAGCGGTCGACCAGATCCGTGTCGAGTTCTCGTACGCGCGGGTAGAACACAGCCTCTTCCAGCGAAATATGCATTTGCAGCGCCTCGCAAATCTGCGGTCCCGCCATCGCCTTGACCTGCATATCCTGGGTGTCGAGATATCGATGCATCAGTTTCTTCACAAATTCGTGGTCTTGTATCAAGCCTTGCGTCGGATCATTTGAAGGAAAATTTCCTTGCTGGCGAGCTTCAATCATCTGGTTATCCATGCGTATCTCCTTTGGTGGAAGTCGCCGGACGGCTCATGGTCATCGGACCCGACCCGGCGCGAAAAAAATTCGATGCCAGAAGCCGCGTAAAATTCCCGGCATCGGCCTGATCAAGCAAGGAGATTGATATGCACTTTTTGGGAATATCCGGCAGTTTGCGCCGGCAATCGCTGAACACGGCGGCTTTGCGCGCCTGCACCGGGCTACTGCCCCCGGGCGTCACGATGGATCTGGCAGATATCTCGGCCATACCGCTGTACAACGAAGAGATTCGTGAGCAAGGTCTGCCGGCCTCGGTGCTGTCACTGCGAGAGCAGATCCTGAAGGCGGATGCGCTGGTTATTGCCACGCCGGAGTACAACTATTCCATGCCAGGCGTTCTGAAGAATGCGATCGACTGGGCATCGCGGCCACCGTCACAACCTTTCGAGGGCAAGCCCATCGCGCTGATGAGCGCATCACCGGGTGGTTTTGGGGGTGCTCGTGCCCAGTATCAGTTGCGGCAAGTGTTCATTTATCTCAATGGACTGATTCTCAATCGGCCCGAGGCCATGATCTCTGCGGCGCACACCAAATTTGATGCACAGGGCGGACTGACTGACCCAACGGCTGCGGAACAGCTCAAGGCCTTGCTGGCGGCGCTGGTCGACTGGACCCATTTGATCTCTGCAGGCCAGGCTGCCGTGGGCAAGGCGCAGCCATGATGCGCGAGGGATTGCTGAGCCGCCTGTTGCCGATGCTGGCCTCGCTATTGATCTCGCAGCAGACGGTTGCCCAGATCATTGATCTCTCCTCGGGCAAGGAACTCTCTGAGCAGGCACTCGTCGAGCGTCTTGGCATGGCGGACATCGTGCTGCTGGGCGAATTGCATGACAATCGCCTTCATCACGCGCTGCGGGGTCAGCTGATCGCGCAGCTCGCGGGCAAAGGTCGCACTGTCGTCGCTGAGCACCTGCCCCAAGGCGGACCGGTGAGCTTTGTCTCCGATACGCGGGCCGATCTGGTGACAGCAGGTTTTGATCCTGCTGGCTGGGATTGGCCCACGCACGAAAAACTCTACGAACAGATACGCGCCAGCCGAACGCCGCTCTTCGGCGGCAACCTGCCCAGAGACCAGTCGCGGCAAATCTTCATGCAAGGCGTCACCGCGCTGCCCGATCGCATGGCACAGACCTACGAAAAATCCCGGCTTGACGCTGCCGCAGAAAAAATCCTGAATCGTGATCTGATTGATGGCCATTGCGGCAAGTTACCCGAGCGTTACCAGTCACGTATGCGCTTCGCGCAGCGGATCACGGACATCACGCTCGCGCACACGCTGCTTGACCATCGGCCTGCCGTACTCGTCGCCGGCAATGGACATGTGCGCACAGACTCTGGTGTGCCGCAGGTGATCGCTGCCACCGCGCCGCAGTTCCGCCAGATCAGCGTCGGTTTTGTCGAGGGCAGCGCCGATTCGCGGGAACTGATACAGTCTCTTGGCGGACAGTATGATGTCGTCTGGTTAACCGAGCGGGCCGAGCGCAAGGATCCCTGCGAGAATTTCGAGCTCAAGTAGTACCTTCCTGACCCAATCAAGGTTTTTCAGTTTTTCACTACCCATAAAAATAAAATCACAAGAGATTCAGCATGTTCAAATCCTTTTTCATGTCCCGGCAGTGGGCGTTCTGGGCTTGGCCCGGCGCGGTGCTGATTTTCTTCGGTACCTGGTATCAGGTACAAATCGATGTCAAGATCAATGACTGGTTTGGCGGTTTTTATGACGTCGTGCAAAAGGCGCTGAGTAAGCCGGGCGAGGTCACGCTGCCGGAGTTTTTTGGTTTCCTGTTGAGTTTCGGCGAACTCGCGGGCACTTATGTGCTGGTGGCGGTGCTGTTAGGTTTCTATACCAAGCACTGGGTCTTCCGCTGGCGGCAAGCGATGAATGATTTCTACGTGTCGCACTGGCATACCCTGAGGCAGATCGAGGGGGCTAGCCAGCGCGTTCAGGAAGACACCAAACGCTTCGCAACCATCATGGAAACCCTGGGCTCGAACATGATGGATGCCATCATGACCCTCTTTGCTTTTCTGCCGATACTCTGGGGACTCTCTAAAAAAGTCAGCGAAGTCCCGTTGCTTGGCGAGGTGGAGCATGCGCTGGTCTACGTCGCCATTCTGTTCGCCTTGCTGGGCACGGTCGCCCTGGCGCTGATCGGTATCAAGCTACCTGGACTGGAATTCAACAACCAGCGCGTCGAGGCAGCGTATCGAAAGGAACTCGTCCATGCGGAGGATGATCCCGCGCGCGGTGCCGAGCCTGTCGTGAAAGACTTGTTCGCGCAAGTGCGTCAGAATTATTTCCGTTTGTTCTTTCACTACATGTATTTTGATATCGCCAAGTTCAGCTATCTGCAGTTCGGCGTACTGGTGCCGTACATCGCACTGGGCCCGACCGTCGTCGCCGGCGCGATCACGCTGGGCGTGATGCAGCAGATCGTGCGCGCATTCGGACGCGTTGAGATGTCGTTCCAGTTTCTTGTGCGCAGCTGGAGCACGATTGTCGAGCTGATTTCTGTCTATAAGCGTCTTCGTGCTTTTGAGGCTCAGATAGATATTCTCGAAATGGAAAAACGCAACTCAGCCGCCGGGTAGCGCTGCACTGCCCTAGGCGAACCCCATCGCGGCGAGGCAGGCAGGCTCGCCGCGTCATGTGGTCTGCACCAGCTGCCAGACAGACAACATCCCTTCATTCTCAAATCATTATCTGCTTGCGTTGCATCATGGCCAGTTATCTCATGGCGTGCAGAGAGTGGCACTGATTTTTGCGCGCCGCATCATCGATGCAGACAATGCCTTAATTGTGACCAATTGGAATATTTAATTATTGCTCGTCGCCCGAAATCCGGAAGATAGGAACTTAGTCCAAATAGATTGCTCGGCTGCCAGGCTGACTCGATGCGGAGTCGACCGGGCAGGGTATGTCAACATAATTCAATAAAAAGAAAAGTACGAAGTGCAGCCGGCAGCAGCCAGTGGGGGTTGTGGCCGGGTCCGGGGAGAGGTCATGCACGCAGAGCAGAGGCAGCATATTGAGACCGTGATGCAGGTGGCCGAGCGGGGTCCTGTGGCCCCGTCGGGGGCGGCGCATGACGAGATTATTCGCAGTTCATGGATGCGATGCGTGCACCAGCACAAGCTCGATCCCACGCGCATGCAGGAAGCGATCATCCTGCCTCACCAGCAAGTGCGAGAGCATCAGGATCAGCTGGATGAATTCTTGACGATTGCACGTCATGGGTTGGAGACGCTTTATCATCAGGTAGCCGGGCTGGGCTACGCGGTGCTGTTGACAGATGCCCAGGGCGTGACGGTTGATTTCATCGGCGATATCCAGCTCGATCCCAGTCTCCGCAAAGCAGGCCTGTATCTTGGTTCCAACTGGAACGAGCAGTATGTGGGCACCAATGGCGTCGGTACCTGCATCAGCACGGGCGAGGCGCTGGTGGTTCACCTTGGTGATCATTTCGATGCGACCCACATACCGCTGACCTGCACCGCCGCGCCTATCTATGGCGCCACTGGCAAGATGAAAGCCGTGCTGGATATTTCTGCGTTGACCGCGCCTCAGTACAAAGAAAGTCAGCATCTCGCGCTGCAGCTGGTGCGCATGTATTCGCACCAGATTGAAAACGCCTATTTCCTGCATCGTTTTCGACATGAGTGGATATTGCGCTTGTCCATGGCACCGGAATTTCTCGAGGTGAATCCCGAGTACCTGATCGCGATCGATGCCAGAGGCAAGGTGCTCGGTCATAACCGGCGTGCGCAGCTCCTGTTTGCCGATAGGTCGTCTGAAACCGTCAATGTTCCCGAGCTGATGGGGCAGTCGATTGATACGTTGCTGAATATCAGTCTCGATGACTTACCCCGCTTCATGGCGGCGCAACCGGTGGATCGTCGCGCGGTGATGATCAGCGGTACGCAGAGGCTGATGTTCCTGTCGGTTGTTGCGCCTGCGCGCTCGCTGCTCGAAGCAACACGCGCAAAGATGGAGCCAGAGATTCCTGCGCCGCTTGCAGCGCTCTCGGGCGGTGATGCTGCGCTCGACCGCCAGATATCGCGTGCCGCGCGCCTGCTGAACTCGCCGATCAGCATCCTGATCACGGGGGAGACGGGCAGCGGCAAGGAGTTTTTTGCAAAGGCGCTGCACCAGAGCAGTGAGCGGCGTCACGGTCCTTTTGTACCAGTAAATTGTGCTGCCATTCCTGACACACTCATTGAGAGTGAGCTGTTCGGTTATGCACCCGGGAGTTTTTCAGGCGCGGCGAGCAAGGGCAAGCGAGGGCTGATACAGGAAGCCGATGGCGGCACGCTATTCCTCGACGAGATCGGCGATATGCCTAAGCCCTTGCAGGCGAGGTTGTTGCGCGTGCTCTCCGAGCGAGAGGTGCTCCCGGTCGGCGCGACCCGCGCGGTCGGGGTCAATATTCGGGTCGTCGCAGCCACCCATTGCGATCTGGAGGCGCTAGTGCGGCAGGGCGGTTTCCGGGACGATTTGTATTACCGTCTTAGCGGCGCACATTTCATGCTGCCCCCTGTGCGCGAGCGTCAGGATCTGGGTTGGGTCATTGATCGCGTGCTGGCGCTGCATGGTCGCAAGACTGATGGCGCCGTACCCGGTTTGCATGCAGATACCAAGCAGATGCTGCTGGCGCACTCATGGCCTGGCAACTTGCGGGAGCTGCGCAATGTGATCGAGTTCGCCGCCGCCGTGTGCCGTGGCGATCACATCATGCCCGGCGATTTGCCGGAATATCTCAACGAAAAAACCGTGGGATTTCATCCGCCCACCGAGGTCACGCGCGATCTGTCGATAGAAATCCCCGAGGCCAGTGAACTGTACGCTCAGCTGAAAGCCTGCCGCTGGAATGTGACCGCCGCGGCGCAAGCCATGGGCATTTCCCGAATGACCCTGTATCGTCGGATGAAGCGTTACGGTATCGAGCATCCGCAGTAGTGTCACATCGGGCAGACATGTGACAGCCGCGATGTGACAACTGTCACATGTCTGCCTGTGACAGTTGTGCGATCACCCACCGATGAAGGATTGAATGCCGGTCGTATTGAGTTTTCGCAGCGCAGCACGCGCACACTGAAAATCGAGTGTATTCAGTCACTTGTCGTTATTTGCTGAAAGCCCGCTTCAACACCTCGTTCTCTGGCACGCGATTTGCAAATAATGGTTCGGTTCGGCCTTCAAGGGCGGACTGCCGTCACGCGGCAGCATCACTACCCCGGCAAAAAGTCATTCGGTCCCGTGAGACCGGATCAACACAACGGAGGAGACAACAATGACAGACAAGCAAAGGCCATTTGGCGTTTCAATGACCGACAGGGAGTTCGAGGAATGCCTTCACGCCGATGAGGCTGCGTTCCGTTCGCCGATTCCGACACAAATGGTGTCGAACGGTGAATACAATCCGCTGCCGCAGACCGAGAACCAGAAAAAGGTCGAATTCCTGATCAAAGAAATGGCTGACAAGGAAGCCAAGCGCCACAACATGAGCCGCCGTCAGTTCCTGGCGACCTCGGCAGGTATGGCGACCGCGTTCATGGCGATGAATCAGGTGTACGGTACGGTGTTCGAGGTCGACGAGGCCGAGGCCAAGAACCTCGACGCCGCCGGTGATCGCAAGGCCAAGTACAAGGGCCAGTTCATTTTTGATGATCAGACCCACTTCATCCGTGATGATTTCAAAGAGGAAGGTCTGCTTGGCCTCACCAAGTGGGCCGAGGGCGCGGGCGTGAATCCGAACATCGGGAACATTCCGACCACGCTCGCTCGCTACAAGATGGACAATTACCTCAAGGAGATCTTCCTCGACTCCGACACCTCAGTGTCGCTGCTCTCGGGCGCTCCCTTTGATGATCCGAACTGGTGGCTGCTGTCGAATGACGCGATCCAGAACGCCTGCCGTGCAGTGAACAAGATGGCCGGCAGCGTGCGTATGCTCGGCCACTCGATCATCACGCCGAAATATCCGAACTGGATGGATGAGGTCGATCGCGCGATCGAAGAGCTCAAGCCGGTCTCGTGGAAGTCCTACACCATCGGCGATCCGTTCGGTCCGTCGAAGTACGCATGGCGCCTCGATGACGAGAAGCTGATGTACCCGTTCTATGAAAAAGCGATCAAGGCGGGCATCAACACCATCTGTATCCACAAGGGCCTGATGCCGCGTGACTACGAGAAGGCCTTCGCCGGCACGTGGGAGCATGCGACCGTCAATGACCTTGGCAAGGCTGCAAAAGACTGGCCGAAGATGAACTTCGTGATTTATCACGCTGCGCTGCGTCCATGGCTCGCCGACAAACCCGACCTGGAGATGGCAGAGTTCGAGAAGACCGGCTACATCAAGTGGTCCACTGATCTCGCCCGCATTCCGGAGAAATTCGGCGTCAACAACGTGTACGCCGAGCTCGGCTCAGTGTTCGCATCGACCGCTGTCACCGATCCGAAGTTCTGCGCCGCTTTCGTCGGCCAGCTGGTCAACCTGATGGGTCCGGATCGTGTGGTCTGGGGCACGGACTCGGTCTGGTATGGCTCGCCGCAGTGGCAGATCGAAGCGATGCGCCGTCTCGAGATCCCCGAGAGCATCATGAAGAAGCAAGGCTGGAAGATCCCGATGGGCGACGGTCGTGGCACAGTGAAGAACAAGATCTTCGGCCTGAACTCAGCGAAGCTGTACAAGCTCGATGCGCAGAAGATGGCGCTGGACGCGGTCAACAACCCGTTCAACACCGACATGATCGCCAAGATGAAGCAGGAGTATCTGGCGATGGGCGGCGAGCGCAGCAACACAGCCTATGGTTACATCGCCAAGGAAGGTCGCTCATTCGGCTAAGCCCGGGTGCAGCTTCTGAGCGGGCAGGTCTTGCGGCCTGTCCGCCTCACCGAAAGCCACATAGGAGGACTACCATGAAGTCTCTGAAGCTTGCCCCGGTGCTGGCGAGCCTGCTGCTGATCACGGGATCAGTGGCGCTCGCAGATCACCATGGTGAGAAAAAGACGCGCGTCGGCACCTGCGATGACGCAAAGAAGCAGCAGGATTATTTCTGTGACCAGAAGAATGCCTCTAGTGATTCGATGGTCGCGTTGGGCACGGCCTGCAGGAACGCCAAGATCAACGTGAAAGAAGCCTGCGAAGGCGTCGTTCAGCCGGACGAGAGCTACAAGTCCTGCAAGATGGAGCAGAAATGCTGAGCTGATTTCATCGGGTTCGCAGGACAGGCATCATAACAACATGCAGTTCATTGTGATCAAGGCCTATTCGTCTCCTTGTCTCATCTCGCCGGCAGCGCTGCGCTGCCGGCTTTTTTACGTTCTGAGTTACGTTCTGAGAAACACTGAAAATCATCATGCAAAAAACAATACAAGGCGCTAAAGCGCTTCGCCTACTGATGTCTTCGCTAGTTTTCACGCTGATCTCTGGCGCTGCGTCGGCTGACGACCGTGCCCCCGGCAGCGTATTCAACGATTGCGACACCTGTCCGGTGATGGTGGTGCTGCCCGCCGGCGAGTTCGTGCAAGGCTCGGACAAGGTCGAGAGTGGGCATCTGGATGAGAAGCCACAACGGACGGTGAAGATTGCCCGCCCTTTCGCAGTGGCCAAGACCGAGACCACCTTCGCGCAATGGGATGCCTGCGTCGCTGACGGCAAATGTCCGAAAGCCGATGATGCCGGCTTCGGACGTGGCAAATTCCCGGCGGTGAATCTGTCCTGGGCCGAGGCCAAGGGCTATGTCACGTGGCTCTCTGCGAAAACTGGCAAGGCGTACCGGCTGCTGAGTGAGTCCGAGTTCGAATATGCGGTGCGAGGCGGCACCAAGACGCCTTGGTTCTGGGGCGGTAACGACGACAAGAAAAAAACCTGCGAATTCGCGAACCTGCACGACGAAAAGGGCAAAGAGGCACACCCCAATTATGTCTGGTCGCATGTGCTGTGTAACGACGGTGCGGCAGAAAATGCCGAGGTTGGCCAGTACAAGGCGAATCCCTTTGGCCTGCATGATATGCTGGGAAATGTTCGTGAGTGGGTCGAGGATTGTCATCAGGCCGGCTACTCGGGTGCCCCCGAAGATGGCTCGGCACGCAAGCATGAGGGCAAGTGCGAGAAGCGCGTGGTTCGCGGCGGTGCATGGCTGGATGGTCCGTCGACTGCACGCTCGGCGTATCGCTATTCCGAGGAAGAGGGTATGCGTAACCACCAGACGGGTTTTCGCGTAGCCCGTGACCTGTGAACACTCTTTCGATCTGACAGAGAGGCAGACCATGGCGGTTCTTCGCAGCGTTCGCACTTCATGGCTAAAAACATTCTGCGTCCTGGTGGTAGCCGCCGCGATGCTGGGGACTGCCGGCACGGCGGCCACACAAGTGATTCGTTCAAGCGAAAAGAAGATCGACCCGACTGCGGTTTACATGCAGCCGGTGCCGGGACTGACGCATTCGCAGCTGCAAAAATTCAAGGCCGGTGAAAAGCAGTTCAAGGCACCGTGGGTGGTGTTTCCACTGCTCGGTGGCGAATGGGGCTTGGGCCCCACTTTTCTGGCGAGTTCCTGTGTAGGCTGTCATGTGCAGGCAGGTCGCGGTCGCACGATGGATGCACCTGGCATCGTGGTATTTCAGCAGCTGTTGAGACTGTCGGTTCCGGGAGAAGACGAGCACGGTGCGCCGCGCCCGCATCCACACTATGGCGATCAGATTCAGGTGTTTGGCATCAATGTCGGATTAAAAGAAAATCTCAAGCCGGGTGAAGCGGATCTTTACATCGACTGGTTGCCAGAGATGGTTACGCTGCCTGACGGTGAAAAGGTCGAACTGCGCAAGCCCAAGACACGCTTGGAAAAACTCAATTTCGGTCCGATCGATGAGACTGTGATGACCTCGCTGCGTAACACGCAAGTAGTGTTTGGCATGGGTTATCTGGAAGCGGTGAGTGAAGAAGACATTCTGGCGCTGGCCAAGATGCAGCAGGCGCAGGGGCTGAACGGACGTCCTAACTATGTGCGCGACGATATCAACAAGCGAACTGCGCTCGGTCGATTCGGCTGGAAGGCCAATCAGCCCAGTATCAAACAGCAGATCGTCGCCGCTTTTCATGGCGACATGGGCGTGACCTCTTCACTGTACATCGAAGAAAATTGCCCGCCGGTGCAGACCGCCTGCCGCGCGGTGCCGCCGGGGAATCGTCCTGAACTGCTCGACTATTCATGGGATGAGCTGAATTTCTGGTCAGTGGCATTAGATGCGCCGCAACCGCGCGATCAGGATGCGGAGAACGTGCAGCGTGGGGCAAAGCTGTTCGAGAAAGCGCGCTGCGCGCAATGCCATATCCCTGAGCTGAAGACCGGCGAATATCCTCTGCTGCCCGCGATTGCGAAGCGCAGCTTCCGTCCTTATACCGACCTGCTACTGCATGACATGGGGCCGGGGCTGGCGGATGGCCGCCCTGATTTCAAGGCAGGGCCGCGCGACTGGCGCACCGCGCCCTTGTGGGGCATAGGGCTGTCCCAGCAGGTGAATGGAAGCACGAATCTGTTGCATGATGGTCGCGCGCGCAATGTACTGGAGGCGATACTCTGGCATGGTGGCGAGGCCAAGCCATCGCGCGACATTTTTGCTGGCCTAAGCAAGGCAGAGCGCGAGGACTTGATCGCCTTCGTGAATTCCCTATGATGCGCCACTCGATTTAGGAATCAGCTCATGGTCACGCGCCGGGAAAAAATCTTCTATTTCAGTCTGGCGCTGGTGCTGTTCATGGTGTTTCGTCATCTGCTCGGTCCTTTGCTCGGCCTTTCCGGGTTCGCGCTGACGGCGTCATCCTATGCATTCGCGATTTTGCTGGCCACGGTTTACCTTTACAAAACCTTGCTGCGTCCGACCCGCAGCGCCGAGGACAAGGGGGACGCATGAGGTATCGTATTTTTTTCGCAGCGTTGATATGCATCGCCGCTGGTGCTGCGCATGCCGAATGGAAGCTATACGGCGACAACGGCAAGGCTGAGTTCTACTACGATGAAAAAAGCGTGATTGTCTCGGGTGGCCAAGTGACGGTATGGGAAATGCTGAACTATGGTTTCCCGCTCAACGGCGTGCTTTCCAACCGCTCGCACAAGGAATACGATTGCCATAGTGAGAAATTCCGCAATCTGTCGGGCGAGTTCTACAGCGAGAATATGTTGAAAGGTAACCGTGTCAGCAACAATGTCGATCCGGAGGACACCTGGCGACCGGTGATCGAGGGCACGCAAAACCAGGCGCTGATGCGCTTGGTCTGTGGCATGCGCAGCTGACACCGGCGCAACGCCATCTTCCGATGGATGGTGCTGGCACGGGTGTCGTCTCAGGAAAAAACGCATGATCGCTCTGCTGGAAGCCCGCCGCGCAGGATTACTCAAGCGCTCGCACTGGGCACCCAACCTCGTAGCTGGTCTGATCGTCGGCGTGGTGGCGTTGCCCTTGGCCATGGCCTTTGCCATTGCTTCGGGCGCGCGGCCTGAGCAAGGCATCTACACGGCGATCATCGGCGGGGGACTCATCTCGGTTCTTGGTGGCAGCCGTTTGCAGATCGCGGGTCCCACGGGGGCATTTATCGCCATCCTCGCTGGTATCACAGCAAAGTACGGTATCGCTGGTTTGCAGGTTGCAACACTCATGGCAGGCATCATCCTGGTGCTGATGGGCGTTGCACGCATGGGCGGCGTCATCAAATTCATACCAGCACCTGTCGTGGTTGGATTCACGGCAGGTATAGCCGTGATTATTTTCGTTGGTCAGTGGAGTGAATTTTTTGGATTACCCAAGCCAGCAGGCGAGCATTTTCACGAAAAGCTCTGGCATTTGCTGCTGTCCTTCCCGGAGACGCATTGGCCCACCCTGGGATTGTCCCTGCTGGGTCTGGCACTGGTGATGTTCGCACCGCGCGTGCCCGCACTGGCGCGCGTGCCCGGTCCGTTGATTGCGATGCTGGTGATCACCATATTGCAGATGGTATGGGTCTTGCCGGGCATTGCCACGATAGGCTCGGCCTTTGGCGGTATACCGACTGGTTTGCCAGAATTCGCCTTGCCCGTCATGTCGCTGCCGCAGATCATCACGCTGATCGGTCCGGCGTTTACGATCGCAATGCTCGGTTCGATCGAGGCACTGCTGTCCGCCGTGGTGGCCGACGGCATGGCTGGCACCCGGCATGATTCGAACCAGGAACTGATCGGACAGGGCATCGCCAATATCATTGTGCCGCTGTTCGGCGGCTTTGCCGCCACTGGCGCAATCGCTCGCACGGCCACCAATATCCGCAATGGCGCGACCAGTCCGCTTGCCGGCATCATGCACGCGGTGACGCTGATCGCTGTGCTGCTCTTTCTCGCGCCGCTGGCATCCAACATTCCTCTGGCGGTACTGGCCGCGATACTGTTCGTCGTGGCATGGAATATGAGCGAGGCTAAGCGCTTCATCCACCTGCTGAGGACCGCGCCGCTGGCCGACCGGCTGATTCTGGTGATTACTTTCGTGCTGACCGTGTTCGCTGATTTGGTCGTTGCGGTGAATGTCGGCGTGATCCTCGCGATACTGCATTTCCTGCGCCGCATGTCTGATGCGGTCGAGACACTACCCGTCGATGAGACGGAGCTCTCTACCGAGCTGGCGCGACATCACATCGACAAACTGCCACGCGGACTGGTGGTTTACGAGATCGCCGGACCGATGTTCTTTGGCGCGGTAGAAAATTTCGAGCGCGCGCTGGTCGAGACGCATACTCAGCCCAATGCATTGGTGATTCGACTGCGCCGCGTGCCTTTCATGGATATCACGGGTATACAGGTGCTGGAAGAGGTCGCCGCCACATTGCGCAAGCGTGGTGTCACCGTGGTGCTGTGCGAGGCGAATGAGCGAGTGAAGGGTAAATTACTGCGCGCCGGTGTGATCCAGGAGGCACCGTCGGCTACCTATGCGGATCATTTGGCCGATGCGGTCCACACGGCTTCGCGCGATCTGTCTCGGCATCCACAGCCAGCATCAGCCGGGGTACTAGGCCGGGTCTAAGATTTCGCCAGGCAGTATTCATAAAAAAAGTCCGTCGGCTTGTCGCAGACGGACTTTTTTGTTGGTGGCGCATTCTCTGACGATCGCCAGGAAAGCGAGTTCTGATTACTGCTTGATCGCTTCAATCGCGATGTCGATACGGACTTCATCGCTGACGTTCGGCGCATATTTGCCCATGTTGAAGTCGGTGCGCTTGACGGTGGTGTGCGCATTCGCGCCGATGGCATCTTTCTTCGCCATCGGATGAGGCATCGCCTGGAAGCCAGTGACAGTCAGGGTGACGGGCTTGGTGATGCCTTTCAGCGTCAGGTTACCCTCGATCTTGGCCGGCTTGTCGCCATTAAAGGTCACCTTGGTCGACTTGAAGGTCGCGGTCGGGAACTTGGCGGTGTGAAGAAAATCTTCGGCCTGAATGTGCTCGTTGAACAGGTTTGAGCCGGTATCCACGGACGTGGTGTCGATGGTGATGTCGACCTCGCCAGTCTTGGCCGCTTTGTCGAACACGATCTTGCCCGTGGTTTTGTTAAAGCGCGACATTTGCACCGAGAAGCCCAGGTGGCTGTACGAGAAGCTGGGGAAGGTGTGATTGTTATCGATCCCAAAGGTTTCGGGCGCAGCAAACGATGACGATGCGATGGTGGCGAGAGCGACGGCGAGCGACAGCTGTTTGATACTTTTCATGCAGGTTTCTCCTGGTAGTGGTACGAAATAAAAAAAGCGGATGCTTGTTGCTTACTTGCTTGTTACGGTGAAGCAGAACTTCACATTGACATCGTCGGTAGCGATGTCGAATTTCGATAGTTGCTCATACTGGAATGCAATCTGGCTTTCGTTGGAATTCATGTGGGCTGTGCTTTCGCAGTGACCAGACCGATCATCAGGAAGACCGCACGAAAAAATATTCATGTCGATTGTTCTGGCGGGGATGCATCGGTCGAATGGTTGGAATGCGCAGGCAACATACGGCTAAGCACATCATCCTTGTCAATGAAATGATGCTTGAGCGCGGCGGCGATGTGCGCGAGCAGGAGCGCGATCAGCAGCAGGTTCAGGCTTTGATGAAGCTCGAGCAGCAGGTCTCCCAGTTCTTTGTTTTTGGGCAGCAGGTCGGGTATCGGTAGCACACCAAACCAGACCGTCTGAAAACCCTTCGCCGAACTCATTAACCAGCCGGACAGCGGTATCGCCAGCATCAGCAGATACAGTCCGACATGGCCGACATGCGCAGCGACCTGCTGCAGCTTTGACATCTGCTGCGGCATGAGCGGTGGCTGGTGGGTCGAACGCCAGGCAAGCCGAACGAGGGTCAGCAAAAATACCGTCACACCAGCCCACTTGTGCCATGAGTAGAGCTTCAGTTTTTGCGGCGACAGCGGTAGATCGCTCATGTAAAAGCCCAACCCCAGCAGTCCAAAGATCATCAAGGCCATCAGCCAGTGCAGCGATTTGGCAGTCCGGGTGTAGTGCGTGGAAGCGTGCATCAGGTCCTCTGCGCGTGAATGTCTCAGTGTACGGGTGTGAAGAGGTAGGCATCCATCGCCAGCACATAATCGCTGATGCCCGCATGGAAGCGGTGTACCGCGGCACCTTTGCCAGCAGCGCCGAGCGCCACATACAAGGGCAGCAGATGTTCATCGCTGGGATGCGCCTGCACGGCGTCCGGTGCCTGCTCACGGTAGTGCAACAAGGCATCGGTATCACTCGACTGTAGTTGCGCGTGCATCCACTCCGGAAAATCGCGCACATAGTCCGGAGTCTGGCCTCCGTTTTGCCGCGCGACCATGTAATCGTGCAGATTGTGCGTGATATTCCCCGATCCGATCACAAGAAAACCCTTGTTCACTAGCGGCGCGAGCGCCTCGCCCAGACGATAGGCATAGGCCGCACCCGCATGGCTCTGCAGCGACAGCGGTATCACGGGCACGTCGGCGTCGGGATACATTAATCGCAGCGGAACCCATGCGCCATGATCGAGGCCATCGGACGCCGCTTCGCGGACAGGCAGGCCGGCGGCACCGATGGCCGCCGCGACCTCGCGCGCACCCTCGGGGCAGCCAGTCGCCGGGTAGTTAAGTTCATAGAGCTCAGGCGGGAAGCCGTAAAAATCGTGAATGGTACCCAGCTTTTTCGCATGGCCGACCGTCGGCACCTCGGTATCCCAGTGCGGACTGACGATCACGATGGCACGCGGGCGCGGCAAGGTGCTCGCCATCTCGGCCAGTGCCGCACCCGCTGCACCGGGACGCAGCGCAAATGTCGGTGCGCCATGCGGCACAAACAGCGTAGGCAGTCGGGTTTCCATATCAATAACGCTTTTCAGTATCTGCTATGACCGTAATGTAGGCGGATTAATCGTGCTGAAATAGTAGACAATAGACAAATATTTATTCCGCTATCAGCAACAATGGACCGATTGCAGGCGATGCATGTATTTGTCAGAGTGGCCGAGCTGGGGAGCTTCTCAGCGGTCGCGCAGCAGCTTGGCGTCGCTCGCTCGGTGATCACCCGGCAGATCGCGGCACTGGAAGAGCATCTGGGTATCAAGCTGATGGTGCGCAGTACTCGCCGGCTGACGCTGACCTCGGCGGGCGCGGCCTACCTGGAGAAGTGCCGAGTCATACTGAATCTGGTCGAAGTCGCCGAGACCGGCGTGGCGGAAGAGCGGCTGACGCCACGCGGTACGATACGTGTGAGCCTGCCGCTGTCATTCGGATTGAGACGGGTCTCGCCTCTGCTGCTCGATTTCGCGCGTCGCTATCCCGAGGTCCGACTAGATATGGACTACACCGACCGCCGGGTGAACCTGATCGAAGAAGCCATCGATCTGTCCGTACGCATCACCGGCAAGTTAGGCGCAAACGACGTCGCCCGACGGCTGGGCACGATACCGATGTGCGTGATCGCCTCACCCGCTTACCTTGCCGAGCATGGCACACCGCGTCATCCGTCGGAGCTCGTGCATCACGAGTGTCTGAGCTACACCATGGTCGGTGCACAACAGACATGGGCGTTCGAGGTCTCAGGTACATCGGTGAACTTCCCGATTCGCGCGCGACTGCACGCCAACAATGGCGAAGCATTAACCGAAGCAGCAGTACAAGGGCTTGGGATTGCATTGCAGCCGGCTTTTATTGCCGAGGATGCGATTGGTGCTGGCAGGGTAGTGACACTGCTGGAGGATTTCAGATCACCGGAGCTGGGGATTTACGCGATATTGCCCAGCAACCGGCAAGTGCCGCATCGGGTCAGAGTATTGATGGATTTTCTGGCCAACCACTTGCACTGAACGGCAAGAGTCGTCAATGCGAGTGCCGGTGATGAATGTCCGGATAGTGCGGATGTTTGTGCGTGATGGGCTCATGCCGGTGAAAGTGCGAGTGAGGCTCGCTGCCATCCCAGTCGGCATCATGGGCGTGCTGATGATGTTCATCATGCGTGTGCAGATGCTGGTGCTCCAGCGGCTCGTGCGTGTGCTCATGATCATGCGTCTCTGTCAGGTGTAGCCACACGCCGAAGGCCATCAGCGCGCCCGCCCACCAGAAATAGGCGTTCGCTGATTCACCCATCAGTAGCGCCAGCGCAGCGCCGATGAAAGGCGCTGTGGAAAAATAAGCCCCCGTGCGTGCTGTGCCCAAGCCGCGTAGCGCGAGCACAAACAGCACCAGGCTAGCGCCATAACCCAACAAGCCGACACTCATGGTGGCGAGTACGATCGGTAACTCAGGCCAGTGCATGCCCAGCGCCCACGCCAGTGCGCAGTTGACCGAGCCAGCGACCAGTCCCTTGACCGAGGCGATAAACATCGCATCCGAGCTCGATACCTTGCGCGTGAGATTATTATCGATCGCCCAGCACAGGCAAGCGAGCGCAATCGCTACCGATCCCTGCCCTCCATGATCGACCGCCGATGCGTCGGGCAATGACAGGAGTACGCCACCAACGACAATGACCAGCATGCCGATCATCACACGACGATGCGTGTGCTCTCGAAACGCGACCCAGGCCAGCAGCGCAGTCAGCACCGCTTCGAGATTAAGCAGCAGCGACGCCGTGGAAGCTGACGTCGACTGCAACCCCGTCATCAGCAGTACCGGGCCGAACATGCCGCCGAACACGATGGCCGAGAGCAGCCAGCGCCACTCGCCCGGATTCAGTCCAGACGATGACCATCCACGATCGCGGATTAATCTTGCGATGCCCAGTCCGACGCCGCTGCCGAGGTAGAGCAGTCCGCCGAGCAGCAGGGGCGGTATCTCGCCGACCAGCAGCTTTGCCAGCGGCGTGCTGGCGCCAAAGAGGGCGGCGGCTAGCAAGGCATGGATTACCTGAGGATGAAATACAGACATACGCGTATTGTAGTGAGGGATGACCAGCGATGCGACAGCCCTCAGGTCTTCAGCCCTGACGAGCTGAATTGACGAGCTAGCCACGCCAACGCAATACCAGTCAGCAGCACGGGCACGATCGAGCCGATGTTCAGCCAGTGCCAGCCTTGTGTGGTCAGCAGCGCACCGGAAGCGAAAGAGCTTAACGACATCACCGCAAACACACAAAAATTGATCGCTGCCTGCGCACGGTCTTTTTCTTCAGGCCGGTAGGCATCCAGCGACAAGGTGGTGCTGCCCGTGAACAGAAAATTCCAGCCTACGCCCAGCAGGAACAAGGCCGACACGAAGTGATGCAGATCGTTGCCATTGATCGCAATGAGGATACACACCAGATTGAGCAGCACACCAACGCCCATGATGTTGAGCACACCAAAACGCCGGATCAGTGAGCCGGTGATGAAGCCGGGTGCAAACATGCCAATCACATGCCATTCCAGTACCAAGGCGGTATCACTGAACGGCATGCCACACACTTGCATCGCCAGCGGCGTCGCCGCCATCAGCAGATTCATCACGCCGTAGCTGATTGATGCGGCCAGCGCCGACACCATGAACACCGGCTGCGTCATGATCTCCATCAGCGGCCGTCCCTGATCCGCATGCGGAGTTTTTTCAGGCACCGGCGGAAAATCGATCTGCGAGATCAGCGCCAACGCGATGATCGCCAGCACACCCAGCGCGAGATAAGCACCGGCAAACGGCATCGCAAGCAAGGCCTTGCTGTGGTTGGCAAGATTGGGCCCGATCACGGCCCCGATCAGCCCGCCGGCCATTACCAGCGAGACCGCCTTCTCGCGATGACCGCCGTCGCTTAATTCGGCGGCAGCGAAACGATAGAGGTGGCCATTCGCGCTGTAGTAGCCCGCCACCACGGTCGTGGCCACCAGCAGCCAGAACCATTGCTGTTCAACAGCCAGTATGCCGAGGCAAGCAGACAGCAGCGCGACCAGTAGACCCAGCTGAAATGACACCTTGCGCCCCCAGCGCCGCTGCGACTCGGCCACCAGCCCGGTACTGAGTGCGCCGCCGACCACATAGCCCATCACAGGCAGCGTCGCCATCCATGGGTAGGGAGCCAGGCTGAGCCCGACCAGGCCATTGATCGCGATAAAGGTCACATTATTCGCCAGGAAAAGCCCTTGAGCGATCGCGAGCAGCCAGAGGTTTTTATTCATTGTTATCTGCCCTGTGAGGCGTTGTACCCGTCAATCGCAGCAATGGGCAGTGGCGCGCGCTCCGGACGACAGCCCACTGTAAAACCAATGCCCGTCAGTGAAGCGTCCAGATTGTCCCTGATCATCGAAAATCTCTCAAAGTCACTGGATCCCGGCCTGCGCCGGGATGACGTTTTAGCTGCTAGCGGCCTTTATATCGTCGTCCCGGCGCAGGCCGGGACCCAGCGTCTTTTGATGAATGTCGGGACGTTTGGGTTTAACTGACTGGCATTGACTGTAAAACGAGATTTTACCGGCCAGGATGTCCCCATCGGCTATTGTGCACGAGACTGCCCCCACCCTGAATCTGGCCACCGACCTGGCAAGGTGTCTGGCAACATGCCAGTGACCGCGCCTGAAGCCTTTTTGTAGCTCCATTAAAATCAGGGGAAACTACAAAGCTTTCCGAACCCATGTTGAAGAGACTGCTCATCCTGCTGCTGAGCGCCTGCGCCTTTGCGCGGGCGGAGACGTTTCTGAGCATGGAGCCGCTTGAGCCGCTCAGCAGCATCAAGCAGCGTTATACCGCTGCCCGTCTGACTCCGGAACCGGCTGACTGGCTCAAGCCCAATCAATACTTTGCCCGGTTGACGACGGATGAAGTCAGTGGCTCCCTGCTGCTATTGTTCGAGCATGATGATGACGCGCGCAAAAAAAAGCTTGCCGAGCTGGAGAAAGCGGTCGCCAATCTCCCGCCGAACGCCCATGCGCGCTCCACGCGCCTACTCATACGCCAGCAGAAAGAGCATCTTGGCAAACCACTGGATAACCGGCTGGCTCTGGTGCTGATCCGCTGGATACCCGAACAGACGGTCGCTTTGAGTGAGCTGACGTCCCGCTATGGCAAGCCCGATGAGAAGCGTGCTGGTGACGCCAGTCGCGGCCCCACGTTCGTATGGAGCAAGGGCGTGACCGCTCACATGAGCGACGATAAAAAATCTGCCCGGATGATCGAGTACTGGTTCACCGAAGATGATCTCGCCGTATATTTCTTGCGCCGGAACACGGCATCGCGCTGATCCATTGATGACTCATTCATGAACAGCCTGCCGGATGGTTATCGCGCCGTGGTCTTCGGCGACACCGGCGCACTCGGTCAGGCGCTCTGCCGTGCACTGCGCTCCGATTCGCGCTGCGCGTCAGTCAAGACGTTCTCCCGAAGCGGTGCGCCGCCGCTGGTGCTCGAAGATCCAGAAAGTTTGCAGCGCTGCGCACAAAGCATTGCCGATGATGGCCCATTCCATTTGATTATCGATGCCACAGGTGCGCTGATCATCGATAACATCGGTCCAGAAAAACGATTGGACGATCTTGATGCGAAGCAGTTACAGCGAGCGATGCAAGTGAATGCGATCGGACCCGCCATGCTGTTGAGATATTTTTCCCCCTTGCTTGCCACGGGTGAGCGAGTGATCTGGGCCAAGCTCTCCGCGCGTGTTGGCAGCATCGAAGACAACCGCAAAGGCGGATGGTATGGCTACCGCTCCTCGAAAGCGGCGTTGAACATGTTCCTGCAAACTGCGGCCATTGAAATCGCCCGTCGGCGACCACAAGCCGTGATCGCCGCGCTGCAGCCTGGTACCGTGCGTTCTCGTCTGAGCCGGCCATTTGTCGGAGACGATGGTGTGGATCCCGAGAGCGCCGCAGGCAAGCTCTTGCACGTGATCGATGGTCTGCAGCCGACCGGGCGCGCGCATTTCGTCGATCATGAAGGGCAGGTCATTCCATGGTGATCGATGTCATCATCCACCCAGGCGAACGGTGATGGGCGGACGAATACGACGCAAGCTATTGGACGAGCATTTGTCTTCGATCGGCCCGCGGCAATCCGAAATACTTACCTGTCCGCTGTGCGAGCGGCCTATACCGGACGCGCTGAAAGATGCACATCATCTGGTGCCGAAATCCAAGGGCGGCACACAAACAGAATTCTTGCATCGCATTTGTCACCGCCAGATCCATGCGTTACTGACAGAGACCGAGCTCGCACGACAGTACAACACGGTCGAGGCCTTGCTGGCACACCCAGAAATCGCGAGCTTCGTCGGATGGGTGAGGCGTAAGCCAGCGGATTTTTCCGAACGCTCACGCAAGAGCAAGCGCTTGCGCGAACGCTAAGCCGTCAGTCTCCCCGACGCCCCCCGCGACAGACCAAGCCGCTGCCCGCTCGTTGGGGGGGGATTATTAATTGAAATGAAATGCCTCGTTCAGCTCTTCAGATCAGTCTTTCTGAAGCGTGACGTAGTCAAACGTTTAAATATTGTTAAACGATCTTTGCTGTGGCGCATCAGAATGAATATTCGCTCACTGGATAAGTCAGTGATGACCATGCCGGCTTTTGTTTGCGCTGCAAAAGCTGTCGCTTGCCGAGCGGCTGTCTTCTGAGTTGCGTTTCGACGTAGTATCACGCTACTACCACGCATGTTTTCGCCGCACACATAATTGGCTCGACATCTTCCTGCGCACGACGGTATGCCGAAAATTATTCACGTGATGATTCGGGTCTTTGACCCGGAACGGTCGATCCGATTTTATTCGGACGGCTTTGGTTTTTCGATTAGCCACCGACTGGACTTTGATGATTTTTCGCTGATCTATCTTCGAAATCCTGACAATGACTTCGAGATCGAACTGACGCATAACAAAGGCCGTTCAGAGCCCTATACGCATGGTGATGGCTATGGCCACTATGCTTTCGTGACGGATGATCTGGACGCCATGCGCGACAAGCTTGAGCAGCTGGGCTATGCCCCGCTGCCGATAAAAGAATTCAAGAGAGGCGACGAACTTCTGGCCCGCTTCTTCTTTGTGCAAGACCCCGATGGCTACAAGATTGAAATACTGCATCGTGCGGGGCATTACCAGTAGCCAGCGGCAAATCTAAAAAAACAAAAGCCTGTGCCAAGGCTGGATCCAATAAATAAAACGAGGAGGCAAGCATGTACAAACCTGCAGAACCAAAACGCCGGCAGTTCTTCAAGATCGCCACTGCTGGTACCGTCGCGTCCGCAGCGGGCGGATTGCCGATGATGTTTGTTCCAAATGCCGCGCTGGCCGAGGAGGCACTGGGCTCAGACACATTTAACACGCTGGTTAAAATCGCTCGCGATATTTTTCCGCATGACCGATTTGGCGATGATCTCTACAAGAACGCTGTTGGTGTCTACGCCGAGCAGGCGAAGTCGGACGAGGGTGTCCGTAAGCTGATTCAGGAGGGCGTTGCACAGGCAGACAGTATCGCCAAGAGCAAATTCAATGCGGCCTATGCGCAGGTATCCAACGAACGCGATCGTGTGCATGTACTGCAATCCATCGAGGCGACGCCATTCTTCAAAAAAATTCGTGGCGATCTGGTGGTCAGCCTCTATAACCAGCCTGCGGTCTGGGCGAAGCTGGGCTATCAGGGTCCGTCAGCGCAATTTGGCGGTTATATCAATCGCGGATTCAACGACCAGAACTGGATGGACAAGCTCTGATTGCCATTGGGCTTGCAAATAAAAATTCTGAGGGATCGAGGAGACAAGCATGGCCAAGAAATTTGACCTGAACGACGAAGTCGTCGTGATCATCGGCTCGGGCGCAGGTGGGGGCACGCTGGGCAACGAGCTCGCGCAAAAAGGCATCAATACTGTGATTCTGGAAGCAGGAAAGCGTCACGAAATCAGTGATTTTGAAAATGACGAGTGGCCGATGTTCAGCAAGATTTCATGGCTGGACAAGCGCACCACATCTGGCACCTGGCGTGTATCCCAAGATTTCCCCAACCTTCCTGCCTGGATCGTAAAAGCAGTCGGCGGCTCGACCGTGCACTGGGCGGGTGCCTCACTGCGTTTTCAGGAGCACGAATTCCGTACTCGCACCGTCTACGGAAAAGTCTCGGGTGCGAACCTGCTTGACTGGCCGATCACGCTCTCTGAGCTGACACCGTACTACGACAAGGCCGAGAAAAAAATGGGAACCACCGGTACCAATGGCATCCCTCGTCTTCCCGGTAACAACAACTACAAGGTGTTGGCTGCGGGTGCTCGCAAGATGGGCTACAAGCATTTCCACACCGGTAATATGTCGATCAACTCCAAGCCGCGCGACGGCCGTGGTTCTTGTCAGCAGATTGGTTTCTGCTTTCAGGGATGTAAATCTGGCGCAAAATGGTCCACGCTGTACACCGAGATTCCCAAAGGCGAACGCACGGGGCATCTTGAGGTGCGCTCGGATGCCCAGGCACTGAAAATCGAACACGACTCCTCGGGCAAAGTGACCGGCGTGCTGTATGGTGATTCAAACGGCAACCAGTATTTCCAGAAGGCGCGCGTGGTGTGCGTCGCTGGTAACTCCATCGAATCGCCGCGCTTGCTGTTGAACTCGGCCTCATCGATGTTCCCGAACGGTCTGGCGAATTCCTCGGGTCAGGTCGGGCGCAACTACATGCGCCACATGACCGCCTCGGTGTATGCAATCTTCGAAAATCCAGTGCACATGTTCCGCGGCACGACCATGGCCGGCATTGTGAAGGACGAATCCCGTCATGATCCCAAGCGCGGCTTTGTTGGCGGCTATGAAATGGAGACACTGTCGCTGGGCGTTCCCTTCTTGGCCGCCTTCCTGAATCCGGGTGACTGGGGCCGCGATTTCTCGACGGCGATGGATGCCTACGACAACATGGCGGGTATGTGGCTGGTCGGCGAAGACATGCCGCAGGAGTCCAACGCGATCACGCTGCACGCGACTGAAAAAGATCAGTTTGGCTTGCCCATCCCGAATGTGCATTTCAGCGACCATCCGAACGATGGCGCAATGCGCCAGCACGGATTCAAGCAGGCCAAGGCGCTGTACGAGTCCGTGGGCGCGAAGCGGGTCATTTTCACGCCGCCGTACCCATCCACGCACAACCTCGGCACCAACCGCATGAGCGCCAAGGCCAAGGATGGTGTGGTCAACAAGTGGGGCCAGACACACGATGTGAAGAACCTGTTCGTGTCCGATGGCAGTCAGTTTACGACCGGTGCCTCGGAAAACCCGACGCTCACCATCGTTGCGTTGGCGATTCGGCAGGCGGACTACATAGCGCGCAGCATGTCGCGCAAGGAGCTGTGATGGCGCGCGCCAGCATGACCATGGTAGCCGGTACGCTGGCGCTCATTGCCTCGGGGGCGTTCACGCTCCCGGCGCACGCCCAATCGGCGGATGGCGCGAAGCTGTTCGCCCAGCATTGCGCCGCATGCCATCAGATCGCGGCTGATGCGCCGCAAGGCATGGGGCCAAACCTGCGTGCCGTGGTCGGAAAGCAAGCAGGACAGGTAAAGGGCTTTGCGTATTCGGCTGAGTTCAAAAAGGCGCTCGCCAAAAAAACCTGGACGGCAGATCTGCTGGACAAGTGGCTGGAAGAGCCGCAGAACGTGGCTCCCGGCACATACATGATGTACAAGCAAGCAGATCCTGCGATCCGCGCTGCGATCATCGAGTATTTGTCTACGGTCAAATAAACAGGGTTCGTTCCGCGCCGTGTCAGCCGTTCAGGCTTGCCCGATGTGGAGCGTTCTGCGGAGACTACCATGTGCGATATCTACACCAGCGCCGACCCCATCCACTATGAGCAGCGGACCCGGTCATTGCGCATTCGCGGTGCAGTCACCAGTATCCGGCTGGAGAATCTGTGCTGGGATGTGCTGGCCCGGATCGCGTCGAGAGAGCAAACGACGACCAATCAGCTGATCTGCAAGCTGTATGAAGAGATCATCGAGCGTCAGGGTAAGGTCGATAATTTTTCGTCATTCCTGCGAGTCTCTTGCATGCGCTTCTTGTGTCTCGTTGCGGAACAACAGGACAAAGATCATCTGATGATGAATGATCTTGCCAAGCCGCAGCGGCAAACTGCACAGCTCAAGAGCATCGCCGGCGATAAGCGGGTCACTGGCTGAGAGTCAGGTTCGTTTTGTGTGGGAGCCGCGGACACCGTCGCCGCACTTCTTATCGCATCAGCGCCCGAATGTGTGATGGGATGCCGCTGGCCAGCCCCGGCAAGTGGTATCCACCTTCCAGCACCGAAACGATGCGCTCATGTCCGCACTCGCGGGCGATCGTTTGCACCCGCGCCGTCAGTTCGGCATACCCCTGATCCGTGATATTGAAACAACCGAGCGTGTCGTCGATACGGCTGTCGAAACCGGCAGAAATCAGGATGAAATCCGGTTGGAAGCGCCGCGCGGCCGGCATCAGCTGCGTGTCGAAGGCGTCGATGATGTCGCGATCGCCGGCACCGCAGTCCAGTGCCACATTGATGTTGTAGCCAAGGCCTGCGCCTTCGCCGTGGCGTTGCGGATCGCCGGTCCGCGGATAGGATTCCAAGCGGTGCGTTGAAAAAAACAAGACCGTGGGATCGTCATAGAAAAATGCTTCGGTTCCATCGCCATGATGAAAGTCCCAGTCGACGATCAGAATCCTTCGGTAGCCCAGACGCCGTTGCAGGTAGCGGGCCGCAATCGCCACATTGTTGAACAGGCAAAAACCTACCACCTCGCCGGCATTGTGCGCATGATGGCCGGGTGGACGTACCAGTACAAAACTGTTTCTCACCTTGCGCGAGTGAACCGCATCGCAAGCCGCCAGCGTGCCGCCAACGCCCGCTCTCGCATAGCGGTCGATCACGGGGCCGTATTTGTCGCGAATGCCAGCGATGTGCGCCGGCGTATGCACTAGCCGAAGCTCTTCATTGCGAATAGGTTTGAGCGGAATGCGTTGCAGCTGCCGGTCCAGCCCCGATGCTTTGATCGCGCTCCAGGCCACCGCCAGCCGCACGGGTTGCTCCGGATGGTCTGGTGGGAAAAACGGCGTGAGAAAAATCTCGTCGAATACGAGCCCGGTCTTGAGGGGCTTCGTCGCGCTGAGAGATTCGGCGGACAGGCCAGATGCCATGAACGCGCAGGCTTGCGCCAGAAATAATCGTCGGTTCACCGTTTTGCCTTTTTTGTATGAGGCGCATGCACGCACGCACCGGAGGCGTTTGCCAGAGAACCTTACTTTACCAAGTCTTGGTGTCGGTGTTGATCTGCAGTTCCGAATGACCCGAGTGGTCATTCAGCGAGTGCCCGATGTCAGCTGCTGAAGTGCGCTGACTCCAGCACCGCAGGCAAATGGCCGCTGCCGCGATTCAGTAACTGTTCGACCTTGGCTTGTACTTTACCCTTCAGACGCAGATAGGCGTCCAGCTGATGCATGGAATTATCTTGATCTCGGCACAAGAAGTAGAGCGCCGCTTCCGATACCACGCAGCGATATATCTTGTTTTCGATGTTCAGGGTAAACAGCGTATTCCCCCTGGTGGGTATGGTCGGTTCATTCATGTTGATGGCCTTAGTCGGTGAGTTGTGATGAAAAAAATCGGTTCAAGGTGTGGCAATGCGCCAGGCCCGGAACGTTGCTGCAAGCATGGGGGTACAGATAGTTCTTTGATGGCCTGCAGGTCATCGCATCAGCGGTCTGCTTTGTGAGCAGAAAGTCATCGCATCAGCGGTCTGCTTTGTGAGCAGAAATTCTCTCCTCAGGTAGCGCATGACGCTAGCGACATGACCTTAAAGTCGAGTGGGATACACCAAAATTATCTGGCTCAGATCGCTCTGCTTGCAATAATCTGCATCGTCTAAAGAGAGACCTGGCAGACACACTCAGGTTCAACACGACGCGGCCTGATTTATCGAATACATGGGTAGCCACCACTATGGCGGTGGACGTTCAGTGCTGAGCTTTCCGTTGGCGCGCGCCGTCAAATAGGCGTGAAGGTCGAGGATATGTGCATTCACCGCAGGTTCGCCCTGCCACCCGGGCATCTCGATCGGTGGCTCACCGCGGCGTAATATG
>JBEGNF010000014.1:0-40651 GCA_041182625.1 Pseudomonadota bacterium | reverse complement strand
GATGGAAGAGGCCAATCAAGATGGCGGCCGTGAAGCATTACTTGCGGCATTGCGCCATGTCGCTGAAGCGCAAGGTATGGCGGCAGTAGCAGAGCGAGCTGGTATTCCCCGCGAGAGTCTCTATCGCGTACTTTCGCCGAATGGTAATCCAACGATCAAAACGCTCTTGGCTGTGTTGGATGCTGCGGGCCTCAAACTTGGTGTCCATCGCGCTGCGTCAGTGAACTAAACGCCATTGGTGCACAGACGCTGTCTTTGTAGAGCTCGCAATATTTTCAGGAAAGTACGCCAACGAAAGCGACGATTGCCCGAGCCATATCACCGTGATCGCTTTCGAGTCAATTTGGGTATTCCGGTCCATCTTGAGATGGCACGTGTTGGGACAGTAGTTCAATCAGCAAAGGATTGCCCTTACGCTCACTCGCTTTACTCCTTCGGGCAGACGGACTTCTGCCGGTAGCCTGACGGCTTGGGTGCGGTTGTTGATGAAAACGTTAGAAATCGCCATCTGCCGGTTCTCCTTAGAAAGCGTAGATGGCAGGGGTATATCCCGATTCCCGCCTATGTTGAAAGCTCTTTCTTTTGCTTAAATCAAAAAATTTCCCATAGGAATCAATGATTTAGCGAAAGGTAGCGCTTGATTGATGCGAATCCTGGGAGCAGGTCACCATGCCCCGGAAGCCAGATAACGCCAACGCATGATCGAGGTTGTTCGCAGAAAGCCTGCGCGCTCGTACATCCCGAGCAGGTATGATTTGGATTCACCCGCGCATGGTATCCAAAGACCCACGCGTAGTCTTCATCGGTCCCGTCTATTCGGGCACTATCGATTACGCATTTCCCATGAAACTCTACATCGCAACCCCCAGTCCCTTCGCCCGAAAAGCCCGCGTTACGCTGCTGGAAAAACAGGTTCCGCACGACGTCGTGATCGATAATCCGTGGCAGCCGGGAAGTCAAATCAAAGACCTCAACCCTCTGGCGAAAATACCGACACTGGTGCTGGATGATGGTCGGGTCCTGCATGATTCCAAAGTCATCTTCGAGTACCTCGAGCTCGAGACACCCGGGCATCTGCCGGAAAACAAGCGCGACAAGATCATCCATCGGCTTACCGAAGTTGTGGCAGATGGTATTTGCGATGCGGTGGTGATGACCTTTTTAGAAAACCAGCGACCCGAGGCCTCTCGTAGTCAATTCTGGCTTAGCCGACAAGCAGACAAAATTCGCGCAGGGGTACATGAGCTGGAGCAGCAACTGCTGCCCTCGGGGAGCTTTACGGTGCTGGAGTTCGGGCTTGCCGAGATCGCAACCGGTTGCATGCTGGGTTATCTCGATCTCCGCTACCCCGGTTATGACTGGCGCTCTGATGCGCCGCGTTTGCTGAAGCTCTATGAGCGGCTGATGCAACGCGCCTCGTTCCAGCAGACCATTCCTACGGCTCAGGATGTGCCGGTGAATCAGTAATCTGCAGACCTTGAACACGCTGCGGACATCCGATTTCGCTGCTATCGAGCCCGGCGGTTACTTGATCTGAATCGGCGTGGGCGGTATTGGCTCAAAATTATTCGGCCGTACCTTTGCGCATTTGCCCTTGAACAGAGGGTGACCTTTGCGCGTCTTTTTCTCCAGCGCGGTAATCAGAATTTCGCTGCTGGGCCGATTGTAGTAGAAATCGATAATCTCAATGTAATCGTCCATCATCATCTGCTTGTACGGAATCGTAGCTTTAACCGCGTAGTCCGTGACGGAAGCCTTGAACTGCAGCCGTCCCACCAGTGGCAGGTCGAAGCGAGTGATGCCAGTCTCATCATCGGCATCAATGGTCATCATGTCGAAGTCGGTCGGATCCGGGTTTTCTGGTCGCCAGCTACTGAGGTAGAGCGGCGCCCAGCCCCGGCACAGGAAACGCAGCTGCGCTGCCTGCGCATCCAAGGCGCTCAACGCAGCGAAGAGCACGAGTATCAGACGCAGCATCGTTAGTCGCATAACCGGAATTCTCATGGTGTTCCCCGAGGCAGATGTCGCGAATTATAGGACCAGTTGATTGTTTGGATGAGTCGTGCCACAGAAGCACTGATTGAATCAGTGCCGGTAACTTGCGCGGCCAGCTCGCTGAGGCCGAGCCATTCACTGTGCTGGAACTCCCGGCGCACCGCTAGGCTCTCTCACCCCACAACGTGGAATGATTCAGCGTCTGACTATCTGCCAACGAGCATCGCCAGTGGCCAGCGTACGGTGCGCCTGAATGACGAATCGCCCCAGCAGGGCGCGAGCTGCGCGACTAGCTCGGTTACCGCATCTCGGCCTGTGTCCGCGGCGTGGCGCGCAGAAGCCGACCAGCTGCGCAAATAGCCTGCCAGATGCGCCAGGGTCCAGTCAGCTTGCATCTCGAGCGGTGGTGGCTCGATTCGCTGAAAAGGGAAAGGCAGTTCGCGATAGCCCGTCTCTACATGATGACGTTCGGCGGGCCAGTACGGACCGATCACGCGGTGATAAAAATCCTGAATCACAGCATTCACCTCGTCGCCATCGACCGCGATCACGCCATAGCTCCACGCTGCGACGATGCCGCCGGGTTTCAGTACGCGTCGGACTTCAGCGTAGAAACGATCCCGATCGAACCAGTGCAGCGCCTGCGCAACCGTCACCACATCCGCAGAATGATCCGGCAGTCCGCTGGACTCAGCCAGCGCCGCCCGGTATTCAATCCGTGGATGCGGGGTGGCCTGCGCCAACTGCTCTTCGCTCATGTCCGTCGCCAGCACATGCTCGAAATGCGTTGTGAGTGCAATCGACGCCTGCCCGGAGCCAGCGCCACAGTCCCAGGCCAGTGTGTGATCAGCGCATTGGGATGCGAGCCACGCGAACAGTGCCGCTGGATAGATTGGTCGGTGACTGGCGTAATGATTCGCGACTTGGCCGAAATGATCCGTCGCCATCGATTTACAGACGAATCAGTACCTTGGCATTCGCGCCGCGCTCGACCTGCTGGTGGGCGGCGGCGATGTCGTCGAGCGAGTAGATGGCGGTGGGTGGATGCGCCAGCGCTGTGTCGGCGAGGATGGCCTGCACGCTGTCGATTACTTGTGTCATCTCGGCGGGCGGCAGCTTGTAAACGATGAAGCAGTAGACGCTGACAAAGCCCAGGATCATCGGGCCAAAGGGCATGCTGAATTGCGGCTGGTTCGATCCATAGACGACCGCCTTACCCTGAAAGCGAAGCAGTTGCCCGTACAGAGGCGCATGGCTTGCTGCGTCGAGGTCAATGATGGCGTCGGCGCCTTGATGCTGCGTGAGCGCCTGTACGCGTTCGACCACATTCTCGGTTTTGTAGTTAATGACCTCCGATGCGCCCAGCTGGCGCGCCAGTGCTGCTTTGTCGTCATTGCTGACAATAGCGATCACGCGCGCTCCGGCTTTGCAGGCGAGCTGGGTCACGTAAAAACCCACACTGCCCGCTGCGCCAGGCACCAGCACGGTTTTGCCCAGGAGTGATCCACAGGCCTGCACCGCATGCATGGCCGTCATCAGCGGTATGCCGATGGAGGCGCCGACTTCAAACGATACGGAATCAGGCAAGGGAACGCATTGAGTAGCGGGCAGGGTGATGAATTCAGCTGCTGTGCCATACGGGCGCTCCCACTGGCCGTTGTAGGTCCATACGCGCTGGCCGATGCGCGACTGGTCGACACCTTCACCCACGGCATCGATCACACCTGCGCCGTCGCTGTGTGGCGTCACCTCCGGAAAGCCGCTCGCGCGTGCGGCCACGCCGGAGCGCGATTTCACATCGGACGGATTAATGCCGCTGAAGGCCAGCTTGATGCGTACTTCACCCGCCGACACTTCGGGCTCGGGCCTGTCGATGATTCGGAGCACCTCGGCGGCTGGACCGCGGCTGGTGTAGATGGCTGTTCGCATCGCTGATCTCCTTGGCTATAAATGAATATTTTGTATTTTGCGCAACATTATCGTCATGATTCCGGGCAGAGCGCCGCATTCTAAAGCAGTAGTTAATAACAAAGCAGTAAAAAAACTGCTTATATGCTAGGCAACAAGGCGACACAGGCTGCCTCTGTTAAACTTGTCGATCTGCTCAGGGCGCTATCGCCCGGCCATCCGGGCGACGTCGCCCTTTCTCATTTTTCAGGATTTGCCATGCCAGGTTTGCTGCCCAACGTCGATCCCGACGGACTGCTTGAATTCTCCGTGGTCTACACCGACCGCTCCTTGAATCACATGTCCAAAGCTTTCATGGGCGTGATCAATGACATCTCTGGCATTCTCAAAGAGGTGTACAACGCAAGATCGGCCATCGTCGTTCCAGGCAGCGGCACCTACGGAATGGAAGCGGTCGCGCGTCAGTTCGCCACAAACAACAAGTGCCTCGTGATTCGCAACGGCTGGTTCAGCTATCGCTGGACCCAGATTTTCGAGATGGGCCACATCTCGAATGAGCTCCACGTGATTCAGGGCCGCCAGCCGGCGGAAGGTTTCGAGGGTGCCTACGCGCCACCCCCTGTCGAGGAAGTCACCGCGTGGATCCGCGAGAACAAGCCCGCGGTCGTGTTCGCGCCGCATGTCGAGACCTCGGCCGGTATGATCCTGCCGAATGATTATCTGCGCGCGATCGGCGAGGCAGTGCAATCGGTGGATGGCTTGTTCGTGTTGGATTGCATTGCCTCTGGCGCGATGTGGGTTGATATGGTGGCGTCCAAGGTAGATGTCATCGTCAGTGCGCCGCAAAAAGGCTGGAGCAGCTCACCGTGCTGCGCGCTGATCGCAATGAGCGAGCGCGCTCGTCAGAAGATTGATTCGACGACGAGCACCAGCTATTCCTGCGATCTGAAAAAATGGCTGCAGGTCGTCGAGACCTACGAAAAAGGATCGCACATCTACCACACCACGATGCCCACGGATTCGCTGCGTGTTCTGCGTGACACCATGAAAGAGACGCAAACCATCGGTTTTGTGCAACTTAAAAAAGCACAGGAAGATCTCGGCGCGAGAGTCCGGAAGCTTCTCGAGTCGAAAGGTTTCAAGAGCGTTGCAGCACCGGGTTATCAGGCGCCTTGCGTGGTGGTCAGCTATACCACCGACCCCGAAATTCAGAATGGCAAAAAATTCATGGAAGTGGGTCTGCAGACGGCAGCCGGCGTACCCTTGCAAGTCGGCGAGCGCAGCGATTTCCGCACCTTCCGCCTCGGTCTGTTTGGTCTGGAAAAGCTCACGCATGTCGACCGCGCAATCCAGCACTTGTCCGAGGCTCTGGACAAAATCACTGAGCCGGCAATGGCGAAGTAAGCCATCTCACTGAACACGAAGGCCGCCGTAGCATGATCACGGCGGCCTTTGTGTTTGCAGGAGCAATGTCAGACAGGCATCAGACCTTCACACGGAAGGGATTGAAATCCGTTCCGATATCCAGATAGTCTTCTTCTTCCTTGCGCTTGAGCCAGCCGACGACCTGGTAGGTGACCGGTGTCATCACCACTTCCCAGCCAGTCTTGAGGAAATACTGGGCGATAGCGACAGAGATCACTTGTTCGGTCGGCCAGATCGCATAAAAAGCCATCATGTAGAACAGCGATGAATCGATCGCCTCGCCCACTGCGGTCGAGCCGATGGTGCGCATCCACAGGAAGCGCCCGCCCGACCAGATCTTCATCTTTGCCATCACGTAGGCATTGGCGAGACTGCCGGCCCAGAATGCAGTGATTGATGCGACGATAATCCGCCAGGTATTACCGAACACCGTCTCGAGCCCTTGCTGATAGTTGACCATGTATTCATTGCTGGCCGGCGTCAGCGACACCACCACAAGCGACATGATGGCGGCGAACACCAGCGCCGCAAAACCCGCCCACACCGCGCGGCGGTCATGCGCATAACCGTAGACTTCGGTGAGAATGTCACCGAACAAGTAAGAGATCGGGAAGAAGAGTATGCCGGCGCCATACGTCACTTCGCCCAGTACGGGCAGGGTGATCACGGCTGCCTTGCCCGCACCGATCACATTCGAGCACAGGAGTACGGTGACGAATGCCGCCAGCAGCAGATCATAGTAGCGGTAGCGTCGGGCGGGCTGGCTGGACATGGATGAGTTGAGCAGGACGCTTAATCTTTAGGCTTGAGTGTGCAGCGTCCACGCTCTGAGAAAAGCCTGGGCTTGTAATAGCCGAAGGATTTCGGATCGGCGAGTTTGATATCTTCTTGCGTCAGATACCGGCCTTTGTTGGTCACATATTCATTCGCTAGCAGAAAATTACCGCTGTCTAGCTCGATCTTGTAGAAATACTGCTCAATGAATCGACTATCGGTACGCGTCAGGTCTTCATGCGCGATGATTTTGTTCTCTTCCCATTTGTCGACCGCGACGGGTACGGGCTTATCCTTGCCTGAGTCACGGCGCGAGACCTGCTGGGTGCGCTCATCAATCACAAAAATGAAGTTACACAGGTTCGGGTATTCGCGACAGACAAAATCATTGCCTCGCAATTTGGGAATGGTGCACTGGTAGACCGCAGCCTCCGCATCAATGAGGCCGAGAGGACCCAGCAATAGGGCCAGCAGCAGGGCCAGTGATGGGGAGGAGGAGCGGGGCTGTATGGCGGTCATTTCGTTGGCCTATCAGTCGTCGCGTTCAAGGGGTGATTCAGATTATAAAGTACCTGTCAGCTCCGCTGCAGGTTTAGCGCTGCTCAGGATCAGCTGGCCGGCAGCTCGACCTCAAAATGTGTGCCTTCGCCTTCACGACTCTGAAAGCGGATGTCGCCACGGTGCGCATTGATCACGGTGCGGGACAGCCACAAACCGACGCCCATGCCCTGTGCCTTGTTGGTCTTGAACAGTTCGAATACCGAGGGCTTCAAATCTTCCGGTATGCCGACGCCGTTGTCGGTGACATGCAGCATCAACCGCCCGCCGACATGCTCAGTGCGTACGCCAATGGTTTTCTGGTCGATTTGAGTGAGCGTGAGTGCATCCAGCGCATTGTTCAGCAGATTGAGTATGACTTGCTGAAGCTGGGTGGAATCTCCTTGCAGGCTGAGATCGCTCTCTAATGCGGAATGAATGGTCACGTTTTCATGCAACGCACGGGGTTCCACCAGGGCCAGCGTATCTCTCACTAGCTCGTCGAGGTAGATCAGCCCATGTTCTTGGTTCGAATGCTCGAACATATTGCGTAGCTTGGTGATGATATTGGCCGCACGCCGGTTATCCATGATGACCGAGTCCAGGAATTTTCTCGCACCTTGTACATCGACCTCGGGGTCGTTCAGTTTGCGCTCGACCAGCTGCGCGTTGAGACGAATCGCGCACAAGGGTTGATTCAGTTCGTGTGCCAGGCTCGCGACCAGGGCACCCATGCCGGCGGTCTTGTTCGATAGGGTCAGTTGCCGAATGATTTCTTCGCGCTCGGTCAGCAGCAGCTGCAGCTCCTCTCGGTGACGCTCCAGCAGGCCAGCCTGCGCTTCAGCGGCAGCCAGATTGCGTTCTGTTTCAAGGTTCTTTTGCTCGCGCAGATCGAGAAAGATCCGAAGGAAACCGATATTCACCAGAGTGATCGCAATGAACTGACCGGCGATCATCACATACTGGTCGATGCCCGGCGCATAAATGCCGTCCGCACCCAGACCCGCAGCGACAAGAATCGCCTTGAATCCGAGCGAGCTGCAAAATGCGAGTCCGCCAATCATGAGCAAGCGCGGGCCGAGTGTCTGCAGTTGCAGATGGATGCGTGAGCCTGCCAGAAAATAATCAAAACAGACGATGGCGTAAAACCCGAAGAACATCACCGACAGCGGGCCGTCACGCGTGCCCGCCTCATAGGCAAAAGCAAGCCAGACATAGTAGCCCAGCGCAGCGACGGTATGAGCTACGACTGCCGGCCGCACAGGTTCGGGCAAGAACAGCCTCAGCGCGATGCAGCGCCCCATGTTACCGGCCAACATGAGCAGCTGACCGACGTACAAAAAGAGGAATTCACCGAACAGATCGCGCATCGACAGAAACACGATGGACACGCCGCTTAGCAAGCCGGAGGAACACCACAGCCACACCTGAAGGTTGCGCTGTTCGGACAGCGCGAACCAGATCACGCCATGCACAACCAGATAGGCTATGCAGATCATGAAGATAGTGGTCTGTATGTGTATAGGCATCCGAACAGTCCGAGAGCCCGGCGCTGTCAGCTCTGGCCAGTGTCAGTCGTCGCAGACGAGGCCGCTACCGGCATCTCAGGTTGGGGAGGGTCCATCGCGATCAACTGCCCATGCACACTCGCGCCCGGCTCGACCGTGATGGACCGGTGGCTAATGTTGCCCCGCACCTCGGAGCCGTTGGTCAGTTCGACATTACCGCTGGCGAAAATATTGCCAACCACCTTGCCGCCGACGCTGACATGCTGGGCCCGGATATCGCCACGAATTTCAGCCGTCGGACCGATCATCAGCCACCGGTCATCGCCATCTGATTGTTCGATATTCCCATCGAGGCGGCCGTCGATACGAATACTTTCATCGACCTGCAGCGTTCCCGTCAGACGAGTATCTGCGCCCAGAACCGAGCCGACTCGCTGAAGGGCCTTGCGGCGCGACGATGGTTTCATTTTTTGAATTTGTTGAGATCGGACGGCAAACCCGCACCCTAACAGCCGCGGTCAGTGCTGGCAACTGCACCGCGGGGCAGCGTCGGAGGACGCTTCGGCTAAAACCCCTCCAGCGCCGGCATCGGTTGTGCCGCACTGCGGTATTCGTCATTGCGGGCAGCGGGATCGGCAGGGTGGGACGGCGGTGCTGACGAGTGCGCGAAGCCAAAGTCGTCGAGCCCTGCGCCCGGGGGCGAACCCGGCGCGCGCTCGCTCGCGGATTGTCCGACCGGCTGGGGTTCCACGCCGACCGCCTGCGCCGCAGGCTCGACAGCGGCCGCGGGGCGGCAAAGTGCAAACATCATCAGCAGGAGTAGTGACTTCTTTTTCATGCTTTGGGGGTGGTGGCGTTGACAGAAAAGGGTGGCAGGGCATGATACCGGCGTTTGACTACTGCCAGCAATTCACATAGCAGCATGCTAGCATCCAACGACGATTGTCTTCATCTTCGAGCTGCGAATGAATCCTATCAAGATTGATTTTGTGTCTGACATCGCCTGCCCGTGGTGTGCGGTGGGCTTGGCCTCGCTGGAGCAGGCAATCGATCGGGTGAAAGGCCTGGTCAATGTGGAGCTGCATTTCCAGCCTTTCGAGTTGAATCCGCAGATGGGGCCCGAGGGCGAGGATGTGACCGAGCATCTGATGCGCAAGTACCAGATCTCTGCGGAGCAGGTCGCACAGAATCAGGCACGCATTGCTGCACGCGGCGCGGAACTCGGCTTTGTTTTCAACCATCGCAAGCGTATCGTGAACACCTTCGATGCGCATCGCTTGCTGCACTGGGCAGAGACCGAGGGCAAGGCCGGGGGCCAGCACAGGCTTAAGCGCGAATTACTGGAGGCTTACTTCACCCGCGGTGACAATCCCGCGGATCACTCGGTACTGCTGGAAGTGGTCCAGCGAGCTGGGCTCGATCGAGCGCGTGCTGCCGAGGTGCTGTCGGGCGCAGAGTTCACGGATGAGGTGCGGCAGCGCGAACAGCTGTACCTGTCACGGGGCATCCATTCCGTGCCGGCCGTGATCATCAACGACCGCTATCTGGTGCAGGGCGGTCAACCGGTGGAAATGTTCGAGCAGGCATTGCGCGAGGTCGCTGAGCAGACATGATGGCGCACGCTCGGCGATTATTTGCATGCGCCTTTACCGCCCCAGTTACCGGTCGTGATCTCGCCATTCAGACTGACTGCCTTGTACCAGCCACTTTCGCGGGAACTCGCGAATTTACCGGTACCGCCTTTGCGTGTATACGTGCCCATGCGCGCGGTGCGGCCCTGCGAAAACGCGTAGGTCAGCACATCGCCCGCGGTATCCTCGACTGCGCAGAGCCCCTCAGCCTCGACACTGCCGTCGGCGTAGACCACGGCGCCGCCGGTACACTGACCGCTCAGCTGGTTGTACTTCGAGCCATCCGGTGCATACAACTGGGTGGACGAGCGAAAATGAATGAAGGTGGTCTTGTTGCCCATATCAATGCGCTGCTCGCCGGTGTCAACGCTGGTGTATTCGCCGCAAAGATCCGCGTCTTTGGCGATCGCAGGCGTCGCTGTCATCAGGCAGAGTGTCAAAGGGCAGAGCGTGAGTGTCAGCAGCAGCTTGTGTTTCATGGAGGCCTCGTTCTTTGGTCTTGTGCGCCGTTGTTACAGGTTGGTCAGCAAGTGGCAACGAGCACAGTGTGCCATGTTCCCGGGAAACACGGGAAAAACGCTTTCCATGCACGGGCTTGTTCTGCATGAGTACCCTCCGATCAGCGGATGTTTTCTGTCGGGTCATCGATAATTTTGGTGATGCCGGCGTGTGCTGGCGGCTGGCGCGTGCGCTGTCGCGACATGGCCTGTCTGTGCGTCTGTGGATCGATGATCTTCCTCGCCTGCGCCGACTCCGGCCTACGATAGACACTGCGCGCCGGGAACAGCCGCTGGATGGCTTCATCGTGGTGCAATGGGACGAGGCATCCCCCGACGGATACGTGCCTGCAGATCTGGTCATTGAAGCGTTTGCATGCAGAATGCCCGAGCCCATGCTGGATGTGCTGGCGCGGACCGAGCCACGCCGGGCATGGATCAACCTCGAGTATTTGTCTGCTGAGTCTTGGGTGAAGGGTAGTCATGCGCTACCTTCGCCACACCCCCGGTTGCCGCTGACACAGCATTTCTACTTCCCCGGTTTTGAGCCGGGGCTGGGCGGTTTACTGCGCGAACCCGATGTGCGCTCAGCTCGCGCGGCATTTGATGCGCCGGCCAGAGAGGATTTTTTGGCGCGGTTCGGTATCGCTCGGCGAGACGTCAAGGGTGATAGCTTGCTGGTGTCCATGTTCTGCTACCCGCATGCGCCGCTGGACGCGTTACTGACGGCGATGCAGTCCGGGCCCCGCGTCACTTGTCTCGTGCCAGAGGGTGTTGCTGGAGACGTAATCGCGCGCAGGCTGGAGAGACCTGCCATTCCCGGCGAGCGGCTCACACGTGGCAACCTCACGCTGGTCGTGGTGCCTTTTCTTGAGCCCGATGACTATGACAGGCTGCTGTGGAGTTGTGATCTGAACTTCGTTCGTGGCGAAGACAGTCTGGTCCGGGCGCACTGGGCAGAGCACCCGTTCATCTGGCAGTTGTACCCGCAATCGGAGGGTGCGCAGCAAGCCAAGCTGGAAGCTTTTCTGGATATATCCCTCGCTGGTATGGGTACCGGACTGGCGGCGCGCGTGCGCTCGTTCGCACAGTGGTGGAATGCCGATTCGTCTTCCGTGGACTTGGCAGACTGGTCAGCACTATGCGCAAACTTGCCTGAATGGGAATCTCATGCGTGTCATTGGGCAGCGAGTGCAGCCTCAGCGGGCGAACTATCGCGGTCGATGATCGAGTTCGCGAGCAAAATCAGGTAAAATCCGTCGGTTTTTCCGAGGCGGGTGTTGACAAAACTAGCAGCAGACTCGAGTCATGCGCGCTAGCCATCGCAAGTGCCAGGGGAGACGTCATCCTCAGGACTATTTTCAATCATTATGAAAACTGCACAAGAAATCCGAGTCGGCAATGTCGTGATGGTCTCTGGCCAGCCGATGGTAGTTACCAGAACCGAATTCTCGAAATCAGGCCGCAACGCTTCCGTGGTCAAGATGAAAATGAAGAACTTGCTGACCGAGGGCGCGCAGGAAGCCGTCTACAAGTCGGATGAGAAGTTCGACGTAGTCGTCCTCGACCGCAAGGAGGCGACCTACTCGTACTTTGCCGATCCGTTGTATGTATTCATGGACGCCGAGTACAACCAGTACGAGGTCGAGTCCGAGAACATGGGCGACGCGATTCACTATCTCGAAGATGGCATGGCATGCGAGGTCGTGTTCTATGACGAAAAGGCGATTTCCGTCGAACTGCCGACCACCGTCGTTCGCGAGATCACCTACACCGAACCGGCGGTCAAAGGCGATACCTCGGGCAAGGTACTCAAGCCGGCGAAAATAGCGACCGGTTTCGAAGTATCCGTGCCGCTGTTTGTCGATCAGGGCGACAAGATCGAGATCGATACTCGTACCGGTGAGTACAAGCGTCGCGTGTGATTCAACATCCCGCAGACGAATAAACCGCAGCCTGTGCTGCGGTTTTTTTATGGCTGGACGCCAGGGTTGTCATCAGCAGTGGCCCGGTGATGATAAATTTTCCTTACGGTGCTCCTGATCGAGGGGAACTTTGGCTCAGAGCAAGGGCCGAAGGAGGCAGTGCGCGGTACTTCGTGCTGCGCTTTAACGCCGATTCAGGAGATGCCATGCTCAAGTCAGAAAAATTCTTCATCAAGCGCGATGCCAATGTCCCGAGCGGGACGATGCAGCCAGCCGTGGACAAGTCCCCATCCGCGGCGGTTGTCACCGTGCCGGCAACCGGCAGTGGTCCTCGTGTCTTACCCGTGTCCATTGCATCATCACCACTGGTGTCCAATGGTGTGGCGGCACATGCAGCCGCGAATTCGTCGACAAATTCAGCCACCAACAGCAAGTTGATCGTGGGCTCCAATATCAAGCTCAGAGGGGTTGAAATCACCGATTGCGATACGCTGATTGTTGAAGGTCGCGTTGAGGCGACCATCTGCTCACGGGTCATACAGATTTCGGATCGAGGTACTTTCGTCGGCAACGCGGAGTTAGACGTCGCAGAAATCCGCGGCGAATTCGATGGCGATCTCACCGTCAGGCAAAAGCTGGTGGTACATGCAACGGGCCGTGTGAGCGGCAAAGTCCGGTACGGGAAGCTGGTGATCGAAGAGGGCGGGCAGCTGACCGGTGACGTTCAACTCTCCGTAGCTGGCGCCAAAGGGTTAACGGTAGCGGTAGACAACGGTTGACTGCAAGTTGGTTGCAAGAGTGTGCGCTGTGTGCTCGAGGGTGTCCGGCACGTTCACCCTGCGTTTATCAATACCGAACGCTGTGCATTGAAATTCTTTGAGCGGAATTTGCAGACAAAATGCAACCGGGCCTCGCCAGCCGACCCCGGCTTCACCCGATGGAATTTCAGTTTCGTGACCGGCTGCTCCGGCTCCTGATGCACGGGCTTACCCTCCGGCTCGGTGGATACGAAGTAGGTGTTCGCGGTGTAGGCGATCTTCCCGGTGTCGCAGTCAAAATAATTCACGTAGGTCGATGACTGATAGGGCGTCTTGTCCGGACCGTACTGTGGCGCTGACCATGAGGTACGCAGGAAGGCACGCAGGTATTCTTCCTCGCGAACGATGCTGGTCATGTCCACATACCAGCTGGTGATCTTGTCCTTGTCCTCGGTTTCAGAAATCAGCTTCCATTCCGTTGCGTTCGCAGCGACGGAAATGAGCGCGATGCTCAGAGCGGTCAGTAGGTTGTTCATCGTGCCTCCGGATCAGCAGTGTCCCATCAGAAATCCTACCGGAAACCGCATCACTTTGCCGGCCAGGCCGTACCGCCGGCTCATCGGTCATCGTAGCCCAGCCTTCGCGACACATCTTGCGCGCACGTCATCACTCGGCGTGCGATCTCTCCGTTCCAGCTGACATCGAAACTGCCCGAGGGGCCGATCGCGGTAATGCCTAAGCTTATGGCCCCGGTATGCTCGAACACTGGCGCACAGATGGCATTGATGCCCGGGATGGGTTCGCCCTGTACCCGTGCCATGCCGCGCTTGCGCACATCCGACAGTATCTCATCCAGCGCGCTGGCCTTCTGACGCGGCGCGCCAAATGCGCTGGCAATGCCATTGCGCTTTTCGTGGTCCATCATGCGCTCGACCTGGCGGGGCGGCAGGAAGGCAGCAAACACTCTGCCCGTCGCGGTCGATTGTATCGACATGACCGTGCCAGTGCGCATATTCACATGAATGGGATAACTGGACTCGGCAATGTAGATGATGGTCGGACCCTGATTGCCCAATACGGACAAGCCTATGGTCTGATCGATCTCTGCGGCCAGCCGGGTGATCATGGGTATCGCGATACGCACCGGATCCAGCAGGTGCAGGCTGATCAGGCCGAGTTGTAGCGCAAAGGGGCCTAGCTCGTAGCGACCTGTCAGCGGATCTTGTTCAATCAGACCGAAACTCCCAAAGCTCACCAGATAGGGATGCGCCTTCGCCGAGGGCATGCCAGCCTTGCGCGCCAAGTCGCCCAGGCTCATCGGGCCGCCTTCCTCGACCAGCGCGGTCAGCAAGCGACCGCCGATCTCGATCGACTGTATGCCGCGGCGGCTTTTTTCTGAGGGAGATTGCGCTGTTTTGGGCATGCTGTCGATTTGCTAAGAACGGGTCTGCTCCGAGTGGGTACTCGTCAATCCTCGTTCGTCAATAACAAACGAGTTGACTAAAGACGAACTGCATCTTACCCTTAAAGACAAACAATGAACAGCGACCCGCATCCTGGTGCGCTGCCCGATCTGGAGACCACCATGAGCGCCAAGCCCTTCGCCTCGCAAGCTGACCTCGAAGAAAAAAAGACCAGTTTCATCAAGCTGTCTGACAATGCCTATGCGTACACCGCTGAGGGTGACCCCAACTCCGGCGTGATCATCGGCGACGATTCCGTGATGGTGATCGACACGACCGCCACCCCGGTGATGGCGCAGGCGCTGATCAAACACATCCGAGCGATCACTGATCTGCCGATCAAATACGTGACGCTGACGCACTACCACGCGGTGCGTGTGCTGGGTGCGTCGGCTTATGTCAAGGAGGGTGCGCAGCAGGTGATTGCCTCGCGCGGCACCTACGAACTGATTGTCGAACGTGGCGAGCAGGACATGCAATCCGAGATCGACCGCTTTCCCCGTCTGTTTGCCGGTGTGGAGTCCGTGCCCGGCCTGACCTGGCCGACGCTGGTGTTCGAGCGCGAGATGACGCTGTTCATGGGCAAGCTCGAGGTCCGGATCATGCATGTCGGCATGGGGCATACCAAGGGCGACACCATCGTCTGGATCCCTTCGCAAAAGGTACTGTTCTCTGGCGATCTGGTCGAGTACGAGGCGGCTGCCTATACCGGCGATGCGCAACTTGAGGAATGGCCGCAGACGCTGGAAGTGCTGCGCTCCATGGGTGCGCAAAAGCTGGTCCCCGGACGCGGGCCGGCGCTGATGAATCCTGAGCAGGTCAACCAAGGACTGGATTACACCAAAGATTTCGTGACCACCTTGCTATCCAGTGCCAAAGAGGCGGTGCAGGCAGGTTATGACCTGAAGGGCGCCATGGCTCACGTGCGTCGTCACATGGATGGCAAGTTCGGTCATGTATTCATTTACGAGCACTGTCTTCCCTTCGACGTCACCCGGGCGGTAGACGAGGCCAAAGGCATCAAGCACCCGCGCATCTGGACCGCGGAGCGCGACAAAGAAATGTGGCATGCGCTGCAGAGCTGAGCTGGCTACGCCAGACATAACGCCTGAAAGCGCAACATGCATCAAACCTACACCTACAACAAGTTTGCCTACGAAACGCCCTCCGAGCTGAAGGGTGGCCCGGTCCATCGTCATCCGTTGGTCGTCGTGGGTGCCGGCCCGGTGGGGCTGGCGGCCGCGATCGACGCGCGCCAGCAGGGTATTCCCGTGCTGCTGCTCGATGAGGATGACACGGTGTCGGTTGGTTCGCGCGGACTGTGCTACGCGAAGCGCACGCTAGAAATTCTCGATCGTCTGGGGTGCGGCGATGCCGTCGTCAGCAAGGGTGTGGGATGGGACGTGGGTCGCACCTTTTTCCGCAATCAGGAAGTATTCAGCTTCAACCTGAGGCCGCAGCCGGGTTACAAGCGTCCCGGCATGGTTAATCTGCAGCAGTATTACCTGGAAGAGTATCTGGTCAAGCGCGCTGAGGAAGCCGGCGTAAACCTGCGATGGAAAAACAAAGTGGTCGATGTGCAGCCGCATGACGACCATGTGCACCTGCAGGTCGAGACGCCCGAGGGCCGTTACGCGGTGGAGGCAGACTGGTTGATTGTCTGTGATGGTGCGCGCAGTCCTATCCGTACCCTGCTGGGACTAGACATCGAGGGCAAGGTCTTCATGGATCGTTTCTTGATCGCTGACGTGATCATGAAGGCAGATTTTCCCGCCGAGCGTTGGTTCTGGTTCGATCCGCCGTTTCATCCCCATCAGTCTGTGCTGCTGCACAGAGAAGCGGATGACGTCTACCGGATCGATTTTCAGCTGGGCTGGGATGCGGATCCTGAAGAAGAGAGAAAGCCTGAGAGAGTCATTCCGCGCATACGCGCGATGCTAGGCGATGAACGAGAGTTCACGCTCGAATGGGTGAGCGTGTACACCTTTCAGTGTCGTCGCATGAATGACTTTCGTCACGGACGTTGCCTGTTCGCCGGCGACGCGGCGCATCAGGTCTCGCCCTTTGGCGCGCGCGGTGCAAATTCTGGTGTACAGGATGCGGATAACCTGATCTGGAAACTGAAGCTGGTGATGGAGGGGAATGCGCCACTGCGGCTGCTGGATACCTATACCGAAGAGCGCGTATTCGCCGCGGATGAGAACATCATGAATTCGACCCGATCGACAGACTTCATCACGCCCAAGGGGCGCGTCAGTACACTATTCCGCAATGCGGTGCTCGAGCTGTCCGGTGAGTTGCCATTTGCCCGCAAGTTGGTCAACTCAGGTCGCTTGTCCGTACCGAGCTTTCTGACGACCACCTTGCTGAATACGCCGGACAGCGAGTTTTTCGATGGCGATATGCTGCCGGGCGCACCGATGGACGATGCCCCCGTCGAAGTTGACGGCAAGCCAGGCTGGCTGATCGATCATACGGGAGGCAAGTTTCAGCTACTGTATTTTTGTGATGATCCATCGGCTATCTCCGATGCCATGCAGCAGCAGCTTCAAAGACTGATGGTGGCCAGCATCCCAGTGCATACCATCGTCATTGCGCGTTCGTCTGGGCAGTGCTCACTCGACTGCGTCACTGACAGCGAAGGGCTGGCATTCCAGCGTTATGATGCCCGGCCTGGTACGGCTTATCTGATACGACCGGATCAGCATGTGACTGCCCGCTGGCGCGAAACAGAGGTCTCGCGCATCGTTGCGGCTGTTGCGCGTGCCACGGCCAATTTTGCCGAGGACTGACATCATGTCACTGATACTTGAGCCTAATTTTCGTGAAACGGGCAAGCGATATTTTCGTGATTACTCCCCTGGCGATGATTTTTACCAGCATCTGATCGATCTGCACCAGGGCCTGAGCGATGAGCAGAGTGCACAGGTGAATGCAAAACTGATACTGATACTCTCCAACCACATCGGTGATCTGAGCGTGCTGCGCGAAGCAATGTCGCTGGCCCGCAGCGGTATCGCTGAATCCTGAATCACCGGAGGACTTATGCTGATCGAGCGAATCCATCATGTCGCCTATCGCTGCAAAGACGCGAAAGAAACTGTCGACTGGTACACCCGGCACCTGGACATGACCTTCATCCTCGCCATTGCCGAGAATGAGGTGCCTTCGACGAAGGCTCCCGATCCCTACATGCATGTATTTCTTGATGCGGGTAATGGCAATGTGCTGGCTTTTTTCGAGCTACCGACCCAGCCCGAGATGGACCGTGATCGCAATACCCCGACTTGGGTACAACATTTGGCGATGAAGGTCGATTCGATGGAGACCTTGTTGGCCGCGAAGGCGAAGCTTCAGGCCGCGGGTATTGATGTGATTGGTCCCACGGATCACACGATTTTCAAGAGTATTTATTTTTTCGATCCGAACGGCCACCGGCTGGAGCTGGCGTACGACTGCGGCACGCCAGAGATGTACCAGAAACTTGACGAGGCGAAGTGGGACATGCTCAACGAATGGAGTAAGACAAAGAAAGCGCCGATGCATGCGCGATGGATGCATGATGGCAGCATGTCCATTCGAGAGGACCGATCGTGAGCAAGCTGACGCCCAATGATCCCTCTCTGCGAAGCTGGGTCGATACGGCCAATCTAGCGGGCAGCGATTTCCCGATACAGAACCTGCCTTTCGGTGTATTCAGCACATCCCAGTTGCGTGCCCCGCGTGCCGGGGTGGCGATTGGTGATCAGGTACTGGATCTGTCCGTGCTGGAGTCCGTCGGGTTGCTCACGCCGGCCTCGCACAAGGTGTTTGATCAGGCGACACTGAATGATTTCATCGCGCTGGGAAAAACGGCTTGGCAGAGTGTGCGTGAGCAGATCAGTTTGCTGCTGCGCGCTGATGAAGGGCGTCTGCGCGACGATGCATCGCTGCGCGCGCGTGCGCTCATTCCTATGCAGCAGGCAACGATGCACTTGCCCGTGAAGGTCGGTGGATACACGGATTTTTATTCTTCCAAAGAGCACGCCACCAATGTCGGCTCGATGTTCCGCGACCCGGCCAATGCCTTGCTGCCGAACTGGCTGCATCTCCCGGTGGGCTATAACGGCCGCGCCAGCTCAGTCGTGATCAGTGGCACGGAGATTCGACGCCCGATGGGGCAGGTTAAGCTGCCGACTGCCGACATGCCTTCGTTTGCCCGCTGTGCAAAGCTCGATTTCGAGCTCGAGACGGCATTCATTGTTGGTGCTGATACCGCATTGGGTGAGCCAGTGTCGGTGGATCGTGCAGAATCGCTGATCTTCGGCATGGTGCTGTTGAACGACTGGAGCGCGCGCGATATTCAGCAATGGGAATATGTGCCTTTGGGTCCGTTCAACGCAAAAAGCTTCGCGACATCGATCTCGCCCTGGATCGTGACGATGGAGGCGCTGGAGCCTTTTCGCGTGCCAGGGCCGGTACAAGATCCGCCACCACTACCTTATCTGCGCCAGACAGGCGCGCACAGTGTCGATATCTCATTGTCGGTGGATTTGCAGCCTCAGGATGCGCACGAGCCCACGACGATCTGTCGCACCAATTATCGCGCGATGTACTGGAGCATGGCGCAGCAGCTCGCGCATCACACGGTCTCCGGGTGCAATGTCGGTGTTGGTGATCTGATGGCATCGGGTACCATCAGCGGCAGCACGCCGGATTCCTATGGCAGTCTGCTCGAGCTCGCATGGAATGGCCAGCGCCCGCTGACACTTGCTGATGGCAAGACCCAGCGCAGCTTTTTGGAGGATGGCGATCTGGTGACCATGCGCGGCTGGTGTGAGAAGGACTCGTATCGCGTCGGCTTTGGGGCTGTTCAAGGTCGCGTGCTGGCGGCAATTCATCAGCGCTTCTGAAATGCCACACTGATTCTTCTCAGAAGTTATCATTGCGGTCGCCGAGCACCATGCAACATACCGTTTACGTACGGTCGTTTGTTGATGTTGTTGACGGCACTCATCAAGAACGTAGACGGGAACACCCGCGCTTATGGAGGAGACATGCAGGAACCGGATCTGCTGGACACCGAGTCCAGCACGCGCTACGGCCCCTGGGGGCGCAAGCTGTATCAGCTGACGCGCCTGTTTGCGATAGCAGGCGGTCTCGGCTTTGTCTCTCTGGTCGTGATGTCTCTGGTCTCGATTGTCGGTCGCAAGCTTGCTTCCATGCCGGTCCCGGGGGATATCGAAGTGATGCAGATGGGCACCGCGATCGCCTCGGCTGCGATGCTCGCCTACTGCGAGATGGAGCGCCATCACCTGCGTGTTGATTTTTTTACGGCGAACGTGTCGGCCAGTCTGCGTGAACGGCTGGATTCGTTGTCGCACTGGCTGCTGGCGGCAGTCGCCGCGCTGGTGGCATGGCGCACCGGGGCGTCGGCATTGTCGCTGAAAGAAGCAGGCGAAACATCGATGATCCTTGCATGGCCGGTGTGGATGGTGGTGGCTGCGCTGGTACCCAGCTTTGCGCTGCTGGCATTGGCGGGCGTGTACAACGCGGTGCAGCACTGGCAGCTCGCCTCTGCAGAAGGAGAATCGGCATGAGCGGCATGACCATTGGCATGATCATGTTTGCGGTGTTACTGCTGATGCTGGCACTGCGCGTGCATATCGGCATCGGTATGTTCATCATCGGCGGCGCAGGCTTTCTGGTGATGAATGACTACGCATTCGCACCGCTGCTCAATGCAGTAAAGAACCTCGCGTATTCCCGATTTTCTAATTATGACCTTGCGGTGATACCACTGTTCATGCTGATGGGCCAGTTCGCGACCAATGGCGGTTTATCGCGCGCCTTGTTCACTTGCGTGAATAATTTCGTTGGCCATTTTCGTGGTGGTGTGGCGATGGCAGCGGTGGGCGCCTGTGCTGCTTTTGGTGCGATATGTGGATCTTCTCTCGCCACAGCGGCAACGATGGGCCAGGTGGCCTTGCCCGAGCTTCGCCGCTATAACTATGCCGGCTCGCTCGCCACGGGCGCGCTAGCGGCTGGCGGCACGCTGGGCATCATGATCCCGCCGTCAGTACCGCTGGTGATTTATGCGGTACTGACCCAAGAATCGATCGGCAAGCTGTTCATGGCGGCGATCGTGCCTGGTGTGATGGCGATGCTTGGCTATATGCTCGTGATACGCATCGTGGTCGCCTTGAAGCCCGACGCCGGTCCAGCCGGCGAGCGTGTTCCTCTGGGTGTCGCATTGCGATCGCTGCTGGGCGTGATACCGATCTTGCTGGTGTTCGTGGTGGTGATCGTCGGGATTTATGGCGGCTGGGCGAATCCGACCGAGGCAGCGTCCATTGGTGCATTTGCCTGCGGCCTGCTGGCCATGATTGGCGGCATGCGTATGGAGGGCATCGTCAAGAGCATCACCGGTACCGCGCAGGCAACGGCCATGATTTTTCTGGTGCTGCTGGGCGCAGACATGCTCAATGCCGGGCTGGCGATCACGCAGATGCCAACCGAACTGGCGAGCTGGGTACAGGGGAGTGGCTTGCCGCCGCTGTCCGTGATTTTTGCGATCCTGCTGATCTACATTCTGCTTGGCTGCGTGATGGATTCGCTGGCGATGATTTTGCTGACGATTCCTATTTTTTATCCGATCGTGATGGGGCTGGATTTCTGGGGCATGACGCCCACCGATAAATCCGTCTGGTTCGGCATTCTCGCGCTGATGGTGGTTGAGATCGGTCTTGTTCATCCGCCGGTGGGTATGAACATCTACATCATCAATCGTCTTGCGAAAGACGTCCCGGTGATGGAGACCTTCAAGGGTGTGCTGCCTTTCCTGGCGTCGGATCTGGTACGCATCATCGCGCTGGTATTCTTCCCGGTGCTGTCGCTGTATCTAGTGCACACCTTTGGGGGCTGACGTAGGAGGGAGGAGTATGCGCATGAAACGCACTTTGGCGATACTGGCGCTGGGGAGTGCCGCTGTGTTCGCGCCCGGTGGGGTGCTCGGCCAGACGGTCACCCTGAAGGTGCATCATTTTCTGCCGCCTGGGTCGACGGCGCACAAGAATTTCATCGTCCCTTGGTGCGACAAGCTCACCAAGGATTCAGGCGGCAAGCTGAAGTGCCAGATTTATCCGGCGATGCAGCTCGGCGGTTCTCCACCGCAGCTGTATGATCAGGTCAAAGATGGTGTGGTCGATCTGGTCTGGACCGTACCGAGTTTTCAGGCAGGGCGCTTTCCGGTGATTGAGGCCTTCGAGCTGCCGTTCATGGTGCGTGACTCCGAGCGCGCCAGCCGCGGGCTCTGGCATTACGCGATGAAGAACGCCGCTGCGGAGTTCAAGGGCGTCAAGCCCATCCTTTTGCATGTGCATGATGGTTCACTCGTGCACACAGCGAAAAAACAAGTCAGGACGCTGGAGGATTTCAAAGGGCTGAAGCTCCGCGTGCCGACCCGTCAGGGGTCGAAAACGCTGGTAGCGCTCGGGGCGATGCCAGTGTCCATGCCTTTATCGCAGACAGCGGAGGCGATTTCCAAAGGAGTCATTGATGGCGTGCTGTTGCCATGGGAAGTGATTCCCTCCGTGAAGTTTGATGAAGTAACCAAGTTTCACACGGAATCTGAGGGTGGCGAGGCCCAGATGTCAAACAGCGTATTCCTGTTTGGCATGAACCAGGAAAAATATGACGCACTACCCGCTGAACTGAAAAAAGTCATCGATGCCAACAGCGGTCCCGACCCATCTGCCTGGGTCGGCAAAGTATTCGTTGACGATGCCCTTCCGGGCAAAAAATCCGCAGAGATCAGAAAAAATACTTTTTATACATTACCAGCGGCGGAATTACGCCGATGGGAAAAGGTGACGGCCGGCGTCAGCGACGAGTGGGTCAAGGAGATGTCAGCAAAAGGTCTCGACGGGAAACGATTGCTGGAAGAGGCGAAAGCTGCGTGCAAATGATTTTTAAAAAAAGACTTTGAAAACACTCGGGAAAAGGTAAATCACTTGAGTTGTGCGACAACTCGACAAACCGGTGCAAGGAAAACAAGCATCCTTTGGGGTGCTTTTTTTATGTTGTAAAACTTTTTGCTTTGGGTGAGGCGGAGGGTTTTTCCGAGCACCGAGAATTGTAAAGACTGTTAATATTAATTTTTAATTAACTATATGTAAGTCATTGAATATAAAGTGAAAAGTCTATTTCTTCCATGGCAATGCTTATTTTATCGACAAGCTTGTCGTAAAAAAATGCATGTTTGGTGGCCTATTTTTGATCAAAAGCTTGAAAATGTTGCAGCGATGACATATAAATTAGCATTCGAGTAATTGCTCGTGGGCAATGGTGCCAAATTTCAAGCCTTTGCCGCTCAACCAAAACCCGAGGGGAGAGACACCATGGACAAACATCCTCTGGTATCGCAGGATGGCTACGATCCCAATCGTTTGCTTGATGCGTTAATCCAGAAGCTGAACCTGAAAAACGACGCAGCGCTATCGCGCGCGCTTGAAGTGCGTCCGCCGGTGATCAGCAAAATCCGTCATCGCACATTACCCGTCGGCGCATCGCTGCTCATCCGCATGCATGAAGTCACTGATCTGAGCATTCGTGAGCTGCGGGAACTGATGGGTGATCGCCGCAAGCGTATGCGTATCAGCGAAGTCGACGGCAAACCAAAGAAAACCGAAGAAGACCAATAAAGCTTCTGCGGGTGTTAGCCCCGCAGGTTTGCGCCGACGACGGTTGCCGCCAGCATGAGTACCACGGCAACCGTCAGTCTTCCGCGCAGCTCAATCAGCCATTCCGGCATGCCGTAACGGGCAAACATCAGTTTGTCTACCCAAAATGCGGCGACAAAACCTGCCATCAACACCGCAAAACCGAAGCCTCCAAACAGGGTCGCGCTCCAGGCGATCAGTGACGGTGTCACGCCCCACACGAGCGCTTTTTTCGTATCTAGCAGCGACAAAGAACCGCAGAGCATCGCCGCTCCCCAGTGAAGGCCACCTAAAAAAGAGAGTATGACAATGCCGTAGGCGAGTTGTCCGCGAACGAAATCATCCACCCAGCGTTGATCGGCGAGCCAGACGCCCAGCATCAGTGCAAAGAAGGGAATCAGACCGGCGAAGCCCAGTGCGTGAGATAAGCGCTTGTTTTGGAAATGAATATTCATCGTGATTTTTTTTGCGCGCCATTTTACGAAAGAAACTTGTTCCAAGGTGCGCAGCAATGAGAAATTAGTCAACATTTCATTTCGGGCGTAGTGTTTTGACATGCTGCGCCGCATGATGACTTCGCCCGTGTTAGGGCGCAGAATCTGCCTCGCAGTGCTAAAAAATCTATCGCCGGAAGAGCGAGAGGAGACAGAAACCCGCCATGTGTGAGCATGGCGGGTTTGCTTTTTCTAGCGCAATCAACGCGCTGATGAAGGTCCGCTTTTGCGCGGTCATTTATCGAAAACTTATATCTCTGCAGAAATCATGCGCTATTCGCATATCAGGCATCACCAATCAAAAGCAGACGATTGATAGCCTGACGGATATAGTCTCAACTGTCTCCTCCAGCCTTCCTGTAAGGATGGATTAACCCGACAGGCCTTGCGCCCGTCGGGTTTTTTTTGTCCTTGCCCACCGCTTGCCATGCGCTGGGTCAAGTGAAGATAGTCGATAACAATCAATAACTTGGAGCATGTTTCGACGGCTTGTCCACAAGGCTATCCACGGATTCTGCGAACAAGTGGATTGATTGCTTCTGCATTGCTCAGCGTCCGCGCATAGTGTAGTTTAATTGTCATGCACTGAAATCACTGTCGCCCTGCATGGCAGTTAACTTGATCGGAGGAGACCATGTACCGGAAGATCCTGGTGGCGTACAACGGCACGGCAGAGAGCAGAGTGGCGCTGGAGGAGTGTCTTCGGCTCACTCCGTCACCTGATGCGGAAGTCCACTTGCTCGTGGTCGTCAGCCCACCCCCTTACTTGTTGGTCGGCGAGTTCGCTGCGGCCGCCGTGCTCAGCGTGGAAGAGGGGCTGGCATCAGAAAAAGAAAAAATGCAGAAAGAGCTGGAGCTCGGTGCGCAGCGCCTGATTGAAGGTGGGCTGCAGGTCACTTCCCATCTCGAAGTCGGCGAACCCGTCAGCGTGATCGAGGAGCTCGCGCATGAGCTTCACGTCGAGCTGGTCATCGTTGGGCACTCGCGGCAAAAACCACTGGCCTTGCGCTGGTGGCGCGGCAGTACGGACACCCTGCTAGTTGAAAAGCTCCGCTGCAGCCTGCTGGTAGCCTCCGGGCCACAGGCATCGGCATGAACGCCGTCAGCGCCTGCCAGAGACCGGTGAGATCGCGTGGGTCTCACGCTCCGCAGCCGTGGGAGCTGACCGAGGGGCATGACGTCGTCGATGCTTTCGTAGCGCGCTGACCGTGCGTGCGGTCCAGCCCATGGGCGCTGACGCAAGCTGATCTTCGAGCCAGCAACGCAGACGACATCCCCAAGCCTTGCCCGTGTGTCGGGCAAGGCCGATCAGATCTCTCAGCACTGCGCGTCTGCTCCGGTACACCGTTACATGATGCAGGGGCTGTCGCTTGGCCAGCGTTGCTCGCTTGGCCGACCAGTTGCCGCCCATCAGATGAAATCGCCGGGCGCCCGCCTTGATCGCTTGCAGAATCATCAGGTGGCGGCACAAGCTGCCGAGTCCCAGATGATCAAACGCGGGGTCATGCGCATTCACCAGCGAAAAAACATCATCCCCGAAGCGACAGGCCAGTGTTCCGGCGCACAGTCGTGTGCCATTGACAATCACGCCGGCCTCACCATGTGAACGTATGAGCTTGATCAGTTCAAGTACAGCGCTTTCGTCAAGTGCAGAATCGCGTCCCTGAGCTGACATGCGAGCATGATTCATGGCGACAATCTGGTGCACCAGGTTTTCGCCGAGCGCCGCGCCGGCGATGATCTGATGAGAAAAATTCGTCAGTTCTCTGCGCGCCCGGGACAAAGTTTTTTTCATCGATCGTCGCGTGGCCTTACCCAGCAGACCCAGATAGGCCTCGGCGGAATCCGGTAGATGGATCACAATATCCTCGGTACACGGCCAGCTCAGGCAGGGTCGGGGATGGTGCGGCAAGACGCCTTGCATTGGTGTTGCCTTGAGCGGTGCGATCGCGTGAAAGTCAACTTGCATGACCTCGGGTATGGCCTCAAATACATGGGCGCAGAACGTATCAACCGATGCCCGGTCGAGATGCAGGCCTTCATTGAGCACTCGGGCCGAGCGACCGTCTCGGCGGAACATCAGCACCATGGCAGGGAGTGCATCATCATCAGTGTCTGCTTGGCGGACATAGGTGTAGATGCCGTGTGCAGTGGCTTGTTCGAGCGCGTGTAACGCTGGCAGAACCCCATACAGGCTTCCGTAGCACTTGCCCAGCCAGTCGGGTACGAAGGCGGGTATCTGGTGCTGGTAGAGCACGCCCTGATGACCACCGTTGGATACACCGCTCAGGTCAGCAGAGATGAATGGCATCGGTTGATTGTCGAGTCTGTTGCGCATCATGTGCCAGTTGGATGGCTCGGCGGCGCAAAGTTCTTCGGGAGCGGGCCGGCCTGTGCGTCAGTCAAAGTCTGGAGAATCGCGGTGCTGGTGAGGGAACTCACCGATTTTCCGGTGCTGAACATTCCTCAGGCGAGCGGTCCTTGAGCGAAGCGGTGCACACTGCGAGGTGCTGTTGTTTTGGCAAAACTCTGATGGCATTAGACTTGGGTATTCAAACTCGCTAGACTGCTGGGTTTTTTCCAGACAAATCATGGCCGAAACGAACGATCTTCCGATGAATGAAGAAGTGACCGGCGAGGATGCGCCTTCCTCGGGGTCGGTATCGCGCGAGCAGATCGCACGTGAGGTCGCGCGCCGCCGTACCTTCGGCATCATTTCTCACCCGGATGCGGGCAAGACCACGCTCACGGAAAAGCTGCTCTTGTTCTCTGGCGCGATTCAGCTGGCCGGCACGGTCAAGGCACGCAAGAGCGGCCGTCATGCGACCTCGGACTGGATGGAGATTGAAAAGCAGCGTGGTATCTCGGTCGCCAGCTCGGTCATGCAGTTCGAGTATCGTGATCATGTGGTGAACCTGCTGGACACACCGGGGCACCAGGATTTTTCCGAGGATACCTATCGGGTACTGACCGCCGTCGACTCAGCGTTGATGGTGATCGATGCGGCCAAAGGTGTCGAGGCGCAAACGATCAAATTGCTCAACGTGTGCCGGATGCGCAATACGCCCATCATCACTTTCATGAACAAGATGGACCGCGAGACGCGCGACCCACTGGAGCTGCTCGACGAGGTCGAATCCGTGCTCAACATTCAGTGCGCGCCAGTGACCTGGCCTATCGGCATGGGCAAGACCTTTCGTGGTGTGTATCACTTGCTGCGAGATGAGATCATGTTGTTCACTCCGGGCGGCGAGCGTGCCGATCAGGAATTCGAGATCATTCAGGGCATTGACAACCCTCGGCTGACTGAGATGTTCCCGATGGAGATAGAGCAGCTGAAGATGGAGGTCGAGCTGGTACACGGCGCCTCGCATCCTTTTGATCTGAAGGCTTTTCTCGCAGGCACGCAGACGCCGGTGTTTTTTGGCTCTGCGATCAACAATTTTGGTGTGCGCGAGATATTGAATGCGCTGCTCGACTGGGCGCAGCCCCCTCGAGAGCGCGACGCCACCGTGCGCATGGTGCAGCCGGACGAGCCGTCATTCTCCGGTTTTGTGTTCAAGATACAGGCCAACATGGACCCGGCGCACCGCGACCGTATCGCCTTCCTTCGTGTGTGCTCCGGACGTTTCGAGCGTGGCATGAAGATCAAGCATCTCCGTCTGAATCGAGACATCAAGGTGTCCTCCGTGGTGACCTTCATGGCATCGAGCCGCGAACAGGTTGAAGAAGCCCATGCGGGCGACATCATTGGCCTGCCGAACCACGGCAATATGCAGATTGGTGATAGTTTTTCCGAAGGCGAGCCGCTGCAGTTCACTGGGATTCCGTATTTTGCGCCCGATTTTTTTCGTGCCGTGCGCATCCGTAATCCGCTGAAAATCAAGCAACTGCACAAAGGCCTGCAGCAACTCGGCGAGGAGGGCGCGGTACAGGTGTTTAAGCCTGTCAATGGCGGCGATCTGATATTGGGCGCTGTGGGCGTACTGCAGTTCGAGGTGGTGGCCAGCCGACTGATGAATGAGTATGGCGTCGATGCGGTATTTGAAGGTACCAGCATCAGCAGCGCACGCTGGATATCCTGCGAGGACAAACGCATGCTCGCAGATTTTGAAAAATCATCGGCAGGTGCCAGCCTTGCGCATGATGCGGCGGGCAATCTCGCCTACCTTGCCAGCTCGGGCGTGAACCTGAAGCTGACACAAGAGCGCTGGCCCGGCGTGACCTTCCACTCGACACGCGAGCATGCCGTAAAAATCGGCTGATGACATCCTGTACGGATGAAAGACTGGCAAAGTTTCATTTGGCCCTAATGCCAGTCAGTTAAGCGTCCAGATTGTCCCTGATCATCGAAAATCTCAAAGTCACTGGATCCCGGCCTGCGCCGAGATGACGTTTTAGCTGCTGGAGGCTTTCATATCGTCGTCCCGGCGCAGGCCGGGACCCAGCGTCTTTTCTTGAATGCAGGGACTTTTGGGCTTAACTGACTGGCGTTGCAGGTGACCGGTCTTTTTTGTTTGTGTACGGTCAATCAGTCAGACGCCCTACGTCTCTATACTGATCTCGTCTGCGCTGCCAGACCGACATTCCCCAGATCATGTGATTCATTGTTGATTCACCGCTTGCCTTGCGAGCCGGTGATCAATCAGGCAATCTTTTTTCCAGAATACGGTCTGTATCGCATCAAGAACGAATTTTCACGGAGGGTGGATGTTGACAGCTACGTATTCCATCGTTGCTCTTGAGCTGGAGCATAAAAAAGCACGATGGACATTGTCTTCGTTGCAGCAGTATGTACTTCATAGCATCCGCCATCTCAAGGCTGCGGGTGGTATTGATGTCGAACAACTCTTTCATCGCTTGTCGCAATTCGAGCAGTATTGTCAGCGTCGGCAGATCGCACGATTTCTGATTCCCATGCTGAGAAAGATTACGCGAGAGGCAGATACGCTGTTGGATGAACTAGACCGACTCAGCGCTGCAGGCATCGCGCTGATGACGTCATTGCAAACCCGATTTGCGCAGGCCTTCGCCCAAGGGACGCTGGCGATCGAGGAACTTTGCCAGTCCCTCGAGGCATGCTGTGTGAATTTTTACCAGCGCTTGAGCCGCGAGGAAGAACTGGTGCGCATTGCGGAGCGGGTCATGCCCAGCGAGGCATGGTTTGGCTTTGCGGCCAGTGCGCTATCACAGCAGCCGCCTAAAATTTCATCGAAGCAACTGATTGATGATGAAGTGTAGTCGCTTCAGTTTATTTCTCTTGAGGTAACTTACATCAAGACTTCACCCCAGATGGCTTGCGCCGGCTGGGAATGTTTGGCATGGTTCTGGGAAAGCATCCTTTTCTCGGAGTCATGCCAAAATTTTTCCGTTTCACGACGCTCTCTCTGCGCGATCTGCTAGTCACTTTCGGCCCGCCCGTGCTGCTGATGGTCCTGGTCGGGGTGCTTGCCTACAAGGTTATCGATCCCGCACCCCCCAAGCGGGTGACCTTGTCCACCGGACAGGAAAACAGTGCTTACGAGCAACTCGCCAAGCGCTACGCAGCGGTGTTGGCCCGAGAGGGCATACAGGTCAGGCTGCAAGCTTCCGACGGTTCGCTCGAGAACCTGCAGCGCCTGAAAGACCCCGATTCCGGGATTGATCTTGCTTTCGTACAGAGCGGCTCCACGGTGCTCGCTGATGCGGAACGCGATGGACTGGTGTCTCTCGGCAGCCTGTTTGTCGAACCGGTGTGGTTGTTCTACCGGGAAGGTGTGAAGCTCAATCATTTGCGCGATATTCGCGGACTAAAGATCAATGTGGGCCCGCCAGGGACAGGTGTGCCGCAGCTTTTTAAGAAGCTGTTGTCAGCGAATGGCGTGCCCGCGCATCGAGTGACCTTGACTGACATGGACAACACACCTGCCACGGTTGCGCTATTGGCAGGAAAGATTGATGGCATGGTGTTCAGCTCGTCTGCCGAAGGTTTGATCATCCAGATGCTGTTGCAGACACCGGGTATCCGCTTGTTCAACTTCTCGCAGGCAGATGCCTATGCGCGGCGGTTCTCGTTCCTGTCCGCCGTGCGCCTGCCGCGGGGCATCGTCGATCTGGGACGCGAGATTCCCTCGCATGATTTTCAACTGATCGCGCCAACGGCCACGTTAGTCGCCCGTGAAGACCTGCATCCTGCGCTGGTTGATTTGTTCGTCGAGGCGGCGGCAGAGATTCATGGCGGCCCGGGCTGGTTCCAGCGGCGCGGTGATTTTCCGACTGCAAACTTTAACGAGATACCGGTTGCCTCGTCAGCAGAGAAGTTCTACAAGAATGGCCCATCGCTGTTGCATCGTCACATGCCGTTCTGGCTGGCGAATTTTTTCGACCGGATGTGGCTGGTCATCGTCGCGCTGGGCGCGTTGCTGGTGCCACTCTCGCGCGTGGTGCCTCCGCTCTATGTGTGGAGGGTGAGGTCACGTATCTATCGCTGGTATGGTCAGCTACGCAGTGTGGAGCATGCGGTGGAGGAGGCGAAGATGTCGGAGCGCGCTGCTGTCTGCGCAGCTCAGCTCCATCACTTGGCAGATCTCGAGCAGCGCGTGAATCAGCTGACGATACCCTTGTCATTCGCGGAAGAGTTGTATGAGCTACGCAGCCACATCAATTTCGTGCGCAAGCGCATTCAGTGGTTGCAGCAGACCTCGGAGCAGACCTCCCTTGATCACACCCGCGATCAGGCGCCGACCCAGGGCAATCCGGCGTGACACCAGCCGCCGATACTTTTGCGGTGACCGTCTTCATCGCGATCACCCTCGAATCCTTCGAGGATGTCGTAGCAGTTGATAAAACCGTTCTCTGTCGCGAGCTTGGCCGCGTAACGTGAACGCACACCAGAGCGGCACAGAAACAGCAATGTCTCACCCCGCTCAGCGCACTGGCCCAGTTGCTCGACAAAAGCCGCGTTGATCGCGCCGCCCGGGTAGAGCGACCATTGCACAGCCAGATGCTGGGACTCCGCGATGCTGACGCGCCCGACCCAGTCACGTTCGGCTTGGGTTCGGACATCGATCAGCTTCACCTGCGGATCCGCATTCAGCAGCGCCCACGCGTCTTGTGGTGTGACGGCGCCCGCATACGGGAGCGATTGCTCGGCGCAGCGCTGACGCGCGCGGAACAGAATGTCGTTAGGAGAAGTCATGGCTGGAGTCAAAGGGGTAGGGGAGAGAGGGTGTCGATGGTGATCATCACGCGGACGATTATAGATTGCATTTATCGCATGCCGACATTGCCCGCGCCGGTGCCCGGTCGTGCACTGCGACCGAGCGCGCCTCCGGAAGCCGCACCATGAAGGTGCGAAAGCTTGCTCGGCGCCATTTTTTGGTGCATCAAAGGAGATGTCGCTGGTGGGGAGGGCGCTCACCGTCACGAGCAAGTCGATCGCAACATCCCGGAAAAAGCGTCCTTCTCCCTGGAAACGTGGCGACAGCCGAGCCCGGTTCTCCATGGCTATTTTGGATTATTGATGGCATGGAACCTGCTATCATCGCCGGCTAAGTTACGGTCGCAAGATCTGCCCCACCACCGCAGCCAGCTGCCCGGCTGGTTTGTTTGGCGGCCCGCACTTTTTACCCCAATTCTTTACTTGGCAATATTTTTAGGAGATTCGCATGGCAAGGACGGCCGCAGATGTATTGAAAATGGTGAAGGAAAACGAAGTCAAGTTTGTCGACTTCCGTTTCACTGACACGCGTGGCAAGGAGCAGCACGTCAGCGTTCCCGTGTCCCATTTCGATATGGACAAGTTCGAGTCGGGTCACGCATTTGACGGCTCCTCGATCGCCGGCTGGAAGGGCATTGAAGCCTCCGACATGTTGCTGATGCCCGACCCGAACACGGCTAACCTCGACCCGTTCATGGAAGAGACGACGATGTTCATGCAGTGCGACGTGATCGAGCCGGGCGACGGCAAGGGCTATGACCGCGATCCGCGTTCTATCGCCAAGCGTGCCGAGGCGTATCTGAAGTCTTCCGGCATTGGTGACACCGCGTATTTCGGCCCGGAGCCCGAGTTCTTCATTTTTGATAGCGTACGCTGGAACGTCGACATGTCAGGCTGCTTCGTGAAGATCGATTCCGAAGAAGCCTCCTGGAGCACGGGTGCAAAAATCGAGGGCGGCAACGCTGGCCATCGTCCGGCGGTCAAGGGCGGCTATTTCCCTGTTCCTCCGGTCGACAGCTTCCAGGACATGCGTTCTGAGATGTGCCTGATCCTCGAAGCGCTCGGGATTCCGGTTGAAGTGCACCACCACGAAGTCGCTGGCGCGGGCCAGAACGAAATTGGTACCAAGTTCTCGACGCTTGTCGAGCGCGCCGACTGGACCCAGACACTGAAATATGTGGTCATGAACGTGGCTCACACCTACGGCAAGACGGCGACCTTCATGCCCAAGCCCATCGTTGGCGACAACGGCTCCGGTATGCACGTGCACCAGTCCGTCTGGAAAGATGGCAAGAACCTGTTCGCCGGCGACGGCTACGCAGGCCTGTCCGAGTTTGCGCTGCACTACATCGGTGGCATCATCAAGCATGCGCGCGCGCTGAATGCGATCACCAACCCCGGCACCAACTCATACAAGCGTCTGGTGCCTGGCTTCGAAGCACCGGTCAAGCTGGCTTACTCGGCCCGTAACCGTTCGGCTTCGATTCGTATTCCTCACGTCGCGAACCCGAAAGCACGTCGTATCGAGACCCGCTTCCCGGATCCTTCGGCGAATCCGTACCTGTGCTTCGCCGCGCTGCTGATGGCGGGTCTGGACGGTGTGCAAAACAAGATCCATCCCGGCGAAGCAGCATCGAAAGATCTGTACCACCTGCCCCCGGAAGAAGACGCAAAGATCCCGACCGTCTGCTCGTCGCTCGACCAGGCACTCGAGTATCTGGACAAGGATCGCGAGTTCCTGACCCGTGGTGGCGTGTTCAGCGACACCATGATCGATGCGTACATCGACCTGAAGATGCAAGAAGTCACGCGTTTCCGCATGACCACTCACCCGGTTGAATTCGACATGTACTACTCGCTGTAATCGGCAACCGACAATGGCGGCACAAGGGGCAGCGTAGGCTGCCCTTTTTTTGATTGTCTATGTTGTTTATTTGACAAATAAGACGGGTGGGATTCTGGTATAAAAAAGTGGTCCCGATAAGGTCTTCCTTGCTGAATTCTGATGAGGCAACAACGATGAAGCTTCTCCCGGCTACCTTGCGATTACCGCTGATCATCGCCGCTGTTTTGGCTGCTGAGGCCTCAGCGCAAGGCGTTTACCTGTGCACCTTGCCCAATGGCATGCGTGAGTATCGCAACACGGGGGACACACGCGGATGCCGCAAGCTCGACCTCGAAGCCATCTCCACGATTCCGTCGCCTCCCTCTCCGCCGCCGCAGGCCAAGGCATCGATCGATCCGTCTTTCCCTCGCATCGAGAGCCAGATTCAGAAGCGGCGCGACCAAGACAGGATGCAAATCCTGCTGGAAGAGATCCGCACTGAAGAGAGCAAGCTCTCCGAACTCAGACGCGAGTTCCAGAATGGCGCGCCCGAGCGGCTCGGCAGCGAACGGAACTATGCGAAGTATCAGGAACGCGTCGCAATGATGAAAGAAGAGATGATGCGCACCGAGAAAAACATCGAGGCGCTGCGCCGCGAGATCAGTCAATTAAAATAGATGTCTCGTAGGCTTGCATCCGCTGGTTTACCCCGGGCCGCGCAGCGGCCCTTTGTGTTTCTGAAGCTTCAGGATCATCGTGGACATACTCTCGACCTCGCTCGGTGGGCTGGACCTGCTGGCCTCCGCTGTCCTAGTGCTGGACCGTCAGGCTCGCATCGCCTACGCCAATGCCGCCGCTGAGAGCCTGCTCGAAAGCTCATTCAAGGTGCTGAACCAGCAGCGCCTGCCCGACCTGTTCATCAATGGCAACAAGCTGACCGCGATACTCGATCAGGCGCGACAGCATCAGTTTGACCAGAAGCGCGAGGACCTGCTGCTCGAGCGGGCGGGCAAGTCGCCACTCCAGGTGAATGTGATCGTCACGGTACTGGACGATCCGAATAATCCCGTGCTGCTCGAGTTGCGCGAAAACGTGCAGCAGCTCAAGCTGGATCGCGAAGAGCGCTTGCTGGACCAGACACAGGCGACCAAGGAGCTGATCCGCAACCTTGCGCATGAGATTAAAAATCCACTGGGCGGCATTCGAGGTGCGGCCCAGCTGCTGGAGATGGAGCTGCGCGCTGACCTGAAAGAGCTCACCGAGTACACTCAGGTCATCATCAAGGAATCCGACCGGTTGCAGACCCTGGTCGACCGGCTGCTGGCACCCCACCGTCGTCCGCAGATTGTCGGCGATGTGAATATTCACGAAGTGTTCGAGCGCGTGCGTAGCCTGATCATGGCCGAGTTCCCGCAGGGGCTGACCATTCGCCGCGACTATGATTTGTCGCTGCCCGAGTTCCGGGGCGACAAAGAGCAGCTGATACAAGCGGTGCTGAACATTGCGCACAATGCCGCGCAGGCGCTGGCTTCCCGAATGGGGGCGGGCGATGCCGAATTGATATTCCGTAGCCGTATCGCCCGTTCAATCACGCTCGCCAAGGTACGTTATCGGCTGGCACTAGACTTGCATATCATAGATAACGGCCCAGGTATCCCGGCTGAGCTGAAGGACAGAATCTTCTATCCTCTGGTGTCTGGCAGGGAGGGGGGGAGTGGATTGGGTCTGACATTGGCCCAGACCTTCATTCAGCAGCACAGTGGCGTCATCGAGTGTGACAGCCGCCCTGGTTGCACGGACTTTCGTATCCTGATTGGCTTGCCCTGATTCAGTGCGCATGGTGCGCGCTGGCTCAGTGCAGACTGAACGGGAGCGCGCGGGGCACCATCGTGGTGCCTGTCATGAAGAGCAGGACCCTGAGCAACCTACATGAAACCGATCTGGATAGTTGACGACGATGAATCGATACGCTGGGTGCTGGAAAAAGCCCTGGCGCGGGAGAACCTCGCAACGCGAAGTTTCTCCAATGTGCGTGATGCCGTAGCAGCGCTGGATTCTGGCATCCCGCAAGTGCTGGTCTCTGACATACGCATGCCCGGCGAATCGGGTCTGGAGCTGCTGCAGATCGTCAAGGCGCGCTACCCCGGCCTGCCGGTGATCGTGATGACGGCGTTTTCCGATCTCGATTCGGCGGTTGCTGCGTTTCAGGGCGGCGCATTCGAATATCTCGCCAAGCCTTTCGATCTCGACAAGGCGGTCGAACTGATACGCCGCGCGCTGGAAGAAAGCCTTCGCGAATCCGGTGACGAGCAGACTGCCGTCGAGAATCCCGAGATACTCGGCCAGGCCGCAGCGATGCAGGATGTGTTCCGCGCCATCGGCCGGCTTTCACAGTCGAATGTCACCGTGCTGATTACCGGTGAATCGGGTACCGGCAAAGAACTCGTCGCGCGCGCTTTACACAAGCACAGTCCACGGTCATCGCAGCCCTTCATTGCGCTCAATACCGCCGCCATTCCGAAAGACCTGCTGGAGTCAGAGCTGTTTGGCCATGAGCGCGGCGCATTCACCGGCGCGCAAGCAACGCGGCGCGGACGCTTCGAGCAGGCTGAGGGCGGCACGCTGTTCCTCGACGAGATCGGGGATATGCCATTCGACTTGCAGACGCGATTGTTGCGCGTGCTCTCGGATGGGCATTTTTATCGCGTGGGCGGCCACCAGCCGCTCAAAGCCAATGTGCGCGTGATCGCGGCGACCCACCAGAATCTTGAGCAGCGCGTACGCGACGGCTTGTTCCGCGAGGACTTGTATCACCGCCTCAATGTGATCCGGTTGAGGTTACCGTCGTTGCGCGAGCGTCGGGAAGACATTCCCATACTGGTGCGCTATTTCCTCGCGCAAAGTGCAAGGCAGCTCGGCGTTGAAGCCAAGCGATTGTCGGATCAGGCGATGAATTTTTTATCGTCGCTGGATCTGCCGGGTAATGTCCGCCAGCTCGAAAATCTGTGCAATTGGATCACCGTCATGGCGCCTGGCCAGACTGTTGAGATCAAGGACCTTCCAGCAGAACTCAGCGCGGACGGGTACGAGGCAGTGACCGCGACGTATCCTTCTCCCACCGTCGCGCAGCCGCCAGCGATCAATGGTTCATCCGAGGCGGCGGGATGGCTGAATGGGTCGGTGGTGGCCGGAGCGACCTCCGTCACTTCAGAGTCGGGCAAGTGGATCACGATGCTTGAGGCCGAGGCCGCGCAAATGCTCTCTGCGGGCAAACCGGAAGTGATGGATGCGTTGGGCCGTCAGTTCGAGTCGGCACTGATCAAGACCGCCCTGAAGCATACGCACGGGCGCAAGAACGATGCTGCGATTCGGCTCGGTATCGGCCGCAACACGATCACCCGAAAGATTCAAGAATTGGGTATCGAGGGCGGCAAGGACGACTAACCTCAGCCGCGCACAATCCGCAGTGGCGGATGCTTGATGAGCTCAGCGGGCTTGTTGATCGCGCGTCTTTTCTCGCTGGGCGGAGTCCAGCCATGGCGTCGCCATAGCGACTGCACATCCGATCCCGGTATCCATTGATGTTCGCCATCGCGCTTGCCTGCCGCGGGTAACACGAACGCTTCCTCGAATTTTTCCTGAAACTGTTTTTCTTCCATCTCAGTCACTCCCACGACGGGTACAGACAGACTTCCTCGGAGGCTGAATCGTCTTGACAGAAGAAATCTTTAGGGCAGGGGACTCACGGATCCGATTTCAGTTTCCGCCACAGCGTCGTTCGGCTGATGCCCAGATAAGCCGCGGCTTCCGCGCGGTTACCCTTGAACCTGCGCAGCACGGTATGCAGATCGACTGATCCGACCGGGAGTGGCGCGCTGGTCGCAGTCGCCGAGGGGCTCGATAGTTCCGGGGCCAGCTGAGATAGCAGCAAAGGCGTCAGTGCCTGCAGCGGCTCGACGGCGAGAAACAGTGCCACCCGCTGCATCAGATTCCGCAGCTCGCGGACATTGCCGGGCCAGTGCCAGCTCTGCAGGAGCGAACTGCAAGTCTGCAACTCTGCATGAAGGTTCGCGCCGGGTCGCGCGCCCAGCTCAGCCAGAGAGTTTTTCAGCCACCATTCCGCCAGCGGCACGATGTCGCTAGCGCGCTCGCGCAGCGGCGCAATACTCATCCGAAGCACACCTAGCCGGTAGAAAAGATCCGCGCGAAACTCGCCCTGCGCGACACGCTCCTCAAGACGGCAATGGGTCGCGCTGACGATGCGCACATCGACGGGTATGGGCCGGGTGCCGCCGACACGAACGACCTCTTTTTCTTCGAGCACGCGCAGCAGCCGCGTCTGCAACGGCAGCGGCATCTCGCCGATCTCGTCAAGGAACAGTGTGCCACGGTGCGCTGCCTCGAACACGCCCGCATGACCACCGCGGCGCGAGCCGGTGAATGCACCTTCTTCATAGCCAAACAGCTCGGATTCCAGCAGCGATTCCGCGATCGCGCCGCAGTTGATCGCGACGAAGGGGTGCACGCCAGGACCTTTGCGCTGACTTTCGGTATGGATAGCGTGTGCGACCAGCTCCTTGCCTGTGCCTGTTTCGCCTTCGATCAGTACGGGAGCAGGGGACTTCGCGTACAGCATGATCGTCTGCCGCAGAGACTGCATGGTGTCAGAATCACCGCGCAGCTCGCCGATGCCATGTTTCGCGCGCAGCTTGTCGGCTACCGGATAATGTCTGCCGCGCGGGGTTTCCAGCTGGGTCGCGCGTGTGAGATCGAGTGCGTCTTCGAATGCCTGCCGTATCGACGCAGCAGAGTAGACGAATACCCCGGCCATTCCGGCTTCTTCCGCAAGGTCGGTAATCAGACCAGCGCCCACAATCGCCTGGATGCCTGAGGCCTTCATCTCGTTCACCTGCGCGCGCGCATCTTCCACCGTCACATAGGTGCGTTGCATGATCGTCAGCCCGAAGGTCTGCTGGAACTCCTCCAGCTCGCGTAGCGGTTCCTGATAGTTGATCAGTCCAACGTCTGGCGTGATCTTGCGCGCGCGCGCCAGCGCCTGCATCACATCGAACCCGCTCGCTTTGGCGGTGATGACAGGAATCGATAGCCGGCTCTTCAGATAGGCGGCGTTGGAACCAGCCGATATCACTGCATCGCAGCGTTCGGTCTGAAGTTTTTCCCGGATATGAGCCACCGCTTCTTCGAACCCGAGCGGTATCAGCTCGATGGTTGCACGATCGTCGAACTCGACCGTGATATCGCGAAACAGGTCGAACAGGCGCGACATCGAGACCGTCCAGAACACCGGTTTGACCTGAGTATCGCGAGCTTGCGGGGGTGGGCGGACCATCAGTGATATTCCAATGTTTCATCACAATGAAACATTGAAACACAAAATGAAACATCTGTGCAACAAGACTTTTTGCCTGAATTTTTAGCAGGGTCGGCAAGCCCCTGTTTCCTCGCAGGTTTTGCGGGCCGGCCTGTGGACTACCTTGTTCGCCCCGAGATGGCATGCCGATTGCAAAACGGTGCGGGACACTTTATCGATTTGTTCAACCTACAGGATTTCCATGACCAAGCTCACACCCGGCGCCAAGTTCCGGTTGGCGATGAAGGAAGAATCGCCGCTGCAGGTAATCGGCGCGATTAATGCCAATCACGCGCTGCTGGCCAAACGCGCGGGTTTCCGCGCGATCTACCTGTCGGGCGGTGGCGTGGCCGCTGGCTCGCTCGGCCTGCCCGATCTCGGCATCTCCAACCTCGATGATGTGCTGACCGATGTACGTCGCATCACCGATGTCTGCGATCTGCCGCTGCTGGTCGATGTCGATACCGGTTTTGGTTCGTCGGCATTCAATGTCGCTCGCACCGTGAAATCGATGATCAAATTCGGTGCCGCCGCACTCCATATCGAAGATCAGGTCGGTGCGAAGCGTTGCGGTCATCGTCCGAACAAAGAAATCGTTTCCAAGCAGGAGATGGTGGACCGTGTGAAAGCAGCGGTCGATGCGCGCACGGATGACCAGTTCGTGATCATGGCGCGTACTGATGCGCTGGCCGTCGAAGGATTGGACGCCGCCATTGAGCGCGCTGTCGCTTGCGTGGAGGCGGGTGCGGACATGATCTTCCCCGAAGCGATCACCGAGCTGGCGATGTACAAACAATTCGCCGCAGCCGTGAAGGTGCCGGTCCTGGCCAACATTACCGAGTTTGGCGCAACGCCGCTGTACACCGTGGAAGAATTGCGCGGCGCGGATGTCGGCCTCGTGCTGTATCCGCTGTCGGCCTTCCGCGCGATGAACAAGGCGGCAGAAAATGTTTACCTCGCAGTCCGCCGCGATGGCACGCAAAAGCATGTCGTCGATACCATGCAGACTCGCATGGAGCTATATGACCGCATCGGCTATCACGATTTCGAGCAAAAGCTCGACGCACTTTTCGCACAGCAAAAAACCAAGTAAACCCCGGAGAAATCATCATGAGCGAGCAACAGGCCTCTGGCTTCAAACCTAAAAAATCCGTCGCGCTGTCCGGCGTCACCGCTGGCAACACCGCGCTGTGCACAGTCGGCAAGACCGGTAATGATTTGCACTACCGCGGCTATGACATTCTCGATGTCGCCGATACCTGCGAATTCGAAGAGATCGCGCACCTGCTGGTGCATGGCAAGTTGCCGACCACTGCGGAGTTGGCCGCTTACAAGCAAAAACTCAAAGCATTGCGTGGTTTGCCCGCGAATGTGAAGGCCGTGCTCGAGTGGCTGCCTGCTTCGTCGCATCCGATGGATGTCATGCGCTCCGGCGTGTCCGCGCTGGGTTGCGTACTGCCCGAAAAGGATGATCACAATGTCCCCGGCGCGCGCGATATCGCCGACCGCCTGATGGCCTCGCTGGGCTCCATGCTGCTGTACTGGTATCACTACAGCCACAATGGCAAGCGTATCGAAGTCGAGACCGATGATGATTCCATTGGCGGCCACTTCCTGCACCTGCTGCATGGGCATGAGCCATCCGATCTGTGGGTCAAGGCGATGCATATCTCGCTGATCCTGTACGCTGAGCATGAGTTCAATGCCTCCACCTTCGCTGGTCGCGTGATCGCGGGTACGGGTTCGGATATGTTCTCTGCGATCACGGGTGCCATCGGCGCGCTGCGTGGCCCCAAACATGGCGGCGCAAATGAAGTGGCCTTCGAAATTCAGAAGCGCTATGACAATCCGGATGAGGCCGAGGCCGATATCCGTCGTCGCGTCGAGAACAAGGAAGTCATTATCGGCTTTGGTCACCCGGTGTATACCATCTCCGATCCGCGCAACAAGGTCATCAAGGAAGTCGCGCGCAATTTGTCCAAGCAAGCCGGTTCGACAAAAATGTTCGATATTGCCGAGCGCCTGGAAAGCGTGATGTGGGATGTGAAGAAAATGTTCCCGAACCTCGACTGGTTCTCGGCTGTCTCGTATCACATGATGGGCGTACCAACCGCGATGTTCACGCCGCTGTTCGTCATCTCGCGTACATCTGGCTGGTCGGCACACATCATCGAGCAGCGTATCGATAACAAGATCATCCGTCCGAGCGCGAACTACGTTGGGCCGGAGAATCTGAAGTTTGTGCCGATTTCAAAGCGGAAGTAATTCGTTGAATTGCGAAAAGTCACTGGGTCCCGGTTTGCGCCGGGATGACAGCATTGAAGTCGTTAGCCAGTAATTCGTCACCCCGGCGCAGGCCGGGGTCCAGTGTCTTCCATCGCCCGGCGCTACGTGTCTGAAAACCTCTGACAGAACCCCACCTCACCCAATCATGAACACCGCCCACCGTAAATCTCTCCCAGGAACCCAGCTCGATTATTTCGACGCCAAAGCTGCCGTCGATGCCATCCAGCCCGGCGCCTACGACAAACTGCCCTACACCTCGCGCGTGCTCGCTGAGAACCTCGTACGTCGCTGCGATCCCTCCACACTGACCGAGTCGCTGAAGCAGCTGATCGAGCGCCGCCGGGACATGGATTTCCC
>JBEGNF010000013.1:0-42040 GCA_041182625.1 Pseudomonadota bacterium | reverse complement strand
GGTGACAGCGTGATTGATGTTTATCGTAAGTGTATGATTATTATAATTTTTTTACGATAAAAGACGACTGGCGGAGAGAGGGGGATTCGAACCCCCGATAGGCTATGAACCTATACACGCTTTCCAGGCGTGCGACTTAAACCACTCATCCATCTCTCCGGGGTTCGCCGTGGCGGGTTGGCACGTCGACGAAGCCCGCGATTATAGCAAAACTTCCCTTCGCTCAGTCCCGTGGATACGACGAACAAGAAAAAAGCCGCTTCGCCCGAAGACGAAGCGGCAATCCGGTAATAGGGCCATCGGAGTTAGCCCTACGACCTTCCCCCACAAACCTGTGCTGCTCTTGCCATTGGCACCCTCTGCAGCCTTGTGGGCTGCTTCAAGTTCAGCTCGCGTGCTTCAACTGCTCCAGAATCGCCGGGTTCTCCAGCGTTGATACGTCTTGCGTTATCTCTTCGCCCTTGGCCAACACGCGGAGCAGGCGGCGCATGATCTTGCCCGAGCGGGTCTTGGGCAGATTGTCGCCAAAGCGAATTTCTTTGGGCTTGGCGATGGGACCGATCTCTTTGCCAACCCAGTCGCGCAACTCTTTAGCAATCGCAGCCGCCTGTTCGCCGGTAGGACGCGCACCTTTGAGCACGACGAAAGCGCAGATCGATTCGCCAGTTGTTGCGTCGGGCTTGCCGACGACAGCGGCTTCCGCCACCAGTGGGTTCGCCACGAGTGCAGATTCAATTTCCATCGTGCCCATGCGGTGTCCAGATACGTTCAGCACATCATCGATACGGCCGGTGATGGTGAAGTTGGCGGTGTTTGCATCACGAATAGCGCCATCGCCAGCGAGATACAGCTTGCCACCCAGCTCAGCGGGGAAATAACTGGTCTTGAAGCGCTCGGGGTCATTCCAGATAGTACGGATCATCGAAGGCCAAGGGCGCTTCACCACGAGGATACCGCCATGGCCATTCGGCATGTCATTACCGGCTTCATCGACGATCGCTGCCATGATGCCCGGTAGCGGCAACGTGCACGAACCCGGCACCATCGGTGTCGCGCCCGGTAGCGGCGAAATCATGTGGCCGCCGGTTTCGGTCTGCCAGAAAGTGTCGACGATGGGGCAATGGCTATTGCCGACGTTTTGGTAGTACCACATCCACGCCTCGGGATTGATCGGCTCGCCGACGGAACCCAGCAAACGGAGTGACTTCAGATCAAACTGCTTGGGATGTACCTTTGCATCGGCATCAGAGAATTTGATCAGCGACCGGATAGCTGTAGGTGCAGTGTAGAAAATGGTTGCTTTGTGGCGCGCGATCATTTCCCAGAAACGGCCAGCGTTCGGGTAGGTGGGCACACCCTCGAACACAATCTGTGTCGCACCCACGGCCAGAGGACCATAAGCGATATAGCTGTGACCTGTGACCCAGCCGATATCGGCGGTACACCAGAAGATATCGTTGGGCTTGATATCGAAAGTCCACTTCATCGTCAGCAGAGCCCACAGCAAATAGCCGCCTGAGGAATGCTGGACGCCTTTCGGCTTGCCGGTCGAACCCGAGGTGTACAGAATGAACAACGGATGCTCGGCACCCACCCACTCGGGCTCGCACTGGTCGGACTGTTTGTCCATCAGCTCATGCAGCCACAGGTCACGACCAGCGACGACGTTGATGCTGCCCTTGGTACGCTGGTAAACAACGACATTTTTGATCGCGTCACAGCCACCCATGCCGATCGCTTCATCGACGATGGATTTCAAAGGCAATTGCTTACCACCGCGTACCTGCTCGTCTGCAGTGATCACTGCTACGGCGCCAGCATCGATGATGCGCTCTTGCAGTGACTTCGCAGAAAAACCGCCAAACACTACCGAGTGGGTGGCACCGATACGCGCACAGGCCTGCATCGCTGCCACGCCTTCGACAGACATCGGCATGTAGATGATGACTCGGTCACCTTTTTTGATGCCGATGGATTTCAGACCATTGGCGAGCTTGCAGACATTCGCGTGCAGTTCTTTGTAGCTGAGTTGAGTGACTTTGCCATCGTCAGCTTCAAAGATGATCGCTGTCTTGTCAGAGTTGCCGTTTTTTAGATTGCGATCGAGGCAGTTGTACGAGACATTCAGCTGACCATCACCGTACCACTGATAGAAAGGCGCATTGGACTCGTCCAACACCTGAGTGAATGGCTTATGCCATTCAAGATTCTCTCGCGCGAGCCGGCCCCAGAAACCTTCGTAATCTTTCTCAGCCTCGGCGCAAAGTGCATGGTACGCATCCATGCCAGAGACAGCGGCGTTCTTTACAAAGTCTGCGGGGGGAGTGAACACCCTAGCCTCATGCATGAGGGACTCAATTTCCGACATGATGTCTCCAGCCTGGTAATAGTTTTCATCGAAGATAAGACCGCTCGCTTACTAGGCGCTTACATAAAACCCCGGGTTTCAGTCAGCTTAGCGACTGATCGGTATACCTATCTTTGCTTTTTTTAACAAGGGAGATGCTCGCGAGTACCTGTTTTATGGCGAGCCAGCCATGCGATGCGGTGCGCGGGTTCAGCAAAATCAATGACTTGGTATCGTTTGGCTAGCCAGAAAAGTTCGCGGTGCTCGGTAAGCAGCGCTGCCTAGACTGGCAGCGCTTGTGAGCAACTTGTGTTGGTCCACGGGTATTGCTGCGGCACAGCGAAACTCCGGGTGTAAAATTCTGGTTTGCGTCATTTTTCGCAGGCGCCGCCGGCTGCCGCTGCCCTCGAGGGGCAGAATTCTTGATCAATCGCTAGTACAGTCCTTGCCAATTTCGTATGTCAGGCAGCATGTTCCGCTGGCCGGGCAAGGCAAAGCGGCGCAAGACTTTCACTGACTCATCCTTGCATAATCATGACAACCATCAAGCAAGAAGACCTGATCGAATCCGTTGCTGCGGCCTTGCAATTCATCAGTTATTACCACCCGGTCGATTACATCCGCCATTTGGCACGCGCCTATGAGCGTGAGCAGAGCCCGGCGGCAAAAGACGCGATCGCTCAGATCCTGACCAATTCACGCATGTGCGCCGAAGGCAAGCGCCCTATCTGCCAGGACACGGGCATCGTGAATGTGTTCCTCAAAATTGGCATGGACGTTCGCTTCGAGGGTTTCACTGGCTCGATTACTGACGCGATCAACGAAGGCGTGCGCCGGGGCTACAACAACCCTGACAACAAGTTGCGGGCCTCGGTGGTCGCTGATCCGCAATTCGAGCGCAAGAACACCAAAGACAATACGCCCGCCGTCGTGCACATGGAGCTCGTCCCGGGCAAGACGGTGGATGTACAGGTCGCAGCCAAGGGGGGCGGCTCGGAAAACAAAACCAAATTCGTGATGCTGAATCCTTCAGATTCATTGGTCGACTGGGTACTGAAAACCGTGCCGACCATGGGTGCGGGCTGGTGCCCGCCCGGCATGCTGGGCATCGGCATCGGTGGCACCGCCGAACATGCGATGCTGATGGCCAAGCAATCGCTGATGGATGACATCGACATGAGCGATCTGCTATTGCGTGGCCCGCAGAACAAGACCGAAGAGTTACGTATCGAACTGTATGAAAAAGTGAACGCACTGGGCATTGGCGCGCAAGGTCTGGGTGGGCTGACGACCGTGCTCGATGTAAAAATCCACATGCACCCCACCCACGCCGCATCCAAGCCTGTGGCCATGATTCCTAATTGCGCGGCAACCCGTCATGCGCACTTCGTACTGGATGGTTCCGGCCCGGCCTATATCGAGCCACCGTCGCTATCAGAATGGCCGGAAGTGCACTGGACACCCGATACCGAAAAATCCAAGCGCATCGATCTGAACACATTGACTGCAGCTGACGTCGCATCATGGAAGCCGGGCCAGACTCTGCTGTTGAACGGCAAGATGCTCACAGGACGCGATGCCGCGCACAAGCGCATTCAGGATATGCTGGCCAAAGGCGAGAAGCTGCCGGTGGATTTCAAGAATCGCGTGATTTATTACGTCGGCCCAGTCGATCCGGTGCGCGAGGAAGTCGTTGGCCCCGCCGGTCCCACCACAGCGACCCGCATGGACAAATTCACTGACATGATGCTTGAGAAAACTGGACTGATTGCGATGGTCGGCAAAGCCGAGCGCGGTCCAGTTGCGATCGATGCGATCAAGAAGCACCAGTCGGCATACCTGATGGCGGTCGGTGGTGCAGCATATCTGGTGTCGAAAGCGATTAAAGGCGCGAAGGTCGTCGGCTTTGAAGATCTAGGCATGGAAGCGATCTATGAATTCGACGTGGTTGATATGCCGGTGACAGTCGCTGTCGATGCGCAAGGCACGTCGGTGCACAACACCGGCCCGAAAGAATGGCAGGAGCGGATTGCCGCCACCATCGGCAAGATCCCGGTCAGACTTGGCTGAGCGTACGATCACCTTCTCCACGGATGCGCCGATCGGTGTTTTCGATTCGGGTATCGGCGGGCTATCGGTGCTGCGGCATGTACGCGCACTTTTGCCCGCCGAGCGATTACTTTACTTCGCTGATTCCGGTTTTTCCCCTTACGGAGAAAAACCCGAGACCGTGATCGTCGAGCGCGTTCTGGCGATTGCAGCGTTCTTACTAAGCTTCAACGTCAAGGCGATTGTTGTCGCTTGCAATACTGCGACCGCAGCGGCTATTGCGGCGCTGCGCGCCACTTACCCTGGCCTGCATGTCGTTGGCGTAGAGCCTGGGCTCAAGCCCGCTGCGTCACTCACAAAAACCGGCACGGTCGGTGTACTGGCTACTCATGCCACGCTGGCTAGCGACAAATTCCAGAAATTGCAGCAACAAACAGCCGAATCCACCGGTACCCAATTTCTATCGCAAGCTTGCAATGGTCTGGCCGATCAGATTGAAAAAGGTGAGCTGAATTCACGCGAGACGGCGATGCTGGTGGAAAGCTACGTCGCGCCACTCTTGAGGCAGCAGGCCGACACGCTGGTGCTGGGCTGCACTCATTACCCCTTCGTTCAATCGCTGATCGCAAAAATAGCGGCCGATGCCGGACGCAGCGTAACCCTGGTGGATACGGGCGAGCCGGTCGCACGGCAGTTGCAGCGGCTGCTATCTCAGCATGGCTTGCTGCGCGCTGGCGCACCCTCCGGGCTGCTGTCGGCCTACACGACGGGAAGCCGTACCTCACTGTCTTCGGCTTTCCGGCTGCTGCTGGGACTGGAGGTCAGCGCTGAGGAAGTCGCTATCACGCTCGACAACGCTTGAATCCCGGCTAAACCCGGTAGCCACGCGCAAAGCGTGCCCCTAGAAAGGAAGTTTTGTATAATAGTGGGCTTGTTTCGGCGCTAGCCGGCAACAAAGCTTTCTCAGCGGTGGCCGTAGCTCAGTTGGTAGAGTCCAGGATTGTGATTCCTGTCGTCGTGGGTTCGAGTCCCATCGGCCACCCCACCGATTTCAAACAAACAGCCCGGCCCAGTGCCGGGCTGTTTTTTTCCGCGGTGAATGCGGCGCTGCCAGTGCGTCCGACCATTCTTCCGGCACTTTACTCCCAGGGAAGTTTGGTAGAGTCTAGGCTGGCCTCAAGCAAGGACACGTCTCATGCTTCCTGCAAACCAACCCGCACGCCTCGGCATCATAGGTGGCAGCGGCATTTACGATATCGACGGACTGGAAAACCCGGAATGGGTGAACATTAGCTCCCCGTTCGGCGAACCCTCTGACGCGATACTGACCGGCGTGCTCGCCGGGCAGGCGATGGCTTTCCTGCCACGTCACGGCCGGGGGCACAAGCTCTCACCCAGCGATGTGAATTATCGCGCCAACATTGACGCGATGAAGCGCCTCGGGGTCACGGACATCATTTCGCTGTCGGCCGTTGGCTCACTGAGGGAAGACCTTCCACCAAGCACCTTCGTCATTGTCGATCAGTTTATTGACCACACCTTCGCCCGAGACAAATCCTTTTTCGGCAAGGGCTTGGTCGCGCATGTATCGATGGCGCATCCGGTCTGTTCGCGTCTCGGTGATCACTTGCAGCAGGCAGCGAACGAGGCCGGCGTCACGGCCGTTCGCGGCGGTAGCTATCTTGCGATGGAGGGTCCGCAGTTTTCAAGTCAGGCAGAGTCGATGCTTTACCGGCAATGGGGCTGCCATGTGATCGGCATGACGAACATGCCCGAGGCCAAGCTCGCGCGCGAAGCCGAGATCTGTTACGCGACCGTCGCGATGGTGACAGACTTTGATTGCTGGCATCCCGATCATGAGCATGTCAGCGTTGAACAAGTGATCCGCGTGCTGGTCGGTAATGCCGACAAGGGCCGGGATCTGGTGAAACGCGTGGTACCGCGCGTGAAGAATGATGGTCATTCTGCGAGTTGCTCCTGCAAGCAGGCGCTGGAGCATGCGCTGATTACTGCACCTGAGGCACGTGATCCGGCCATGATCGACAAGCTCTCGGCGGTTGCTGGCAGAGTGCTGAAGCGATGAGCGCAGGTTCGATTACGCTAAGACAGCGCATCATTGAAGCGTGCCATCAGATGGAGCGCTCGGGTCTGAACCGGGGTACCTCGGGTAATGTCAGCTGCCGCGAAGGTGATCATTTTCTGATCACGCCATCGGGTGTACCGGTGCCGCAGCTGCGGTCCGAAAGTATTGTCGCGATGGGTTTCAAGGGCGAGATCATTGGTGAAGGTAAACCGTCTAGCGAGTGGCATTTTCATCTCGACCTGCTCAAAAACCGCCCAGAGCTGAACGCGATCGTTCATACCCACTCGCCGCATGCGACGGCACTCGCCTGCCTGCGAGAAGATCTGCCGGCATTTCATTACATGATTGCGATTGCCGGTGGCGATTCCGTCCGCTGCGCGCCGTATGCCTTGTTCGGTACCGAGGCATTGTCAGCCCATGCAGTGAATGCAATGAAAGATCGCAAGGCCTGTCTGCTGGCAAATCATGGACTGATTGCTGCAGGGCGCGATCTGGATGAAGCCATGGCCGTGGCGACAGAAATCGAATCACTGTGCCAGCAATATCTGCTTGCGCGCCAGACAGGCCAGCCCGTGCTGCTCTCATCTGAGGAAATGCTAGCCGTTATCGACCGTTTCCGCAGCTATGGCCGGAACGCCAATCAGACACATCAATAACTACATCAATGAATATCACCATGGACTTCACCTCGCTGATCCGTACCATTCCCGATTATCCGAAACCAGGTATTCAGTTCAGGGATATAACTACCCTGCTGAAAGATGGCCCCGGCTTTCATGCCGCCATTGAAGCACTAGTGCAACGCTATCGCGGACAGACTATTTCCAAAATCGTTGGTATCGAGTCGCGCGGCTTCATGTTTGCCGCACCGCTCGCCTATGCACTGAAACTGGGCTTCGTGCCCATCCGCAAACAAGGCAAGCTGCCCGGTGAGTCGATGGGACATGATTACGAACTGGAGTACGGCACCGACCGGATCGAGATTCATCACGGCGCGATCGAAGCGGGTGAGCGTATCCTGATCGTTGACGACCTTCTCGCTACTGGCGGTACCGCGCAAGCAGCGGCAACGCTGGTCCAGAAAATGGGCGGCAAAGTCGTCGAGTGCGCGTTCCTTGTTGATTTGCCAGACATCGGCGGTCGCCGTCGTCTCGAGAATGAAGGCTTGCCAGTTTTCGCTCTGTGCGAATTCGAGGGAGACTGACGTGCGCGAACCAGTACAGGCAGTGCGCTGGCGCGATGCACCGCAAGGCGGCTATTTGCAGATGATCGACCAGACTCGTCTGCCAGCGGTTTTCGAGTATCTGGACTATGACTCTGCCGAGACAGTTGCCGAGGGTATCCGCAGCATGGTGGTGCGCGGTGCGCCGGCGATCGGCGTTGCGGCGGCGTATGGCGTGGCACTGGAGGCAATACGGCTATGCAATACCGGCAGTGATCAAGATTTTCCCGCCTCGCTGGAACAAGGCTTCGCCAAGCTGGCCGCCAGCCGACCGACCGCTGTCAATCTGTTCTGGGCACTGAACCGCATGCGTACCTGTTGGAACCAGCATGCGACACTCGCCCGGACTGCGCTGGCCGCTACGCTGCTCGCAGAAGCAAAAGTGATTCATGAAGAAGACATTCGCATCAACCTCACAATCGGCGAACAGGGTGCTGCGCTGCTGCCTGATGGTGCGCGCGTACTCACGCATTGCAATGCCGGCGCACTGGCTACCGCAGGGCATGGTACGGCACTCGGAGTGATCCGATCGGCAGTTTCAGCTGGCAAGAAAATCAGCGTAATCGCTGATGAGACCCGTCCTTTCCTGCAAGGAGCGCGCCTGACTGCGTGGGAGATGGTGCAAGAGAATATCCCAGTCACCCTGATCACCGATAACATGGCGGGCCATATGATGGCGCGCGGTGAAATCGATGCGGTGGTCGTGGGAACGGATCGCGTCGCCGCGAATGGCGATGTGGCAAACAAGATCGGTACCTATATGGTTGCTGTGCTCGCGCATCGTCATCAGATTCCTTTTTATGTGGCCTGCCCGCTGTCGACGATTGATCTGACATTGGCGAGCGGCGATTTGATCCCTATCGAAGAAAGAGCGCGAGAAGAAGTCACTGGGTATCGGGATTGTCAGTGGGCCGCGCAAGGCGTCGCGGTGCGCAATCCTTCATTCGATGTGACACCGGCTGAGCTGGTAACTGCGCTCATCACCGAGAAAGCGGTGATACACCGCCCCGATGCAAAGCGTATGGCTGCCCTATTTGATCAGCGCTGACGGCTCAGAAAAATTTTTTGTCCATGAGCGCCGGTATCTGATCCGCTGGCAGCGGACGGGATATCAGATAGCCCTGAATCTCGTCGCAGCCCATTTGCTGCAGTAGTTGCAGCTGCTCGGCTGTCTCCACGCCCTCGGCTACCACATCAATATCCAGGCTGCGCCCGATCGATACGACTGCCTCGCACAACGCGCGGCTCTGATGGTCGGTCGCCAGCTTGTATACGAAAGACTGATCGATCTTGACGACATCAATGTCCAGACTTTGCAGCTTAGACAATGACGAATAGCCCGTGCCAAAATCATCGATCTGCAGCTCGACACCCATCTCGCGCAACCGTCTGAGTTCTTCAAAGCCATTGCCACCCTCCTCCAGCATGCTGGATTCGGTGAGCTCGATAGCAATCAGCGAGGAAGGTAACGAAAAACGGCCGAGATTAGCAGCCAACGCCAGCCGCAGCCCGTCACCTTGCAGCTGCAGCGCAGAGACATTCACCGATACTGGCCGCAGTGTCAGACCTGCTTCACGCCATTGCACGAGCTGCTCGCAGACTTTGCGAATCACCAGATCGCCCAAGGGGACGATCAGTCTCGACTGCTCGGCAACATGAATGAACTCTACCGGCGCCACCAGGCCGCGCTGCGGATGGCGCCAGCGGACCAGTGCCTCCATACTCGACAACAGGCCGCTTCGTGAATCGGCGCGCGGCTGGTAATAAATGACAAATTCGTCATTGGTAATTGCCAGCTCCAGTGCGCGCTCGGTAGAGATGCGGTCACGCACCTGTTGCGCGAATTCTTCATTGTAGAAGCAGAACCGGGACTTACCTTCCGACTTGGCCTGATACATCGCAATATCTGCGGATTGCAGCAGAGTGTCCATATCCTGACCATCATCCGGGAATACGCTCACACCCACCGATGCCTTGGGAATGAAACCGCGCCAAGGCATGACTGTGTCTTCCAGATTCATCGCTTCAATCAACTTGGAAGCGATACGGCGCGCAGCATCGTAATCGGAAAGATCCTCGATCACTGCCAGGAATTCGTCACCACCAATCCTGGCAAGATGATCACCTTCGCGAACGGCGACGCTCAGTCCTTTGCCGATCGCGCACAATACCTCATCACCACTCTTGTGACCCAGCGAGTCATTGATGTCCTTGAAGTTATCGATGTCGATGTAATACAGCGCCAGCTTGTGCCCCCCCGCTCGAGCACGCGCAATGGCACCCGGTAGGTAATCATTCAGCCAGTGGCGATTCGGCAGACCCGTCAATGAGTCAGTGCGCGCCATGGTCGCCAGCGTCTCGGCTTGCTGCTTTGCTTCCGAGACATCGCGGATAGTCATCGCCACCCCGAGACCCGAGTGCACTGCACGTCGCTGGAACCATCCTGGCGTGTGTCGTCTGCCGTGAGCGACATGGTACTCATCTTCGACGAATCCTTCTTTGAGCACGCGCGCGAAAAAATCAAGCACGTTGTGGTGCGCCAGTCCCTGATACAGCTCAGTGCAGCATTTACCGATCAGCTTGTTGCGCGGATAGCCGGACATCTCGGCTGCGCGCTCGTTACAGTCTTCGATCAGCAGCTGATCAATGCGACCGTCAGCGTGATAAGTGGGCTGTATCATCAGGAACGCCTCGCGCGCGCCATCGACTGCCAGCCGGAAAGTCGCCTGCACCTGAGCATCGTGTCGCTGCCTTGCGCTTGCGCGCAGTTGAGCCCACGCGCCCCCGGCACAGAACAGCCCGATCAGCGCGCTGACAGCGAGAGCAATACCAATGTACGTAGATTGCGTGGATCGATAGACCAACAGCGCATTGTCTTCGCTGATCGCAGCCACGGCGACCAGTGGATAACCATCCAAGCGCCTCCAACCGACCAGCCGCGCGCGGTGATCGGTAAACAACGCTCCTGACTGAGCTAACGTTCCCTGTGATCCACGCAGCAAAGGCGAGCCGACGTAGAAAGATGCGTCCGAGCCTCCACCTGACTGACTGACAAGCAGCGTCCCATCGTTGAAGTACACCGACATAAAATCGCCTACCAGCAGCTGGGATTCATCTTGAGCACTGACCAAAAAGCTGGGTTCGATAGCGATGAGAACCACGCCGTCGAAACGTCCATCATTGCTTACCAGGCCGCGCGAAAATCGAATGACTTGCATGCCACTGAACCCGCCCCTTCCTGTGTCAGGAGGAGAGATCAGCAAACCCAGAGAAGTATCATTCTTATGTCGGCTGAACAACTCCAGATCGTCCATGCGGCTACCTTTTGAGAGCCGTCGGGTGGAATGGATGGCAGTACCTTCGGCATTGATCAGCACCGGGTAAAGTGATCGCTGATACACCCCCTTACGGTACTGTTCTTCGAGATCCATGCTACTTTTTTTATGCTCCCACTGATACTTGATCGACATCGACAACTGATCGATCTGCGAGACCGCCCTTATGAGCTGCTCTGCATAGTGGGCTGCGCGAGCACCCGCCTCTAGCTTCGCACGCTGCAGCAGCTCCGTGCGATCGCTGTGTATCTTCAGCAAGGCCGTGCCGAGAATCAGCGCGAACGCGAGTACCCAGCCCACGCTCCATCCGAGGATGATGCGCCGGTTCTCCAGACGAGTCTGTTCTCGGGTTTGTCGCATTATTATCTGCATCTGGATGGCGGCATGAATCGTTGAAAAAAGCCGTCTGACAGCGAGTGCGATGACTTTGAGTGTCTATGACTTGCTATTATGCAAGACCTCTGACGAATATCAAAATTCCATCAAAGAAACTATTTGGCTTTTGTTACCTCAAGGAAACATCGGACACGCCATATGGCGTACTGTGTGTCCTACCTCCAACCACTGGCATACAGCTCAAAAAAGCACCTGAAAATCAGAAGTTTGTATGACACAGCGTTGCCCTGCGTGCCTCCGGCACAGATGATCTTCCTCGGTCGCCGCCCTATTTATGGGCACGAACAAGACTTTTCCGTGAACCGTGTATTTTTTTCCCTAGCTTCATCGTCTACACGTCAATTTTTCCTGTCGCGGTATCTACCTGTTGTCAAGCCTCCCGAGATGGTACTCCGCTCAGGACTGGCATGAGCTTTGCGGTACAGGCAGCTCATGCACAGGGATTGTGCATGCATGTCACCCGGATCAGCAAGGAGCCAACCGTCATGGAAACAGATATTCCCAGTGCTAGTGCCACGACCGCCACATTTGGTGAAGCAACGAACTTACGCAAGGACAGTCATTCCATCCATCACAGCAGTGCTGCGACAGGATTACGGGAGGATTTGAGTCGGCTGAAGAGTGATCTGGATGCGCTGATGTCACATGCATCAACACTGACGGAAACAGAGTTGCGCGAAGCGCGCGACCGGATACTTGCCCGCTTTTCTTCCATGCGATATGTGGCGTACGGTATGGTTACACAAGCTGGCAAGCAACTCTCTCAAGGTAAAAACATGACCCTTGACTATGTCCGCAACAAACCTCTGCAATCCCTTGCAATCGCCGCCGGCGCTGGTCTGTTGCTGGGCATGCTTATTCGACGCGACTGATCACAGTACTGACAGCCTGTAATACGGTAAATGAATGTGATAGGAATGGGGGCGCCACGAGGACCGTGAGCGAGATAAAGCGCGGAGAATACAACATCAGGCCCCGCCGAACATCAGGGATCGCAGGACAAACCCGGAGCACTTCAGACCATCAACTGTGCGGAATTGACTTGGCAGGCTACTGGCGCGCTCAGCTCCGCCATATCGGTGTGATGCACAAATTGTTCACAGCGAGGCATCTCATCGGAAGGAAACTCGTAAATCGCTGATATCAGGTGGTTGGCGAGGTGCTGTGGCAGCGCCTGTCTCCAATAGGGCCATAGCAAAGTCATGGGCAGTGCAGCGAGCAGAACAGCACTCATCATGTGCAATCTGATAGCGAATAATCGTCGCATTTACCTTGCCTGCACCACGTAAAGACTACATCAAAGGGGTTCAGCCGAAAGTATTTAAGTGAAGGTGTAGTACACCAGCCGGAGTCGTGTCGAATCAAAATAGAGCGCTCGCCAGGGAATGACAATTGGAGCCTTTCCCTGACCGGGAGCGACCACGACGTAGCGCAATTGACGACTATGTACATCGACCATCACTGACCGTACACGACCCAGCGCCTGTCCAACCGCAGTCACCACGGGGCATGAGCGGAACAACGCTGTCGCCGAGGAGTGTCCCGCCGCCATGCAAGCAAAGCGTTTGCGGGCCCGGCTGCCGCCGGCAGAGGTTGTCAGCATCTTCCCTTCATCCCCATTCATTCGCATTACCCACCTCAGTGATGACTGTGACCTTGATGGGCAACACGGGTTCACCACACCCACCCAGAGCAGTGACGTACATTAGGCGGGCATCAGCAGCGTATCCACTGCGGCACCGCTCAGCCGCGTTCCAGCCCGGTCTGCGGGGTCGAGGCCGTGTTTGCTTCAAGATGTTCACTCCAAGTCGTCCTCTTTGCGCCCATGGCCCCTAGTACGCCACCGACGAAAGACAAGGCCAGCGACAGCAACACCACACCAAACACTGTCCAAGCTACGTTACTGGCGCCCTTTATTGCACGATCTGCAGCCTCACGCCCCTCCGAAGATGCTTGCTCTGGCGACCCAGAGAGGATCAGTGCCTGGTCGACAATGACCGATGCGCGATCCCGGCGCACGCCCATGTTGCTGCTCATGTAGTCAATTGCCTGATCACGACGACCAGCAGCAATATGCTCCTGCACTGTGCGCATGTCCTGGGGATTGACAGTGGTGCCAAGCTGTCGGTTGATGATCGCGGCGATACCTCCGCCCGACTGCGTCATCGGACTGGCACCCTGCGTCAAGTCAGAGAACAAACCGGAAAGCAAAGAGCCTCCCGCTGATGTCGCCAGCATCACGAACAGCACAGTAGTGACTGCCCACGACACGATGCCATGCAGCATGCCGTCCGTCTTTCTCTTCAAGCCCGACATGCGACTGGCGACATAGGCACCGACCAGCGCAGAGATCAGCATGGATAGCCCAGCCCAGATGAGTGCACCGGTACCGGGCGCATCACCAGTCGAGAGCCGCGTGAGCGACAGTCCGCTGGCAATGCCAAGCAGGGTCAACACCAGTTGTGCCGAAATACCGACTGCCACACCAGCCAGCACAGCACCCCAGCGTATGGTCGTCAGCAGCGATCGGCGTGTGATGCTGTCCTGCGCAGTCAGTTTGCCAGCCGGATAAGCTGTGCCACTTTCAAGGTGGTAGGTTGCCATCAATGTCTCCTTGTTAGATCAAGTCAGTAAGAAATGAAATGCATATCCAATGAGGAAGAGGCATTCATGAATCGGATTTACTTGTGCTGCCATTGTGCTTGTGCAGGCTTGTTCATCCGCATGTGCCTATTTATTCAGGCTTCAGAGCTTGGACAGTACGCCATTCGTAATCGTTACCCGATCGCCTTGTTTCACTGCTGGCTCTGCTTCCTGAGCGAAGGATTGCGTCGTACCGTCGTCCATGTGTATCGTTACCTTGTAAATCTGGTTCTCGGGGTAGCGACGTTTTTCAATTTCATGCCCGACATATGCACCGCCCGCAGCACCTGCAACCGTTGATATGGTCTTGCCGGTACCACCGCCCGCCTGATGGCCGAGCACCCCTCCAATCGCCGCACCGGCCAGAGTCCCCAATCCGAGCCCCTGCGACCGTGGAATAGCTTCAATCGACTGTATCGTTCCGGTGCCGTTCACATTGCTGGATATAGGCTGCATCTGCACCTGAGAACCCTGACCGCCGCCTAGGCTCTCGCAGCCCGAGCTGAAAAGCGCTACCGTGAGCACTGGCAGCAAGATAAATCTGATCCACATATTTTTCTCCTGCGACAGAAACGAAACGAGGCTATGGGGTCATCAGTAGAACGTACAAGCTACAGATGAGCAGGAAGACCTAAGCAGTAAGCGTGCCATGAAGCTCAGGCACCGGGAGCTTGATTGGTACGCAATAGCTGAGCGCTTGAATAGCTTCCGCGTAGCATGCCTGTTTTTATTCGCGTGGTGATCACAAGTGTCAAATTGACGGTCACTCACAGAGCTCGCTGCAGCGCTGTTAGTGCGTCTCACTGCACATAAAAGATGCTCAGTTGAGCAGGCCGCTATCGCGTACCGGTAGACGGCGCCAGACTTTAGCAGGATTCAAACTAGTAAAAGCGTCGGAAGCAATCGCTTCGTCTGAAGTAGTTGGTGAGTGCGTCACATGGGTCATCTTGCTTCCCTCGACTCGACGGAGTGCCGTGCCCGAGCGGTTGTACTCTTCTAGTCGGTTGTATAGCGTCTTGAGGCTGATTCCCAGAATGTCGGCAGTGCGCTTCTTCACCCCACCACATGATTCCAGGGTGGCGAAGATCAGCTTTCTGTCAACATCGGCGAGCGAGGTGCCCACAGGGATTGCCAGCGTGAGTTTGTTAACGTCAGAGGGCATCACACTCTGCTCTGGCGTAGACAGATCCAGAGATTGTTCCGAAAGGATGTAAGCACGCTGAATGAAATTCCTTAGCTCGCGCACATTCCCTGGCCAGTGGTGGTTTCCGAGGCTGTGTTGTATTGTCGCCGACATTTGCTTGTGCGTACCGAGCTCGTGATTCAGCTCATCGAGAAAATACTGAGCCAGAAGTTCTATATCGCTGCCACGCTCCCGCAGCGGTGGCACCCTAACAGGAAAGACATTCAGTCGATGATATAGATCGAGCCGTAGACGTCCTTCAGAAATCGCAGCCTCGGGATCTCGATTGGTAGCAGCAACAATACGTACATCGGTCTTCAGTTCCTGGCTGCTCCCGATACGCATGAAGGTTCCAGTTTCAAGCACACGCAAGAGCTTCACTTGCAGATCGATCGGCATCTCGACCACTTCATCGAGAAACAAGGTACCTCCTGAAGCTCGCTCGAAGTAACCCTTGTGCTGACGATCAGCGCCCGTGAAACTGCCTTTTTCATGGCCAAATATTTCACTTTCGATCAGCTGAGGCGAAATCGCGCCACAATTCACAGGAAGAAAAGCTTGCCTGCTGCGCTTGCTTTTCGCATGAATCGTCTTTGCGACCAGCTCCTTGCCTGTACCACTTTCGCCTAGTAACAGCACGCTGGCTTCAGTCGGCGCGACTCGATCGATCTGATGTCGCAAAGCTTTCATCGCTGGCGACTCACCCAGCAGCGACGTCTGCGCTGTCGGTACTGATCTGCTCGATTCTGTTTGCAACGCTCGTATGTCGCTGTACATGGACACATTATGTGCTGAATTGTCTACCTGCCGGGTAATCCGCTGGCGTAAGAGATGACGTACCCGGGTTCGGTCTACCGGCTTCAGCAAAAGGTCAGTGATACCGCTTCTGAAGGCCTCCACAATATCGATAGCAGAAAGATTGTCGCCAACCAGAACGACATCAAACGGCACTGGCCGTTTGAACCGATCGAGCCAGTCGCTGGCTCGTCCATCGGCTAGTGTGTGACTGATGAATACGATAGCTGGCGTTTGCTGCTGACATTGAATGCTCGTCTCACCGATAGTTCCCACTACGATGACCGAGTAAGATTCAGACCGAGCCAGCTCGCTGAGCAAATTAGCCGTGACACCGTCCTCATTGACGATCAGTGCGTGCAGCATCAGCGAGTAATTTCCATTGAGGCTGAGCGCGCCGCGCTTGCCCCTCTGCTCATTTCGACGCTCCGTTGGAATCGCTGCCAGCACTTGCCTCTGACTTGCCACTCGACTTACCACCCGATGGCGCATCTGATCGGATTCCGAGACCGCTACCTGAGCGACTGCCTACGCTCCCGCCCGTTGACGAACCGCTCGTTGAGCCACCCATCGAGTATCCGGAGTCGGAACTGCCTGCCGAACTGGTACCCGAGCTTTCCCCTTTGCTCCCGCCTGACATATCACCCGAAGTGCCGCCCGAACTTTTGCCGGAAGTACCGCCAGATGTTGCGCCGGTTGACGTGCTACCGGAGGTGCTGTCTGTTACGCCGCCGCTCGCACCGCCATCTGATGACGTGCTGCCACCTGGTGCAGCGACACTCTCAGGCGGCGTTTGTTTGGTAGAAGCCGATGAAGCACTCGCGCCACCTGATGTGCCCGTACCACTCTGCTCGGAACTGCTGCCACCACCTCGGTTGCAGGCTGCAAGACTGACCGTCAATAGGCCCAGAACGACCAGTGTCTTTGATTTGCCCAGATTGGATCTCATTACTATTCCTTTCAAAAGCGGTTGCATCAACCTCTCGCTTGACTGGCACACAGTACATAAGTTTCAACGCTTCAGACTGATATCTGCGTCTCGCCAAATACCGCCACAGAAATACCCTCTGCCTATGGACTCATTACCTGTCTCTGGTACCGGTTGCCGCGCCGGACAAATGCCGATGTTTTGAGATCGAACAGGATCTGTTACGGCCGATGGGAGATATTTTTCATTTGTAATCTCGGTAGCGGCATACGCGCTACCCATGAATCCCGTGCAATGCCCCCAGATATCCGACTCAGACATTACCGTTCGCTGTACGGAAGCTCAGAGGCTATGGATCTGCTTTACACTCAGATCCGCCGCGTAGGCCCCACTGAGGCGACCGTGCTGCTCGAGGGAGAAAGTGGGACTGGTAAAGAATTGATCGCCATGGCGATTCATCGGGACAGTTCCCGCTGCGACGCGCATTTCGTTGCGGTCAATTGTGGCGCAATACCCGAAACTCTGATCGAAGCCGTGTTGTTTGGTCACGAAAAAGGTAGCTTCACCGGTGCAGGAAAGCAGCACATGGGCTATTTCGAGCATGCATCGGGAGGCACTTTATTCCTCGATGAGATCACCGAGATGCCAGCCGATATGCAGGTAAAGCTGCTACGAATACTGGAAGGTGGTCGCTTCTACCGCGTCGGCGGAAGCCAGGAGATCCAGGTCAATGTCCGACTGATCGCCGCGACTAATCGTTCACTGCAAGAAGCCGTCAATCAAGGTCTTCTGCGTCAGGACTTGATGTACCGGCTCGCCGTATTCCCTATCGCAGTGCCCCCTCTGCGCGAGAGAGGTAATGACGCCGAGCTTCTGGCTCAGCACTTTCTCGACGAGCTGAATGATCGCGCTGGCACATGCAAGCAATTCTCGCGACGCTCCTTCGAGCGAATACGGGCTTATCACTGGCCCGGTAATGTCAGGGAGCTCAAGAATCTGGTTCAGCGGGCATACATACTGTCTACTGGCGCCGTGACACTGGATGAACCAACAGACTCCAGCCACAGACCGGCAATGATGATTAATGGCATGCTCAATTTCATGGTTGGCACGCGACTGGTCGATGCACAACGGGAGATCATCTTGGCGACGCTCAAGCATTTTCAGGGCAACAAGCAACAGGCGGCCAAAACACTGGGTATCAGCCTGAAGACACTGTACAACCGGTTGCGCGAGTACTGATCAATCCACGGTTGACGGTCTGGTGACGGCATCAGCGCCCAACACCGCCTGCGCCGCTTGCCGCAGAATGTCTGGATCACCGCTAGCGAGCTGTTTCGCATCTGATAGCCGCTGCCGAAAACTGCGCGCCCCTGGCAAGCCCGCCATCAGGCCCAGCATATGCCGGGTGATGCTGTTAAGACGTGGGCCTTCGCGGTCCAGCTGTTCGCGTATATAGGGCAGGATCGCATCAATAATCTCGTGGCGACTCATGGGCGCCATGGCGTCGCCGTAATAGCGTCCATCGAATGCAGCCATCAGGTAGGGGTTGTGATACGCCTCGCGCCCGATCATCACGCCATCGACATGCTGTAAATGTACATCGATCTCGTGCAGGCTTTTGATACCACCATTGATGATAATCTCCAGCTGAGGAAAATCTCTCTTCAGTTGATACGCACGCTCGTAACGCAACGGGGGTATCTCGCGGTTCTCTTTTGGGGTCAGCCCTTTGAGGATTGCATTTCTTGCGTGGACGATGAAGGTGCGACAGCCAGCCTCCGCAACGGTGCCAACGAAGTCTCGAACGAAGTCATATGAGTCGATCTCATCGATACCGATGCGGTGCTTGACGGTGACATCAATGCTGACGGCATCACGCATGGCCTTCACACTATCGGCCACCAGAGCGGGCTCGGCCATCAGACAGGCACCAAACGCACCGCGCTGTACTCGCTCAGAAGGACAGCCGCAGTTAAGATTGATTTCGTCGTAGCCCCATTGCTCGCCAAAGCGCGCGCTGATCGCGAGATCTGCTGGTTCACTGCCCCCCAGCTGCAGGGCGACCGGATGCTCCTCATCGCTGAAATCGAGATGTCGGGCCTTGTCACCATGGATGATCGCACCGGTAGTGACCATTTCCGTGTAGAGCCAGGTATGGCGCGTGATCTGCCGGTGGAACATCCGGCAATGGCGATCAGTCCAGTCCATCATGGGTGCGACGGACAAGCGGCGGGGAGGCAGCGGTATTTTCAATGTCGGACTAGGCGTCAACGGGGTCAGCCCACATTTTACCGGTACCCGCAACCACGGCCCCGGATGCAGTAAAGTGATGGTTGCAGGAATTGATGAATCAAAGACCCACAGATATTTCAGACTATTTTTCAGACTATTTTTGCGCTCATGACAACCGATACCACCCATTACTGGATGCCTTTCACCGCCAACCGGCAATTCAAGGCACGCCCGCGGATGATGAAGTCGGCGGCCGGCATGCACTACACAACCGACGATGGCCGGCAGATACTCGATGGCACCGCAGGACTATGGTGCGTGAACGCCGGGCACGGCCATCCTAAGATCACCGAATCGGTGATCCAGCAGGCACAGACCATGGATTTCGCACCGCCTTTCCAGATGGGGCATGCGGGTGCGTTCGATGCGGCGCGCAGCCTAGCCGAGTTGGCACCCCAGGGGCTGAACCGCGTATTTTTCTGTAACAGCGGATCGGAAGCCGTGGATACCGCGCTGAAGATGGCGCTGGCTTACCACCGGATGCGCGGCGATTCACTTCGCACGCGATTGATAGGCCGCGAACGCGGCTATCACGGCGTGGGATTTGGTGGCATTGCCGTCGGTGGCATCGCAGGTAATCGCAAGCACTTTGGCCCCGCGCTGCCAGGAGTCGATCATCTACGTCATCCGCTGGACATATCACGCAATGCCTTCTCGCGCGGGCTACCGGAACACGGCGCCGAGATGGCTGATGAATTCGAGCAGCGCCTGCTCGCGCTGCACGATCCGACGACGGTAGCTGCGTTGATCGTTGAGCCAGTACAGGGTTCGACAGGTGTGATCATTCCACCCAAAGGCTATTTGCAAAAGCTCCGCGCAATCTGTGACAAGCACGGCATCCTGCTGATTTTCGATGAAGTCATCACTGGATTCGGGCGGTTGGGCACGGCATTCGGCGCGGACTATTTTGGCGTGACGCCTGACATGATCTGCTGCGCGAAGGGCCTGACAAATGCGATGGTGCCCATGGGGGCCGTGATCGCAAAACAAGCTATCCATGACACCTTCATGGACACTGCGCCTGAAAATGCGATCGAGTTCTACCATGGCTATACCTACAGCGGCCACCCGCTGGCCTGCGCCGCTGCAATTGCTACGCTGGATGTATACCAGAGCGAGAAGTTGTTTGCGCGCGCCGCGTCAATGGCGCCTGCATTTGAAGCTGCTGCTCATTCACTGCGCGGACTGCCTCATGTGAAAGACGTGCGCAACCTCGGATTGGTCTGCGGTATAGAACTCGAACCTATCCCGAGCAAGCCGACTGCACGCGCGTATGAAGTCTTCGAGCGTTGCTTCTGGGAAGAGAACGTATTGATCCGGACTACGGGAGACATCATTGCACTGTCGCCACCCCTGATCATTGACGAGGAACAAATCAACCGACTGGTCGCAGCGATCAGCAAAATCCTTGTCCGCATGACCAAGTAAACGCCCATTAATCTTGAAAAAAAAAGCGCCCGCAGGCGCTTTTTTTACTTCATACCATGGGTGTTGATCAGGCAGCTTCACGCGAGGCGCGCTTGCGCTCATGCTCTTTCAGGAATCGCTTACGCAGACGTATGCTCTTGGGCGTGATCTCGACCAGCTCATCATCTTCGATGAACTCAACTGCATACTCAAGTGTCAGATCGATCGGCGGAATCAAGCGTACCGCTTCATCGGTGCCAGATGCACGCACGTTGGTGAGTTGCTTGCCCTTGATGGGGTTGACCACCAGATCATTATCTCGCGAGTGTATGCCGATGATCATGCCTTCGTAGATGGGGTCGTTGTGAACGACGAACATACGTCCACGCTCCTGCAACTTCCATAGCGCGTAAGCCACTGCCGCACCGTCTTCCTGGGAAATCAGCACGCCATTACGCCGGCCGGCGAGCTCGCCCTTGCTGGCATCCACCGGGCCATAGGCATCGAACACATGGCTCATCAAACCCGTGCCCCGTGTCAGCGTCATGAACTCGCCCTGGAACCCGATCAGGCCACGGGCAGGAATACGATACTCGAGGCGCACACGTCCTTTGCCATCGGGCTGCATATCCTGCAGTTCACCACGCCTGCGACCCAGTTCTTCCATCACACCACCCTGGTGCGCTTCTTCGACATCGACGGTCAAATTCTCAAAGGGCTCATGTCTTGCACCATCGATCATTTTGAACACCACACGTGGACGAGAGACCGCCAGTTCATATCCTTCGCGACGCATATTCTCCAGCAAGATGGTCAGATGAAGTTCACCTCGACCAGAGACTTCAAAAATGGTGTCATCATCCGTCGGCGAGACGCGCAGTGCGACGTTCGATTTCAACTCGCGCTCGAGTCGCTCACGCAACTGACGGCTAGTGACGAATTTTCCCTCACGGCCTGCGAGTGGTGAAGTGTTCACCATGAAGTTCATCGTCAGCGTCGGCTCGTCAACGCTCAGCATCGGTAATGCATCCGGCGCATCAACCGCGCAGACGGTTGAACCAATACCCACATCTTCAATACCATTAATCAGCACAATATCGCCGGCCATCGCCTCAGGCACGACCTCGCGCTCCAGACCACGGAATTTGAGTACCTGGTTGATGCGGCCTTTGATCGGTGTCGAGTCTGGACCATTCAGGATAATCACATCTTGCAACGGTTTCGCGCGGCCACGCTTGATACGGCCGATGCCGATCTTGCCAACGTAAGACGAGTAGTCGAGCGAAGAAATTTGCAGCTGCAGAGGGCCATCCGAATCATCATCACGCACCGGCACGTAGTTGAGCACAGCATCGAACAGCGGTTTCATATCGCCTTCACGCATCTCTGGATCAAGGCTGGCATAACCATTGAGGGCGGACGCATAGACAACCGGAAAATCGAGCTGTTCTTCGGTAGCACCGAGCTTATCGAACAATTCGAAGGTCGCGTTGATCACCCAGTCAGGACGCGCACCGGGACGATCGATCTTGTTCACCACGACGATGGGTTTGAGTCCCAGACCCAGCGCCTTGCGGGTAACGAAGCGCGTCTGGGGCATCGGGCCTTCAACGGCATCGACCAGCAGCAGCACAGAGTCGACCATCGACAGCACGCGCTCTACTTCACCGCCAAAGTCAGCGTGACCGGGGGTATCGACGATATTGATGTGGGTGCCTTCATACTCGACCGCGCAGTTCTTCGCGAGGATGGTGATCCCGCGCTCTTTTTCGAGGTCGTTGGAATCCATCACACGGGTATCTACCTGCTGGTTCTCGCGGAAGGTGCCAGACTGCCTCAGCAGCTGGTCAACCAGGGTGGTCTTGCCATGGTCAACGTGGGCAATGATGGCAATGTTGCGCAAAGCGCGATCAGTATTCGACATAGGGGACTGGACAAATCGGGTAAACCCGGGAGTGTACCACTTAATTGTGTCGAATCCGAGAAATTCCTTGATTTTTCAATGAGTTGCAAAAACTTCCCAGATTACGGCCGGCATCTTGGCACCGGCCCAACCACGCATGTGAAATTGCCGTATTTTTATTTTTTCGACAACGAGATTATTCTGAAGTGAGCGCTCAGTCGACGGCATCGAGTCCAAGCAGATACGTCACCTCGTCAGGCCGTGGTTGACACCACACGCTCCGGAATCAGCACCAGATCATGGGTGACGACTGCGGTACCGGCAAAACTGCCAGCCGGTCCGAGCACCCTGACTCTGCCCTCAGGAAGCGGAAGAGACAGACAGTGCTCGCCCAACTCTCTACCAAGCGCCAGTCGCTGCCCATGCATGAAACGGCGAATCAACTCTTCACTGAGCTGCACTGCTGGCAGCATTGAAGTAAGGCTATCAACGGGTCGCAGCAAGGAGGAACGAGCCTCACTGCTTTCTTCCAACACCGATAGCGGAACTGCCTCCGCGACCGACAGGTGAGCGATGCTAGTGCGTCGGAGTTGTGTCAGATGTGCGCCGCAACCCAAAGCTTTGCCAATATCTTCTCCCAACACACGCACATAGGTGCCTTTGCTGCAGCGTACGCGTATCTTCAAGGTGGTAAAGTCGAATTCCATTAATTCGATCTCATGAATGAGGATTTCTCTCGATTTGCGTTCCAGAGTTATACCCTCACGGGCATACGCATAGAGAGGTTTTCCATCTACTTTCAAAGCAGAATACATCGGTGGTGTCTGGCTGATCTTTCCATTGAAATGAGACAGCGCGCTGTCGATCTGCTCTCGGGTAACACGGACCTCTCGGTTCTCCAATACCTCGCCCTCGGTATCGCCAGTAGACGTCGTTACACCAAGATGAACCGTTGCCTCATATGATTTGTCTGCATCCAGCAGATCACTCGCATATTTTGTCGCCTCGCCAAAACACAGTGGCAACAGACCTGTAGCAAATGGATCGAGGGTGCCGGTATGTCCGGCTTTTTCGGCATTGAGCAGCCATTTGGCTTTGGCAAGTGCCTGCGTGCTCGATATACCTGCCGGTTTGTCGAGCAGAAGTACACCATGAACAGGAACGCGCCTGCGCTTGACCTGATGATTCATGGGCAGGTCAGAAGGCTGAGGCTAGTGCTCGTCCGCGTCGATCGCGCGGGTGGCATTAGCTTCGTCGATCAATTTCGACAGTGTGGCACCACGAAGCGTGGAAGTGTCATGCACAAAGTGAAGCTCAGGCAGAGTATGAATATGCAGTCGCTTGCCCAATTGATTACGCAAAAATCCAGCCGCTTTTTGTAATCCTTTGATGGTGTTGGCTACGGATGCAGGATCATCGATCAAGGTCGTGAAAAAGACTTTGGCGTGCGCGTAGTCGGGTGTGAGCTGGACTTCGGTCAGTGTGACCATGCCAACCCGGGGATCTTTGACTTCCATCGCGATCAGCTCGGCCAGATCTTTCTGGATCTGATCAGCGACGCGCTGACTGCGGCCGGGGATGGATTTGCTGTGCTTGGCCATGAAGGAGGATACGTTTCAAAAGACACTGGATCCCGGCGTACGCGGGGATGACAGAATTAAATACCAGCGGACTGCAACATCGTCACCCCGGCGCAGGCCGGGGTCCGGTGACTTTATCTTTGTTATCTTAAAGAGTTCGAGCGACTTCTTGCACCTCGAAGACTTCAAGCTGATCGCCTTCCTTGATGTCGTTGTAGTTTTTCAGTGAGAGCCCGCACTCAAACCCGGACTTCACTTCTTTCACGTCATCCTTGAAGCGCTTGAGCGAATCCAGCTCGCCAGTCCACAGCACCACATTGTCGCGCAACAGACGGACATGCGCGCCACGCTTGACCATACCTTCGAGTACATAGCAGCCAGCAATCGCACCGACCTTGCTGACCATGAAGACCTGGCGAATCTCGACGAGTCCCAGCGCGTGCTCGCGCTTCTCTGGCGCCAACATGCCGCCCATCGCGGCCTTGATCTCATCAATCGCGTCGTAAATGATGTTGTAGTAACGAATATCGATGCCGCTGGATTCGGCCAGCTTGCGTGCAGAGGCATCGGCACGCACATTGAAGCCGATAATCACCGCCTTGGAGGCCAGCGCCAGATTGACATCGGATTCGCTGATACCACCCACTGCAGCATGAACGACCTGCACACGTACTTCAGCGGTAGAGAGTTTCTGCATCGATCCGACCAAGGCTTCCTGCGAGCCCTGCACGTCGGCTTTGATGATGAGCGCCAAGTTCTTTATCTCGCCTTCGCCCATCTGCTCGAACATATTCTCCAGTTTTGCGGCCTGCTGCTTGGCAAGCTTGACGTCGCGGTACTTGCCTTGTCTGAACAGGGCGATCTCGCGCGCCTTGCGCTCGTCCGCAAGCACCATCGCTTCTTCACCAGCGGCTGGCACTTCGGTCAGACCTTGAATCTCAACGGGAATCGACGGTCCAGCTTCGTTAATCGCTTTGCCATTCTCGTCCAGCATGGCGCGGACCCGACCATATGAAGAGCCTGCGAGCACGATATCGCCGCGCTTGAGAGTGCCGGACTGCACCATGATGGTGGCAACTGGTCCACGGCCTTTGTCGAGCTTGGCTTCGATAACCAAACCCTTGGCGGGCGTTTCGACAGGCGCCTGAAGCTCCAGCACTTCGGCTTGCAGCAAAACGTTCTCGAGCAAGGTATCAATACCTTCGCCGGTTTTTGCGGAGACAGGAATAAAGGGGGAATCGCCGCCGTATTCTTCAGGCACTACCTGCTCGGCAACGAGCTCGGTTTTCACACGATCAGGATTTGCTCCCGGCTTGTCGATCTTGTTAATCGCAACCACCAAGGGGACACCAGCGGCTTTCGCGTGCGCGATCGCCTCCTTGGTCTGGGGCATCACGCCATCATCGGCGGCCACCACCAGAATGACAATATCGGTCGCCTTCGCGCCGCGCGCACGCATGGCGGTAAATGCTTCGTGACCTGGGGTATCGAGGAAAGTAATCATGCCACGCGGCGTCTCGACATGATAAGCGCCGATATGCTGGGTAATGCCACCTGCCTCACCAGATGCGACCTTGGCACGACGAATATAATCGAGCAGTGAGGTCTTGCCGTGGTCGACGTGACCCATGACGGTAACCACCGGCGCACGCGGGTGCATTTCGGCATCGGCGTTCTGATCACCCTCCTCAAGCAATGCCTCGGGATCGTCCAGTTTGGCGGCATGCGCAACGTGACCCATCTCTTCGACGACGATCATTGCGGTTTCCTGATCGAGCACCTGATTGATGGTGACCATTTGTCCAAGCTTCATGAGCTGCTTGATGACCTCTGAGGCTTTGACAGACATCTTGTGCGCTAGCTCGGCAACCGTGATGGTTTCGGGCACATGTACCTCTCGCACGACCGCCTCGGTCGGCTGCTGGAAATTCGACTCGCGTTCATCAGCATGGCTGTTGCGGCGGCCACGCGGACCTGCACGCCAGCCATCGCGGCCACCCGGCGTCGGTGCGCCACGCGTCTTCAGACCACCGGGGCCTCGTTTCTTCTCGTCCTGCCAAGTCGATGAGACATTGGCAGACTTGATGGATTTTTTCTCACCGGGCTTTTTGTCGTCCTTCTTCTCGCCGGCTTTTTTCTCGGCAGGACGATGCAAGGTACCTTCGGCACGCGCCGCCGGCTGCTCGGGTGCTTTGAGGACCTTGCGCGGCGCATTCATCATGGCCTTGATCTGCGCAACTTCATTGGCCACCGCCTTGCGCGCCTGCTCGGCGGCGACAGCGCGAGCGGTCTCGGCAGCAGCACGAGCCGCCTCTTCGGCGGCACGCTCTGCTGATGCCGCGCCCGACAAAGTGGCATCTTTCGCTGTTGCTGCGACTGCGTTGGATAGTTCAGCCTCTGCCTGCTCGGCAGCGATACGCTCGGCCTCCAGTTTGGCTAGTCTTTCCTGCTTCTCGCGAAGATCGGCTTCCTGACGTGCGATCAGCTCAGACTGACGACGTGCCTCATCAGCCCGGCGCGCGAGTTCGGCATCGTCGATGATATTTGCCTGCGGCGCATCGATTTCGCTCGCAACAGGCGCATCGTCACGTTTGACGAAAGTACGCTTCTTTCTGACCTCGACTTGAATAGTGCGTGACTTGCCGCTGGAATCGGCTTGCTTGATTTCCGTCGTTTCTTTTCGGGTGAGCGTGATCTTTTTCTTCTCGCCGTCCCCAGTAGATCCATGAACTTTGCGCAGGTGCCCGAGCAGCTTGTCCTTGTCTTCCTTGGAAAGCTGATCCTCGGCCGAGCTCTTGTCGACGCCAGCCGCCTTGAGCTGCTTGAGCAGCAGGTCGGCCGGCATTTTCAGCTCGGAGGCAAATTGGGCTACGTTGTTGCTTGCCATTCAGTCCTCTTTTCTAGTCGCGCTATCCATGATGTCAGTCGGAGGAATCACTTGCTCTCGGCAAGGCTCCACACGCGAGCCTGCAGCTCTTTGGCATGCTCGTCATACTTCGCATCGATCAGTCGCATTTCATCGTCCGTGGCATCCTTGAATTCTTCGTCGATCAGCTGTCGCGCGCGCTCTGTCGAGAGCGCGAGGATCGCACCAAACTCATCGTAGGCAAGGCTGCCGAAAGCTTCCAGCGTCTTGATGCCCGCGAGTCCCAGCTTACCTGCTGTTGTACGGTCCATGCCCTCTAGGTTGATCAGTCCGTCTTCCATACCCTCGAGTCCTTCTTCCGAGGCGATGGCTTCGGTGACGAGCGCGTCACGAGCGCGGTTGCGCAGCTCATCAACGGTCTCCTCGTCGAAGGCTTCAATATCCAGCATCTCAGAGATTGGCACGTAGGCGATTTCTTCTAATGTGGAGAAACCTTCCTGAGCAAGAATATCAGCGACTTCCTCGTCCACATCGAGCTTTTCCATGAACACCTGACGGATGAGGGCGCGCTCCGACGCTGCCTTGTCTGCAGATTCTTCAGCGGTCATGATGTTGATCTGCCAGCCGGTGAGTTCGGATGCCAGACGTACGTTCTGACCGCCGCGACCGATCGCTATCGCGAGATTTTCCTCGTCGACCACGACATCCATCGCATGCTTGTCTTCATCGACCACGATCGAGGAGACATTGGCCGGCGCCAAAGCACCAATGACGAACTGTGCGGGGTCATCAGACCAAAGCACAATATCAACCCGCTCGCCGCCCAGCTCACCCGTCACGCTCTGTACACGTGAGCCACGCATGCCAACGCACGTGCCGATGGGATCGATGCGCTTGTCGCTGGTGTATACGGCGATCTTCGCGCGAACGCCGGGGTCGCGTGCGGCTGACTTGATCTGCAGGAGGCCCTGCTCGATCTCGGGAACTTCAAGTTCGAACAGCTTCATGATGAAATCAGGCGCGGTACGCGAGAGGATGACCTGCGGGCCGCGCGCATTGCGGTCGATGCGCAGAATGTAGGCGCGCACACGATCGCCGATGCGCAGGTTTTCTTTCGGGATCATCTGATCACGCGGAAGTCGCGCCTCGATCTTGCCGGACTCTACGATGGCATCGCCGCGCTCCATGCGCTTGATGGTACCAGTCACCAAAGAGTCGCCGCGCTCAAGGAAATCTGACAAGATCTGCTCGCGCTCTGCATCACGGATGCGCTGCAGTACCACCTGCTTGGTGTCCTGTGCAAAGCGACGTCCGAAATCGACAGATTCGATAGGCTCTTCGATGTAGTCATCGACCTCGATATCGTCGATCTGCTCCTTGGCTTCGAACAGCAGGATTTCCTGGTCGGGCAGCTGCAGCCCCGCCTCGTCGGGCACGACATGCCAGCGACGGAAGGTCTCGAATTCGCCGTTGTCGCGATCAATAGCCACGCGGATATCGACCTCGCCCTCGTAGCGCTTTTTGGTGGCTTGTGCGAGCGCATGCTCCAGTGCGCCGAACACGACCTCCTTGTCGACGTTCTTCTCACGCGCCAGCGCATCGACCAGCATCAAAATTTCGCGACTCATTTGCGACTCCTGAAATCCACTTTGGGCACCAAGCGTGCCTTGTCCACTTCAGCCAGCGAAAACTCCAGCATCGCCGGCCCTTCATTTCCTTCGAATTCAAGTTTGAGCGTCTCGCCCTCTGGAGCGTGCAGCACGCCCTGAAAAGATTTGCGATTGCCCGCACCGGGCAGGGTCATGCGCAGCTTGATCAGCGCTTCTTGTCCGGCGAAGCGAGCGAAATCAGCTACTTTCTTCAGCGGCCTGTCCAATCCCGGTGAAGACACTTCAAGCCGTTCATAATCGGCATCCTCGACGGTCAGCACATGCAGCAGCTGATGCGTAACTTTCTCGCAATCTTCTACCGTCACGGCGCGGCCCTCATGCTCGGGCACATCAATGAAGACCGTCAGGTGCCCATGCCCGCGCCGCTCGAAATCGACCAGTTCGTAGCCCATGCCGACGACTGTCTTTTCAATTAGCGCTGATAGAACCACACCACACTCCAACCCGATCGCTATGTCAGCGGCCGGTTGCAAACTTTTCAGGAAAAAAAAAATGGGCAAGTGCCCATCTTTTTTTGCTTGGCGCCCAGCGAGCCGCACATATGCCACCGTCGAACCGTATCTGGCTGACAAGGCAACGCGTAACACTTGGGTGACGCTTTGTTAAGTGTCTGATTATAAGCGATAAGCCGCTCCGCTGCAATGCGCGTCCGCGATTTGGCCGACTTATCAAAAGAAAAATTTTCGAGCTGCGCCCGGTCAACCGCGCGACCGCCGGCGCTGTTGCGTGCCGCCGAATCGATCGTTGGCCCACTGCCCGCCACCCTGACTATTGCGGCCCTGGGTATTACGGCGCTGGCCATCTCCTCGATTTGGCCGATTACCATTGATCACCATTGGCAGGCCAATGGCCGTCTGCAAAGGATCAGGCTGGCGAGGCTTTCCGGAAGGGCGCTTGCCGTTCTGCTGACCGTTTGGCTGGCTGTAGTGTTGGCCATTGCGATTACCATTCGGTTGCTGGCCACGCGATTGAGGCCCATGCGGCTTCTGCTGCTTGCTGTTTTTTTGCAGACCACTGGCCGACATCAGGCCCCTGACCGCGTGCTCATCAAGCTCTTCCCAGCGCCCGCGCTTGAGGCTGGCCGGCAGGGTCATCAGGCCGTATCGGGTACGAATAAGGCGAGAGACGGTGAGACCGATTGCCTCGAACATGCGGCGCACTTCACGATTGCGCCCTTCGGAGATGATCACGCGATACCAGCGGTTAGCTCCCTCGCCACCGCCATCGCTGATCTTGTTGAAGCTGGCCGGCCCATCTTCCAGTTCGACGCCTGAAAGCAGCTTCTGGCGCATGCCCTCCTCGAGCTCGCCCAGCGTACGCACCGCGTACTCGCGCTCGATGCCATAACGCGGGTGCATCAGACGATTAGCCAGATCTCCGGATGTCGTGAACAGCAGAAGCCCTTCGGTGTTGAAATCAAGCCTGCCCACAGCCAGCCATTTGCCGGCTTTCATCGGAGGCAGCCGATCGAAAACCGTTGCCCGACCCTCGGGATCACTCGTACTCACGATCTCACCGGCCGGCTTGTGATACACCAGAACGCGCGGCGGCCGGCTGCTGACCTTGCGCTGCACGAGCTTGCCATTGATACGAACCTGGTCCGTCGGCAAAATGCGCTGACCTATGTGCGCGGGCTCACCATTGACCGACACGCGCCCGGCGATGATCAGCTCTTCCATGTCGCGCCGGGAACCCATACCAGCCTCGGCAAGAACCTTGTGCAACTTGGGAGCATCATCGTCGGCAGTGAGATCACGCCGAACCGGTTTGTGCTGGCGCGGCTGACGCGGAGCGTTGTCCTCGGCGGCTACCGCCTGATCATAGGCCTCGGAAGTGACAAAACTGAATGCCGCATCGGCGTCACCCGAACCGGCCCGGCCGGCATGGCGCGGATTTTTCTGATGCTTGCGTTCTTGTCCACCGTTCTGGGCATCTTTTCCGCGCGGAGGATTCTGCTTGTGTGCATGCTGACGCGGCGGCTGCTGAGAGCGGGTCCCGTGCTCCGGACGCGCTCGCGCTTCAGACTCCCCCTCAACAGCAATGGGTGGGGTGGACGCTGCTCCTTCCGCGCCCCTCTCCGATCGCGCGCGCCGCAAAGACCGAGGACCTCGAACGCCACGGCGAGCAGGCTTCTGATCCACCGGAGTCTTCTTGTCACTGCCCTCCTGACCGGGCCTCCCGGTTTCTTGCTCGAGGTCGTGCACGCTCAGTTCAGCCTGAGGGTCAGTAGGATCGTTGACTGTCATTGTGTGTTTCGGGGTGGGAGTTAATCATTAGCATCGCCGAGCGTACGCTCACTTGCTTGCATGGGTTCCTGTGTTTGTTCTGTGTTCTCTTCACTCGTTCTGTTACCTGCCTCACCAGTCTCGACGTCTTCTCGCAGCTCTCCTCGGGCTACGCTGACTGGATGAACGTCGTGCTCGGCTTCAGAATCAGCAGAGTCGCCTGCATCACCGGCGTCTGAAAACTGAATTGTTGCCTGATTCAGCGTTGCCTCGATATTTTGCTCCATTGCTTGGATGACGCTCGAGCCATTCATACCTTCGCCACCTACCGGCTGTAACGGCGGCAGTTCCTCCAGCGATGACAGGCCAAGGTCGTCCAGAAATTGCTTGGTCGTTGCAAACAGCGCAGGACGACCCGGCACATCGCGATGACCGATGGCATCGATCCAGCCACGGTCCTCAAGTAGCTTGATGGTCTGCGAGTTCACCGCTACACCTCGGATATCTTCGATGTCACCTCGCGTAACGGGTTGCCGGTAAGCGATGATAGCGAGTGTCTCCAACGTCGCGCGAGTGTACTTTGGGGGCTTTTCCGGGTTGAGCCTATCGAGAAAAAGTTTCATTTCCGGCCGGCTCTGAAACCGCCACCCGGTGGACAGCCGCACTAGTTCGATCCCACGCTCGGACCAATCCTGGGTCAGTTCGTCGAGCAGTGAGTTGATCGAATCGGTATCGAGCGGAGACTCATCTCCTTCTGCCAGCCCGACGAAGAGTTTTTTCATGTCGTTGATCGTGAGCGCTTCATGCGTGCAAAGCAACACGGTCTCAAGGACTTTTTTCGCCTCAACGGTATTCATCTGTGATTCTTGCAGTACAGGTTGGTTGCAGTGAACAGCAAACTAAAGGGCCTGCGTCAAAGACTATGCGGCAGGAGCTGTATCGATGGTGCTTGCTGCCAGCGCCCGATGTGGTGGGCTTTTTGAAGGGCTGCTGGCGCTCAAGGGCCGGTCACCTAGACTCGGCAGGGACGGCGGACTGTTCGTTCCCGGAATGGGAGGAGGGCCGCGTCAGACCCGAACTGGCGCGCATTATAGGGCAGTTCCCCCGAATTGTCATTGCCTCAAGGTGCAAGAAGCAGGCCACAACCACAGGGGATCGACTCGCTCGCCAACGAGCACGTGGCTCGGTGCGGCCAGATGCGAACAGCGACTTCCGCTCCTGAAAAACAAAGCCCGATCGCGAGGACCGGGCCGGAGTTTGGTTGCGGGGACAGGATTTGAACCTGTGACCTTCGGGTTATGAGCCCGACGAGCTGCCAGACTGCTCCACCCCGCGCCTGAGGGATCGAACTATACAGGGCCTAGCTCTGTTTTGCAAATACTCTTTGATGAAGTAAGGCGCGTCTTTCGAGTGTTACACTCGTTAGCGACGCTATTTGTACCTGCTTGCTCTCATCAACCCTGATTACGCACCCGCGATGAATTTCTGCTCAAGCTGCGGCCACCCGGTGCAGGTTCGCATTCCGTCCGACGACAACCGCGAGCGGCATGTATGCACGCATTGCGGTACGGTGCACTATCAGAATCCCAAGATGGTTGTTGGCAGCATCCCTCTGTGGGATGAGCAAGCGGCAGGCATGGTACTGCTATGCAGACGAGCCATTGAGCCACGCCATGGCTACTGGACATTGCCAGCCGGTTTCATGGAGAACAATGAGACCACCGCCGAGGCAGCCGAGCGCGAAACGCTCGAAGAAGCTGGTGCGCGAATCGAAATTCAAGCGTTGTACTCAATGATGAACGTGCCCCACGTACACCAAGTGCACATGTTCTACCGTGCGCGCCTGCTCGATCTTGATTTCTTGGCAGGCACAGAAAGCCTGGAAGTCAAACTTTTCTCCAAAGCCGACATACCCTGGGATGAGATTGCGTTCCCAACGGTGTCACATACACTCAGATTTTTCTTTGATGATCTTGCGGCACATCGTCACGGGCAGTCGTTCGGACTGCGCTCGATGGACATACGCCGCAAGATGCAAGATTGATTCAATGTCAGCGATGTCGATTACCAGCTGACTTCGCGCTCCGGTGTAGACGTGATCTTGTGCACCGACAGATCCGCGCCCTCGTACTCCTCTTCGGGATCAAGACGTATGCCCATCGCCTTTTTGAGAACGCCGTAGATCAACCATCCGCCTGCAACAGCGATCGAGATGCCCATTAGCGTGCCGATCAGCTGCGACATGAGCGACACTCCCCCTAGGCCGCCGGCCGACTGCAGACCGAAAATACCGGCCGCAAGACCACCCCATGCGCCGCACAATCCATGCAATGGCCACACACCGAGGACGTCATCAATCTTCCAGCGATTCTGAGTCAAGATAAACATCCATACAAAGATGGCGCCAGCCACACCGCCTGTAATCAGCGCGCCCAAAGGATGCATCAGATCCGAGCCGGCGCATACAGCAACCAGTCCAGCGAGCGGTCCGTTGTAGACAAAACCCGGGTCATTCTTGCCCAGCACCAAAGCGACCAACGTACCGCCCACCATCGCCATCAGCGAATTGATGGCTACGAGCCCATTCATTTTGTCGAGTGTCTGCGCGCTCATCACGTTGAAGCCGAACCAGCCCACAGCGAGTACCCACGCGCCGAGCGCCAGGAAAGGAATATTTGACGGCGGGTGCGCCGCTACCGCGCCATCTTTCGTGTAACGTCCACGTCGAGATCCGAGCAGCAGCACTGCGGGCAGAGCCGCCCAGCCGCCGACGGCATGCACCACGATCGAGCCAGCGAAGTCGTGAAAAGGCGCGCCGAAGCTGCTCTCGAGCCAGCCCTGCACGCCAAAACGCTGGTTCCACGCAATACCTTCGAAAAAGGGGTAGATAAATCCGACGAGCAGCGCAGTCGCGACCAGTTGAGGATAAAAACGCGCGCGTTCAGCAATGCCCCCCGATATGATTGCGGGGATGGCCGCTGCGAAGGTCAGCAGGAAGAAAAACTTCACGAGCTCGAAGCCGCTCTTCTCTGCAAGTACCGTGGCGCTGCTGAAGAAATGCACGCCATACGCAATTCCGTAGCCCACGAAAAAATAAGCAATGGTGGAGACAGCAAAATCCACTAATATTTTCACCAGTGCATTGACCTGATTTTTCTTGCGAACCGTGCCAAGCTCCAGAAAAGCGAACCCAGCGTGCATGGCAAGAATCATGATGGCGCCAAGCAAAATGAAAAGTGTGTCCGCGCCGCTGCGGAATGCGTCCATGTAGGCTCCCTGATAATGTGCAAAAAGTGCGTAAAGCTCTGCCTCGAAGCAATTTTCGTTCCCTTTTGGTGCGATCCTGGTTAAATCATTTAAGTCATTGAATTGAAATGACTTGTTTTTTCTGACAAGAGCTTGACATGCAGCAACGCACTCTCAAAGTGCATCACAGGACACCGAATTGGTGAGAAGAATGATTCCCTGGCTAGAGCCAGATGCGCCCTTTCCCGATCCCTCGGAAGCCCTGACCGAGGCCGAAGGGGCGCCCGGATTGCTGGCTGCGGGCGGAGACCTTTCTCCGGCCCGTTTACTCGACGCCTACCGCCGCGGGATTTTCCCTTGGTTTTCGGCCCAACAGCCCATACTGTGGTGGAGCACCGATCCCCGCATGGTGCTGCGAACAAAAGAATTCCGTGTCTCTCGCAGCCTCGGCAAGACGCTGAGAAAAATAGATCTCAGCATGCGCGCCGGTGGTCCATGGCAAGTGCGATTTGACTCGGCATTTCGCTCGGTGATACAACACTGCGCAGCGCCTCGGGCTGACGGCGACGGCACCTGGATATCGCCCGAGATCATTGAAGCCTATTGCGCGCTACATGATCTGGGGTACGCGCATTCATCAGAACTGTGGAAGGACGGTGAACTGGTCGGAGGAGCCTACGGGCTTTGTATCGGCCGCATGTTCTTTGGCGAATCGATGTTTGCGCGCATCAGCGACGGATCGAAAGTGGCACTGGCCTATTTGGTGGAATTTTTGAGGTCCGAGGGCGTCGAACTGATTGACTGCCAACAAGAAACCTCTCATCTCGCCTCGCTTGGCGCCCAACCCATGCGACGCAAAGAATTTATTACGCTAATGAAAACAGCCCTGGAAAGACCGTCTATACAGTCTTGGCAACCTATGCAGCCAGCAAGCGCGACAAACCGCCGGACTTCGGTGTACGATCACTTGAAATAAACCCAACAACGCTGCACGGAACTCCATGACGCACCTGAAGGACCTGCCATTTTCGACGCTGCAGTTTTATGCGACGGCACCCTACCCGTGCAGCTACCTGGACAACCGTCAGGCGCGTTCGCAGGTCGCCACCCCTTCGCATCTGATCAACGCCGATGTGTATTCGGAACTGGTCAAGAACGGATTTCGCCGCAGCGGCATCTTCACTTACCGCCCTTACTGCGATGGCTGCCAAGCTTGCACGCCGGTACGCGTGAATGCGGCAGAGTTCTCGCCGAATCGCAGCCAGCGTCGCGCATGGAAACAGCACGCAGAGCTCACCACCTGGGTGTCACGACTGGCCTATGTGCATGAGCACTACGAACTCTACCTACGTTACCAGTCAGCCCGACATGCTGGCGGCGGCATGGATCAGGACAGCCGCGACCAGTATGCGCAGTTCCTGCTGCAGAGCAAAGTGAACACTCGGCTGGTGGAATTCAGAGAGCCTGATGGCACGCTCAGAATGGTCAGCATCATCGACGTACTTGATGACGGCCTGTCCTCGGTGTACACCTTCTTCGATCCGGATATTCCGCGCGCCAGCTTGGGCACTTACAATGTTCTGTGGCAGATCGAACAGGCGCGCCAGCTCGACATTCCCTACGTATATCTCGGGTATTGGATCGCCCAAAGCGACAAGATGGCCTACAAAACCAACTTCCAGCCAATCGAAGCGCTGCGCAAGGGGCGCTGGGAAGAGCTCTGATACTTGGCAGGGCAACTCTGCGCTTGCGGGTAAAATGGGGGTGCATTTCCCCTTTTCCCGCCCATTGTGTCTGACAAGTTCCTCTACGCTCTCGCTCGCCCACTCCTGTTCGCGCTCGATCCAGAGACCGCGCACAACCTGACTCTGCCCCTAGTGCGCTATGCCGCGAAGCTGGGCATTCCGCAGACGATGATCCGTTCCGTCACTGACGTACGCCATGTGATGGGCTTATCTTTCCCCAATGCGGTCGGACTTGCTGCGGGTCTGGACAAAGATGGAGCCTGTATCGATGGGCTGTCAGCGCTGGGCTTTGGCTTCATCGAAGTCGGAACGGTGACGCCCCGACCGCAGCCCGGCAACCCGCGACCGAGGATGTTTCGTTTGCCGCAGGCAAATGCACTGATCAATCGAATGGGTTTCAACAATGGGGGCGTGGATGCCTTCATACACAATGTGCAATCGTCGCGTTTTTATCAGGAAAAGCTGGGCGTGCTCGGACTGAACATTGGTAAAAATGCGGATACGCCGATGGAGCGCGCAACGGACGATTATCTGATCTGCCTGGAAAAGGTTTACCCGTATGCGTCCTATGTGACGGTGAACATTTCATCACCCAACACCAAAAATCTGCGTCAGCTGCAGCGCGCGTCCGAGCTGGATGAATTGTTGACAAAGCTGAAGGACGCCCAAAGCCGCCTCGCGGACCGTCACGGGCGCTATGTACCTGTCGTACTTAAGATAGCACCCGACCTTGATGTTGAGCAGATCCGCACCGTTGCTGATGCGCTGCTGCGCCACCACATGGATGGTGTGATTGCCACCAACACAACGATCACCCGCGATGCCGTGCAAGGCTTGGCGCACGCCGATGAGATGGGCGGGCTGTCGGGTGCTCCCGTCAGAGAATTGTCCAATCGCGTGATCCGAGCGCTGCACCAGCAACTCGGAAAAGATATTCCAATCATCGGCGTAGGCGGCATACTCAGTGCCGGCGATGCGCAGGCAAAGCTTGATGCCGGCGCCAGCCTGATCCAGCTATATACTGGACTGATTTATCGTGGGCCGGCGCTAGTCGGCGAATGCGCCGAGGCTCTGGCTCGCGCACACTGATTCAATAAACTTTGTTTTAATCCTGAAAACAATAACGGAGACAAGCATGGACAAAGTGACACTCGGGGACAGCGACCTTGAAGTCTCGAAGATCTGCCTCGGCACCATGACTTTCGGCGAGCAGAACACCGAAGCCGAAGGTCATAGTCAGCTCGATTATGCGCTGGAGCGTGGTATCAATTTCATCGACACCGCTGAGCTGTACCCGGTCATGCCTCGCGCCGAGACCTACACTGCGACCGAAAGCATCATTGGCAACTGGATCAAAAAAACTGGCCGCCGAGATGAGATTGTGCTGGCTACCAAGGTCGCCGGCCCGTCAAAAGCGATGACTTGGATTCGCAAAGGCGAGAATAATTTCGACCACAAAAACATTCGCGCCGCTCTGGAAGGTAGTCTGAAGCGCCTGAAGACCGACTATGTAGACCTCTATCAGCTGCACTGGCCCAGCCGCAATGTGCCCGTGTTTGGCCAGCTGTTCTTCAAACCAGAAAATGAACGTCCCTGCGTACCGATAGCAGAAACGCTGGAAGTGCTCGCCGAGCTGATCGATGAAGGGAAGATTCGCTACATTGGCGTCTCCAATGAGAGCGCATGGGGTGTATCAGAGTTCATCTACTGCGCGCAGACCATGGGTCTGCCACGCATCGTTTCCATACAAAATGGCTACCATCTCGCCAATCGCTGCTTCGAGAGCGGACTAGATGAAACCTGCTACCGTGAGAACGTAAGCATGCTGGCTTACAGCCCACTGGCCTTTGGTCAGTTGACCGGTAAGTATGTCGAAAACCCGAAAGCCGAGGGCCGACTCACCCACTTCCCTCCGGAGTGGAGTCCGCGCTATCTGCGACCGCGTGTGGTCGAGGCGACCAAGCGCTACATGCAGATCGCCAAAAAGCATGGCATGAGCATGACGGAACTCGCACTCGCTTGGTGCTACACGCGCTGGTTTATCGCCTCCACCATCATTGGCGCAACCTCGATTGAGCAGCTAAAGTACGACATCGACGCTTACACAATCCAACTGCCGGACGAGATCGTCAAAGAGATCAACGGAGTGCACGCAGAGCTCATGAATCCGGGGCAGTAATTCGCAGAAAAAAAACCGATCAGGCCCTGAGCTTGATCGGTTTTTTTATTTCCATGCCAGCGGCAATACGATCAGCACCCAGGCCACGACCGCCATCAGCATCGATAGCATCACCGCTGCGCTGCCGAGATCTTTGGCATTCTTGGATAAGGGATTTCGTTCGAGAGACACTCGGTCAACGGTCGCTTCGATCGCCGAATTGAGCAATTCAACGATCAGCACCAGCAGCAGCACACCGATCAGGATGACTCGCTCGAGCGCCGTGACTGGAATCATCAGCGCCACGACCATCCCCGGAACAGTGATCGCCAATTCCTGACGAAATGCATGCTCATAGCGCCAGGCCGTGCGCAAGCCATCGATTGAGTAGAAAAACGCCGAGAGGATACGCTTTGGTCCGCTCTTGCTCTTGAATTCACTGAGGGGCTGGCTGTCGTCATTCATGGATCAGGCGGATTTTCGCTCTTTGTACAGCTCCCTGAAAGTTTTCCCAGAGGGAGCCGGCATATCGCGATTATCCGTCCAGCCGCTAGCCAACGGCAAGGTATGGATCAGTCGCTGGCTGCCGCCCATGAACTTCAGCGCGCGCGCAGCGATACGAGTCGCAAAGCGGTACAGCGTCGGTCTTTGGGCGACAAACTTCCATACAGCGAAGGACAAATATTCAAAACCGGGGCGCAGACCGCGTTCGAATTGTTTTTCTCGCAGCTTGCGCAGCAGGTCCGGCAGAGGAATCTTTACCGGACAGGCCACATGACATTCGCCGCAGAGCGTTGACGCCTGGGGAAGATCCAGCGTTTTTTCGATGCCGACGTAAGAAGGCGTGAGCACACTACCCATGGGCCCAGGATAAACCCAGCCATAGCTATGACCCCCGATCTTCTGATAGACCGGGCAGTGGTTCATGCAGGCGCCACAGCGTATGCAGCGCAGCATGTCCTGAAATTCGCCGCCAATGAGCCCGGTGCGCCCCGCATCGACCAGCACGAAGTACATGTGCTCAGGACCATCTTGCTCATCGCGAGCGCGTGGACCCGTCAATAAAGAAAAATAATTCGAAATCGATTGACCGGTCGCTGAACGTGGCAGCAGGCGCATCACTGTCGCAAGATCAGCCAGTGTAGGCAGCACCTTCTCGACGCCGGTGACGACCACATGCACTTTGGGGGGCATAATGGTGCACATACCCTCATTACCTTCGTTAGTGACCACGGCCACCGAACCCGATTCAGCAACGATGAAATTACCACCGGTGACGCCCATGTCTGCCGACAGAAAATGCGGACGCAGCACCTCGCGTGCCTCACGTGTCATTTCCGGAATGTCGGTCAGACGCGGCTTGTTGTGCACCTTCGCGAACAGATCGGCGATTTCTTCCTTGTCCTTGTGAATCACCGGCGCAATGATGTGCGATGGTGGCTCGTTATCGTTAATCTGGAGAATATACTCGCCAAGATCTGTCTCTATCGGCGTCACTCCGGCGGCTTCCAATGCCCGATTGAGCTGCATCTCTTCCGAGACCATGGACTTGGACTTGATGACTTTTTTGACTTCATGTTTCTTGGCAATTTCGACCACCAGTTTCGACGCTTGCTCGGCGGTCTCTGCGTAGAGCACGGTGGCGCCACGCCGCGTGGCTTCTTGTTCAAAAATATCGAGCCACACATCCAGGTTCTCGATCGCGCGCATGCGGCGCTCGATCGCTGCATCGCGCGTTCCCTCGAAGTCGTCCAGCTCGGCGATAGCGGTCACGCGCGCACCAACAAACTTGGTCGAGAATTTTTTCATTGTCTGCTGCAAGCGCTGATCCGCGAGCTTTTGACCTGCGCGCGCCTTGAAATGCATGCTCTGAACTTGCATCATGCGTCTCCTGAAAGAATTTGCGCGACATGCAGCACGCGGGTCTTGTGATCACCTGTGCGGCGTAAACGGCCTTCGATGTTCAACATGCAGCCGAGGTCTCCCAGCACCACGGCATCAGCACCGGTAGCATGAATGTTGGCGCACTTGTCATCGACGATGGCAGTAGAAATATCACCATATTTAACTGCAAAAGTACCGCCAAATCCGCAGCAGGCTCGCGCCTGATCCATTTCTTTCAGCTGCACGCCCTCTCGCATGGCCAGCAGCTCGCGCGGCTGGCGCTGAACGCCCAGCTCGCGAAGGCCGGAGCAAGAATCATGATAAGTGACGGTGCCACGAAAGCTGCCGTTCGCCGGTGTGGGAAGTTTGTCGAGCCCGACCACATTGACCAGAAATTCAGTCAGTTCGTAAACGCGGGGCTTGATAAGGGCATAGCGCTCGAGAAGCGCCGGATGGCCTGACAAGATGTCATCGTAATGCGTCCTGATGGTGCCACCGCAGGACCCCGAGGGAACCACGATGTAATCCAATCCCTCGAAGTCATTGATGAATTTCTCGGCTAATTCGCGTGCGGCCGCCTTGTTGCCGCTGCTGTAGGCAGGTTGGCCGCAGCAGGTCTGGGCCGCCGGCACCACCACCTCGCATCCCGCGGCTTCCAGCAGCCTGATGGCTGAAAAACCGATTTCCGGACGCATGACGTCCACCAGGCAAGTCACTAACAAACCAACACGCATTAAAAGTCCCCGTTTGATGCGGATTTCGCAGCCCTGATTATCGGCTCAAGCATGCCCCTGAGTCACGCCGCACTGCCATGAAATTAATTTGCGGACTTACAGTAATTCTTTCGGTCTGGCCTTGTGACGATGTTTCACATTGTGGTATAAATTACTTATTGCATCGCACCAAAACCTTATGAGACAAGAATCCCCTGCAAACGGCGATAAGACCTCCATCCAGGTGATTGAACGAATGATGGCTCTGCTGGACGCATTGGCAGGCTATCCTGACCCGGTCAGTCTAAAAGAGCTGTCAGCCGCCACCGGGCTGCACCCGTCCACCGCTCACCGAATATTGAACGATATGGTCGCCAAACGGTTGGTCGATCGCTCAGAACCCGGCTCCTACCGTTTGGGAATGCGGTTGCTCGAACTCGGCAATATCGTCAAGAGTCGCCTGAACGTCCGCGAAGCTGCGTTACCCTTTATGCAGGAATTGCATCGCAGGACTCAGCAAACGGTGAATCTGTCGGTGCGTCAGGGAGATGAGATCGTCTACATAGACCGGGCTTTCTCGGAACGCTCCGGCATGCAAGTCGTCAGAGCCATTGGCGGTCGTGCCCCGCTACACCTGACCTCGATTGGCAAGCTTTTTCTGTCAGTGGATGATACAAAGCTGGTGCGCGCCTACGCGACCCGCACAGGACTGGCGGGAAACAACAAAAACTCGATTACTGATTTAGCCAAACTCGAAAGAGAACTATCGCTTGTGCGCGCGCGCGGTTATGCAAGGGATAACGAGGAGCTTGAACTTGGTGTGCGCTGTATTGCTGCCGCAGTTCGTGACGATGCTGGTCGTTTGATCGCCGGCTTGTCCATCTCCGCTCCCTCAGACAGGTTAAGGGATGACTGGCTGGAAGATTTGATTGCAACCGCCAACAACATCTCCGCTGTTCTGGGCTACCGGGCCGCTGAGAGTGCCTGAACCGGAGGCTGCTCGGCCGCATGATTCCATGGCCAATCCAGAAAAAACAAACAGGTCACTACCTATCTTCGTCAAACAACGTATCTAGGGAGTCCGCTGACAGCAAAGCTCCAGTCCATCTTTTGATCATAGCTTCATCGGCCAGGGCAAGACGTTCGCCAACCCAGAAGGGCAATTCACCAAATCTCATCTCCAGCAGGCTGGCCAGTAATTGCAGCTTGCCTTCCAGACGTCCTTGTTGCACACCTTTCTGCATGCCCTGCTGCATGCCCTTCTGCAGGCCCTGCTGCATACCCTTCTGCATGCCCTCCTCAATCGCCAGTTGCTCTATCGACGTGATGTAAACCATCTTCGATTCCTCCTCCAGTGTGTTCAGATC
>JBEGNF010000012.1:0-42773 GCA_041182625.1 Pseudomonadota bacterium | reverse complement strand
TAGTCGTCCGGCACGGCGCGCTCCATCTGTTGCAGATGCGCGGAGGATGAAGGAATACAGGGATTGCTTCGTTAGTGATGGAGAGCGCAATAGCACTCAGGGGTTCAATCGCAGCCTGATGAGCACAGACTGTCGTATTTCAGCTAGTCGATCATGACGCGCATTCGATCACTGAGTATTGGGGAAAACCTTCAAAGGTGGTTCACTTCGCTGCAACCTCAGGCACGACATTGAACTCAAACTTGTGCCGGCGACAATTCATGGTGTTGATATAGTAAAACGAGAAGCGCCGGCCATTTTCTGCACCGGCACGCAGCTTTAGTCGTCCACGACCAACGATATCACCATCCTCATCGCGTACTGCCACATTCAGCACGCCATGAAACTCATCCTGACCACGATTGACCAGCACACCTGAGAGATCGAACGCGACGCAGTAGACACTTTTCACCACGATATTCGGATCGTTGGTTTCCAGCGTCTCTGCGCGCGCAATCAAGGGCAGCATCAACCACATCGAAAGCAGCGCGATGAAGCGACACATCAAGCGGCAAACCAGGGCACAGCGTTTCATTGCTTCCTCCGACAACCTGTCGCGACTCTGGTCGCCACAAGCGCCCGGGTCGCGTTACCTCAATGCATATCTGGCCACAGCATCTTCATTCCAACCGATGCCCAGGCCAGGTCCTTTCGGCGTCACCCTGCCATCGACAACCGCGTAGGGCTCGGCAAGTATGTTCGCGCCAAAATCCATAAACTCCAGCCAGTGACTGGTCGGTGTCACCGGCAGCACGTGGCTGCTGCCCTCGATGAAAATATGGCTCGACACCGGCACTGATGCTGCGCTGGCCATCCCTGCCACGCTCATCCATCCGGTAATACCGCCGATTTTCATCAAATCCGGCATCATCATGTCGCACGCGCCCGCGCTCAGCGCTTGCTCGGCATCGCGCGGGAACCACCAGTTCTCGCCAGTCTGTATGCTGGTATTCACCGCCTGCCGAACCTTGGCATGACCCTGCAGGTCCTCTGCGGGCACAGGCTCTTCCACCCAGTGAATGTCGTACTGCTCGATCATTCGTATCCGGCGTATCGCCACATCTGGCGTCAGACTCTGGTTGTAATCCACCATCAGCGCGATGTCCGGACCAATAATGCTGCGCACTTCCGACACAATCTGCAGATCGCGCCGCTCACCGTCACCCAGCTTGATCTTGATCGCCTTGAATCCCTGCGCCAGCGTCTTCTCGATTGCCTTTGCGTCCTCCTTCGGATCGACCATGCCATAGCTGTCGTAAGCAGGCACCGGCTTGGCCTCGCCACCCAGCAGCTGCACTACGGGCATATTGAGCGACTTGCCCAGTGCGTCCCAGTACGCCATGTCCAGCGTCGATACCAACATACCCAACAGGCCCTGCAATCCCAGCAGCCTGAACCGTTGCTCCATCTGCCGCATGCGTTCCACCGGCACGACCGCCCTGCCGATCAGCTCGGGCTTGATCTGTTCAATCAGCGACATCAGCGGCTTCAGCATCAGCGGCGTGTAGCCGAATGCATAAGACTGCCCGGTGACACCTTCCTCCGTCAGCACATCCAGCAAGATCAGCGGCGATACCTCGATCGAGCCAGAAGCAGTACGAAGCGGGCGTACCAGCGGCGCAGTCACCGGCCGCGCGCGCAGATCGCGTATGGTCAGCGTGTTCATTTCATCCTTTCAGTGAATCGACAGTTGCCAGCTTTGTTTTAATTATTGGTGGGCAGACTGGAAACAACCCCACAAAACCGTTTTACCATAGCGGCAAAAAATTGCCGCTCCTTTACACCAAACAGCGCCTTAAACAGCCATGAAGCCCATCGCGATCCTCCGCTTTGCCGATGCCGACGGACCGGCCTATTTTGCTGATTTCCTAAATGAGGCGGGACGGCCATTTATCGAGGTGCGGATCGACCAAGAACAGGCCGTGCCTGGCTCGGCCAGTGAATTCGCGGGCCTTGGGCTCATGGGCGGACCGATGAGCGTGAATGATCCTCTGCCCTGGATACCTCAAGCGCTGTCCCTGATACGAGATGCCGTGGCCAAAGACATTCCGCTGATCGGACATTGTCTGGGCGGACAGCTGATCAGCAAGGCGTTGGGCGGAAGCGTGAGCCGCAACCCGAACGGAAAGGAGATCGGATGGCACCCGCTGCAAATACTCGATCCAGTGCTGGCCGAGGAATGGCTGGGTAGCGCCGGGGGCTTCGACGCGTTTCACTGGCATGGAGAGACCTTCACGCTACCAGAAGGCGCACGCTGGCTCGCTCGCAGTGAGCGCTGCGATCATCAGGCTTTCGTGCTCGGGCCTCACATCGGCATGCAATTCCATATCGAGATGAACGAAAGCACCATTGCGGACTGGTGTTCTGGCGGAGAGAAAGAAATCGTATCCGCGCGCAAAAAACCGGACAATCACCCGGCCGTGATGGCCGCAGACGTGATACAAGCGATCACACCGGTCGCCCTACCCCGAATGCGCGCCGCTGCGCGCCATCTCTACCAGCGCTGGCTTCGCCCTGTGCGTACCTGAATTCAGTCACCGCAACAGTCACCGCAATAACCACCAAGGAGAAAAGCATGGCCACTGTACCCCTGATTTCCTATGCCGATGCCAGCCCAGAAGCACGCGCTGTGTATGACAACATCATGCAGACCCGTAAAGTTGATGACGTGAATAATTTCTGGAAAGCACTCGCGCATTCGCCCTCGCTGCTACAGCATGTCTGGGAACGCGCGCAAGACGTCATGAAACCTGGCGCACTCGATGCGCTGACCAAAGAACTGATTTACATCGCCGTCTCCACGGCAAACAGCTGCGAATACTGTCTGCACTCACACACGGCTGCTGCTCGCGCGAAAGGCATGACGCCGGAACAGTATGCCGAACTGCAGGCTGTGATCGCACTAGCCAGCACAACGAATTCACTGGCGACGAACATGCAGGTGCCTGTAGACAAGGCGTTTGATCAAAGCTGATCTGATGGCAACAGCAAGCCGCCGTCCGTCCTCCGACGGACGGTCTCTATCTTGTGCCTCAAAAAACTCTGGGGCGCAGGCCGGTCATTTCATGGTCATCACGATATCCGAGTGTTCCTGAAATGCCGGCTGCCCTATCATGGCAAACGGTTGCTCACAGGCTGAACACGACGGCGGTCACATCATCGCGCCGCTGGTGCTTTCCTTGCCAGCGATTGAATGCCTCTCGCAGGCCCTGGCTGATCTGATCAGCGCTCTGGCCTCGCATCTCAACCAGTAGTCGCTCGATGCGTCGATAACCAAAAGACACAGGCGTTGACTTGTCACCTCCCGGCTGATCGGTAAAGCCATCGGTGACAATCACGAACACGTCACCGGTCGAATAGGTGATGCTCTGGCCGAGCGGAATATCTTCGTCGTCGGGTGGCTGACGGTAGCCAAGACTGGCCCGCGACCCGACATAGCGACGTACCGTACCGTCAGCACTCAGATGAAACAGGCCAATCTTGGCACTCGCGAAATCCATGCTGCGGGCATCACGGTCTATTCGGATAATCGCTGCATCGCAGCCATCGTCGCTCTCGCTGTCTTCCGCATCCTGATTCAATCCGGTGCGGACCAGATAATCGAGTGACATCAACGCCTCTGACGGGCGTACCTCAGGATCTGCAGAGAAGATACGCTCGAGCGAATTGCTGACCAGAAGCGACAACATCGCGCCCGGCACGCCATGTCCTGTGCAATCAGCCACTGCGAGCGAAAAAGGTCTGCTGTGCTGCGACGAAGAAATCCACCACAAATCACCGCCAATGGTGTCGCGCGGCTCCCAAACCACGCCCAGTGATGCAAAGCGTCCTTCCAGACGATGGGCTCGCGGCAGCTGACTGCGCTGCAGACGACTCGCATAATTGACAGATCCGATCACGATCTGGTGCGTCTCTTCCAGCTCATCATGCTGCTCTGCCAGTTCGCGTGTGCGCTCGGCGACCGTTGCCTCCAACACGCGGTTCTGGTTCTCGACGAGCTCTTTTTGCACCTGTATGTTGTGAGACAGTTGCTCCTGAAGCATGCGTGTGCGCGCCACTACCGCCAGCGCCATGATCAGCGCTTCGAGTGCCACGCCAAATGCCTGCGCGGTCGTGGGTTCCTTGATAAAGTAAAAAATCCCGACATCTGGCAAAAACGATAGCGGCGATGGCCAGGCCAGCACATTCAGGATATACACCGTGCGGAACAGCAGATAAGGCAGCATCGCGATCATGAAGAATCGGGCGACCTCGAAGCCTTCGCGCATCCGAATGAACGCACAGGTGAACACTCCCATCAGCACCAGCCAGGTACTGACTCCGATCGGCAGCCAGAAGATCTGCGCGGGAATAATGTGCTGATCCCACAGTAACCGTGCAGCAGCCGCCGCAAAGTAGAACATGATGTAGGCATGGGTTACTTTATAAAAAACTGGGAAACGGTCTTTCAGCTCGAGGAAGGTGCGTGCAAAGATCACATACATCATCGACTGCCCAAACGTCGCAGCCGCGCCAATAAATTCAGCGAGATAGAGATGGTTGACTTTGATATTCGAGATATCGATGAACAGCTCGAACAGTCGCTGGCCATCATGAACCGGCTGACCAATCGCTGACACCAGCGCGAACAAAATCCATATACTGTATGCATAGCTGGCTGCATTGCGAGTGTGCAGCGCGTTGTACCAGCCGAATATGGCAAGAGCCAGCATCGCGCCCGCCAGTGCACCTTCGATGTACAAGCCCAGACGTCGCATCTCGAGATAGCGCTGGTGATCGATGATCTGTGGCGCATAGGCTTTCGGAGGAAAACGCTGATCCGCATACATGCGCAGGAAAACGGTCACTGACTGCCCCGGCCGGAGCGTATGCAACGCATACTGACTGGGCGCAGGATTGTCAGTAGATTTCAGTGGATTTTCATTGGCGATGCGGTTATGCATGCCATGCACCCCGGTGTAATTCTGGATCTCGGTAATCTTCCCATCGGCATCGACAACGCTGATCCGAATATCCTTCCAACCCAGCCCTACCGACGGAACAATGCGAATCACATGTTCCAGCGAATGGGTGCTACGAAGATCGAGCGCCACCCAGTAGGCGCTGACCGAGTTCGGGATCGTCAACTCGCTGGCTCTTCGAAACTCGGACAGTTTTGATCTCGCCTCGTCGAGGCTCATCCGGCCTTCGCCGTCCTCAAGTACCCGTGTGTCATTTTTGGGAGGCACGATCACAATGGGCGATGCCGGACCAACATCGACAGCAGACTGCGCCAGCATTGGATTACAAACGGCAAACAGCAAGACCAACGCGCCTTTGATTATTTTTTTCATATGCGCTCCGCTGACGGACGAAAAAAAGCCCGACGACATCGTTGTCGTCGGGCCATTCTGCATTCACTCTCTCATCGCGTCCAGCAGCATATGGCTGAACGTCCAGAGTGTTATCGCTCTGCTATCGAGTGGGCTTTACATGCGTGTACTCAGGGGAACCGCACCCAACCCTTGGTTGACGGGACGCTATCTTCTCGCGGTGCTGCGGCCTGAGCCTTGGGCGCAGGCGGTGCGGCGGCGGCATGAGTAACCGGCGCCTCGTGAGCGGCGGCAGCCTGCTCCGGCATCGCCGATGAATGATGACTGGTGATCAACCACTCATTACCGATTTTTTTGTACGAGAACGAGTAACGCGCCTTGACCTTGGTGCCATCCGCAAAACGGAAGGTATACAGTCCGGCATCCGTCGCCGAGTTGCAGTCGACTTCTATCAGGCGATCATCAATGCTGCCCTCAGGCCGCTTCATCAAAAAGTGCGTGAAGTAGTCTTCCTTTTCCGCAATCGTGAAGCGCGCGCGGTTGGACACCGTCGGTAACAAAATCGAGTTGGGTGCGTAGTTAGCGACGACGCGGCGCGGGTCGCCGGTACGCAGCGACGCATTCCAGCGGTCGAACAAAGCAGCGATCTCGGCTTTCAGTGGCATGTCGCATTCTTCTGCGGGATGCGGCGCGCCGACTGTCATCGCGCTATGGCCAGAATGCGCGGGTAACGCCTTTGCCGCTACCGGACTTGCCGCGGCTGCAGGAGCATCATGCTTGGCATGCGCATCGTGTCCTGCGTGTTCATCTTTTGCGTGCGCCGAATGCGCGGTCGCGGCAGCCGCCGGCGCTGCATGCGTATCTGCGGGCGGCGGGGGGGATGCGGGTGTGGCGGCATGCGTATCGGTCGCTGGTGTCGCAGGCAGAGGCTTTTTCATCTTCACTCGCTTGCTTGCCGGTGCGGGCGCTGCAACCAGGGCGTGCGCATCTTCTTGCGCGTGGGAAGGTGCAGGCGCCGATGCTTGTGCCGGCGGCGCGTCAGCATGCGCACCATGGCTAGCCGCTGCTGGTGCTGCGGGTACCGCATGAGTGTCCGCCGGTGGCGCAGGAGTTGCGATCGCCGTCGCTGTGGGTGTGTCCGTATGCGCTGCCGCACCGGCGTGGCTATCAGCGGCATGGGGATCTTGGGTGGCGCCGGCCACGCCCTTGCGCAGCTTCAGTCGCTTGCTGGGTTCTGGGGCAGCATGAGCGTCCGCAGCTGCATTCGCTTTGTCACCGTGTGCGGGCGCCTGAGAATCGGAGCCATGCGCGGGGGACGGTGTGCTGCCATGGGCCGCAGCTGCCGGTGCATGCGCATCATGTGAAGCAGCTTTCTTGGCTTTCTTCGCACGCTTCTTTTTTGGCGCTGGCTTGGCAGGCTCTTCTGTGTGGGCGTCCGCCAGCTTGGTATCGGCGGCAGGTTTAGCCTCAGCCGAGGGCTTGGCGTCGCTGGCATGCTTTTCAGCCGGTTTGGCCGGCGCGGGCTTGGCCTGAGGCTCATGCGCGGGAGCTGAGCCGTGATCATCATGCTTGGCGTCGGCCGCCATCAGTGACGAGCAGGCCAATGCCATCAGCAGGGCGGGAATCATCAATCGTGCGTTCATCTCGGTGACCTCTCTGCCAGATCCATGCGACGAGGCGATGGTGGCGCCGGCAAAAATTATCAATATCAAAATCTACAAGCTCATTCGCCTGCTCACTAGCGCTTGGTGCAGCGACCTCCCGTGCGGCACTAGAACAGGCTCTCGTCCGTATTAATCGGGATGAAAAAGATTTTCTGTAGCCTGCAACCAGGAGAATAACGTCCGTGCAGTTAAAGATCCGAGAAGATGAGTTCGATTATGTGGACAGGATTGAATGTTTTTGCGTAAATCCCGTAAAAATATTTCAGTTTTACTATTAAAACCCATGCAAGGCCATTGGCTGGGCATTATGCTTGTGTCGTTGCAGATACTTGTCGGGCCATGGCGCTGCCTGTATTGCTTTTTTATGGCCCAGCCGTCTTGCATTCAAAAGGAGAATTACCGTGTCCGAAAAAATAATTAAAACTTTGCCGACCGAGTTGCACGACGCAGGCTGCCCTTGCTGCTCCCCTTCAGCGATTGCGAGCCCGACGGGCACGTCGCGCCGTCAATTCCTCGCCACCGGCGCAGCGGTACTCGCTGGCGGCATCATGGGCTTCGTACCCGGCCGCTCGATGGCCGGCGGCGGCAACTATGAAGCGATGCTGGTCAATTGCATCGATCCGCGCTTCACTACGTTGAGCTGGCAGTACATGGGTCTGCTGTCGGGCGTCGAGCGCGACAAGCTGGGCGACAACTACAGCCACTTTGTGATGGCTGGCGGTCCGATTGGCGCCGTGCATCCGAAATTCGCAGCCTGGCACAAGACCTTCTGGGACAACCTGGACATTACGGTCGGCCTGCACCACATCAAGCGTGTGGTCGCGCTGTCGCACCGCGATTGCGGCGCGGCCAAGCTAGCGTTCGGCGCCGGATCCGTGGCTGAAAAAGAAATGGAAACCGGCTCGCATGCCGAGGCACTGACGATGTTCCGCAAGGAGGTCAACGCTCGTCATCCCAAGCTAAGCGTCATCACTGGCATCATGGACACCTCTGGCAGGGTCGACCTGGTTGGTTGATTTCTGTACTGCCGGCCTGTTTTGATATAGGTCAATGCGGTATTAATGCTGGTGGGAAATACTGGCTCCTTGAAACGCTGACAAGATCATCAGCGGTACAGCGTGGCTCTGGCAAAACGTTGCTAGCGACGTGTTGTCAGAGATATTTGAGGAGTCAGATCATGAGTGCAATTCCTGACTATAAAGAGCTCACCAGGGCGGTCGCCACGCGAATGAATAGCCTGCGTGAGTCACAGCCCGATCTGATGACCGCGTTCAGCCAGTTGGCGGCTGCCGGCACCAAGGCGGGCGCGCTCGACAAGAAGACCCGTGAGTTCGTCGCGCTCGGCATTGCGGTATCGACACGCTGCGACGATTGCATCGGTTTCCATGTTCAGACGCTGGTAAAGCTGGGCGCGACAAAGGCCGAGCTGGAAGAAGTACTGGCCACCGCAGTCTACATGGGCGGAGGACCGTCGATGATGTATGCGACGCACGCGCTGAAAGCCTTCGATGAATACACCGCCGCCTGACGCCCGGATGACAAAAACTCTCACTTCATTGATTACCGCCGGATTGATGATGGCGGCAACTGCTCAGGCTGAGCAAATACGCTTCATCTGCAGTGGCACGCATGTTGAGTATGACGGCTGGGGCAAGCGAGTCGAGCAGATGAGCAGCCTGAAAGAAGATCCGGTCGATCTGATGGTAGACACGACTGCGGGCAAGATTCATTTCAGTACGATGTACGGCGGCCCGGTGACGGCGGAACTCAAGATCAGTCCGGAATGGTTCGAAGCCGAAGTCCCGATGAACAAAACGGTCATGGGCCGCAAGATTGCCAGCGTCAGCGTGAAAGTCGGGCGGATTGCCTGGGGCGCGATGACGGTATACACGCTCGATAGCAAGGATGGCGAGAATCATCTCGCGTACGCTGGCGTGTGCACACCCAAGACGGTTTCCTGAACTGCTGCGACTCATGCAGCCATGCGCGCACCGTGTGCGCGCGATCTCGTCAAACGTTCTTCCTGGCAGCGATGTACTTCACACCCTCCGGACCATAGGTCTCGGTGTGCGGAACATCCGCGTCCAACTGGAACAGCTCCCCTGCACGACAGAACTGCGTCTTCCCCTCCGCGACGATCGTGATCTCGCCCTCCAGAATGAGCGCGCGCGCCTCGAACGGATGGGTATGCAGATCCAGTGAACCGTGAGCAGGTCGCTCGACAGTGGCGATCTCATAACCCTGCTGACGCATCTGTTGCTCGAATAATTCTGGTGTCATTGAGAGCTCCTGCTGTATGTCAGCGCTGAAGATGAGACTTGCTCGACAACAGCTTCACCATCGTCAGCAGCGCCTGATTAGCTGGCGTCGGGATACCATGCTTTTGCCCGAGCCGGCACACATAACCGTTCAAATAATCGATCTCGGTCGGCTTGCCGCGAGCGAGATCCTGTGCGGTCGATGAATACTGCGTCGCCATAGTGGAAGCCAGCGTGCGCACGGTCTCGTACATATCCCCCGGAACGCTGATACTCTCTTTATCGGCCACGGCAAGACATTCGGCGACGACGGTCTTCATCAGCTCCGGCACACCATCCACCTTGACCATCTTGCCATAGGGCTCCTGGGAGATCGCCGATATTGCATTGTATGCGCAGTTAATGATCAGCTTGCCCCACAGCGGCCCCATCACATTCGCGGATACTTCGACGGGCACACCCGACTCACCGAACCACGCAGCGACATTCTGACTCTCAGGCGCGTCACCGATCACCAGCTCGCCGCGTCCGTGGTGCTTGACATGCCCAGGACCGGCCATTTCGGTAGCGACGTACACCACGGTGGGTATCACGCGATGCGGCAGCACGCTGCGAACGATCTCAGGATTCTCTGCGCCATTCTGCAAACAGAGTATGACTGCATCGGATTCGAGATGAGGCGCCATCTGGCGTGCGGCCTCTGCGCTGTCTGCAGACTTCACGCAAAACAAGATGACTTTTGCGCCCGCAACGCCAGAGGCGTCGGTGCTTGCCTGCATGGGAATATGTTCGGAAACGGCCTTGGCATCGAGCCACAAACCGTCTCGATTGACAGCATCGACATGGGACTGCCGGCCAATAAGGGTGACCGGGAAACCGGCACGCGCCAGCATGCCACCGAAAAAACAACCCACCGAGCCAGCGCCCATGACCGCAAATCGCGGTTTGGCTGATGCATTCATGATCTCTCCTGTTTTTGTAACAGCACCTTCTGTGGGGCGCATGCGAAACCAGACTATACCTGAACTTCGCGCACGCTCAGCAGGCCGGTGCACTCGGATAAGCTCGTCAAAGGCGCGCCCAGCGATGCAGCATCAGCCAGCGGCGTCCATCTCCGCAAACACTTTTTGTGCGAGTGCGAATGCTGAATTCGCCGCCGGCACGCCGCAGTAAATGGCCGCCTGCAGTAAAGCTTCTCGGATCTCGTCGCGCGTGACGCCGTTATTCGACGCAGCGCGTAGATGAAGCTTCAGTTCTTCTTCACGATTGAGTGCGATCATCATACAGATGGTCATCAGACTGCGCGTATGCCGCGGCAGTCCGGGCCGGGTCCAGATTTCGCCCCAGGCATAGCGCGTAATCAGGTCTTGAAAATCTCCTGTAAATGGCGTGCGATTCGCCTGTGCGCGATCAACATGCGCATCGCCGAGCACGGCCCGACGCACCTGCATGCCGGCCTCATAGCGTTCTTTTTCCTCCATCGCTTTTCCTTATCTTGCCAGGGACGTACTGATTAAATGAGACCAGCAACTCTTGTGGCTCGCTGAATGACAATAAGCCTTTGATTACACTGAGACGCGTGTCGCACAGCTGCGCTGATTGGCCATAAAGCGGGTATTTACTCAGCGCCACCCAGCAAAAAACTCAGCAATTGCTGCGTGAAAGCCTGTGCGACTTCCCAGTTAGATAGATGCGCCGCGTTCAGCTCCACATACTTTGCACCAGGTATGGCACGCGCGATAAGTTCACCATGCTCGGGCGGTGTGGCCTTGTCATGTCTGCCACCAATGACCAGCGTCGGCGCGGTGATCCGAGACAGCTCTGAGCGCTGGTCCATGTCGCGCACGGCAGCGCAATTGGCAACGTATCCCTCTGCGGAGGTGTTACGTAGCATGTGCCTCACGCGCTCCACCTGTGCCGTTGCATGCACCAGAAAATCAGCGGTAAACCATCGCTCGAGCACGCCATCGATGATGCTCTCCATCCCGTCCTGCTTCACTTTCGCGATGCGCGCATTCCAGACCTCGGGCACGCCAATCGCTGCACTGGTATTGCACAGCACGAGACGCCCAATGCGATCCGGCGCATTCACGCCGAGCCAGATACCCGTCATGCCACCCATCGACAGGCCGCAGAAATGCGCAGAGGGTATGTTCAAACCATCGAGCAGCGCCACCACGTCGCGGCCCAGCTGAGCGATGCTGTAAGGCCCGGTCGTGACCTCCGACTGCCCGTGGCCGCGCGTGTCGTAGCGCAGCACGCGGAAATGCTCGGTCAGCGATGCCAGCTGCGGCAACCACATGGCCAGCGTGGTACCCAGTGAATTCGACAGTACCAGTACCGGTGCGTCATCGGGTCCTTCGATCTCGTAGTACAGTTTGCCGGTGCCGGTGTCGAAGAAAGGCATGAAGACTCCTGTGGATACGGTATAAAAATCAAGCTCGCTGCATCAAACTTTACGCTGCCGGTGCGCGGCCAGTACGCGATCAGTAAAGGCAATCGCCTCTCCCAGATACTGAGAGGGATCGAAAAGCTGTTCCAGTGCATGGGTGTTCAGGTGCTGCGTAACGCGGGAATCCACTTGCAAGACCTCTTGCAGCGTTGCGTTGCTCCGCAAGGCCTCCGCGCAAGCAGACTCGACGAGCTCGTGCGCTGCTGCGCGCCCTAGGTGCCGACCTAGTGCGAGCGACACGGCTTCGGCCATCACCAATCCTCGCGTGAGATCGATGTTGGCTCGCATACGCGACTCGTCGACCTGCAAGCCTTCGACGACTTTACGCAACTGTATCAGTGCTACACCGGCTAGCTCCGTGATTTGCGGCAAAGTGTCCCATTCCGCTTGCCAGCCACCCAGCGCGCGCTCATGCTCCTGCACCATCGCAGATAGCATGGTCGAGACCAGTGCCGGCACGCGTCCGGAAGCGGCCAGTACCGCTGCGCAACCGACCGGGTTGCGCTTGTGCGGCATAGTGGATGAACCGCCACGCCCGTGGACGACGGGTTCCGAAAGTTCGGCGACCTCGGTTTGCATTTGCAAGGAAATATCTCGTGCAATTTTTCCCAGCGTTCCGGTCAGTAGTCCCAGCGTCGTCGCTACTTCGGTCATCCTGTCACGGTGACCATGCCAGGGCACTGCGGGCAGCTCGAGTTCCAGCTGATGCGCCAATACCTGTGCGACCGCTAGTCCCTGATCACCGAGGCTGGCGAGCGATCCCGACGCACCACCGAATTGCAAGACGCCGACGCGCTGGCCAAGCGAATTGATCCTGTCCTGATGACGCAGCACCGCGTCAAGCCAGCCTGCAGCCTTCAAGCCAAAGGTGATCGGCAGTGCATGCTGCATCCAGGTACGGCCCATCATCGGTGCGGTACGATAACGATGGGCCAGAGCTGCAATCGCATCCGCTAACGCTGAAAGCGCCGCCCTCATCAACTGCAAGGCCTCACGCAATTGCAGCACCACACCCGTGTCGATCACGTCCTGACTCGTGGCGCCCCAGTGAACGTAGCGTGCGGCCTCCGCATTGCGTGCGGCGACTTGCGCGGTCAGTTGTCTGAGCAGCGGTATCGCCAGATTGCCTGCATCGCCGGCGTCTCGCGCCAACGCATCGAGATCAATATTTGCAGCGACACAGGCCTCAACAATAGCCTGTGCGGCATCCTGCGGAATCACACCCTCGGCGGCAAGCGCTTGCGCCAACGCAGCTTCCACATCGAGCATCCGCTGAACCGTATTGACAGGTGAAAAAATTTGCGACATGCCTTCACTGGAAGACATCGCATGGGTGAGACGGCTGGAGTTCATTGGTGACAACTCAATCGGTTTGTGTCAGACATCGAAGAAGACGGTTTCATTCTGATCGCCGCCCAGCAAAACATTCCACTCGAACACACCGACCTGTCCCGCAACGGACCGCGCAATCAGTGTCATGCGGCGATTTACCGGTACGCTAGCCATCACCGGGTCTGATGCATGATCGTCGTCCGGAAAATAAACTCTTGTCACTGCCTGCCTGAGCAGACCACGGGCGAACACATTCACCATGATGTGAGGCGCCTGAAGTTGTCCGTTCGTCGCCGGCACCCTGCCCGGCTTAATCGTCGAGAAACGAAATTCTCCATTGCCACCGGTGGGTGTGCGGCCAAAACCTGAGAACCCCGACTCAAGCGGTAACACACGCCCGTCATCGGGATGCGCATAGCGCCCATGGGAATTTGCCTGCCAGATCTCGATCACGCCATCAGGAATAGGCGCGCGGTCTGCATCCAGTAATCGTCCTTGTATCACGATGCGTTCGCCAGCGACGCCGGGACTGGCCAGGTCAGTCGTGTTCAGCCAGTCAAGGCCAATGTGCAGATAAGGGCCAACCGTCTGCGAAGGCGTAGCACCGAGTCGAAGATTTTTATCGGTGCTCACCTCATGTCTCCCTGGGTGTTGCGTTGCGTCCGCGCAGGACGATATCGAATCGGAATCCGAGTGCGTGCTCTGGCTCGGTCAGGTTGATATCAAAATGCGAGATCATCCGCTGCCGTGCTTTTTCATCGGGTACGCTGTTGTAGATCGGATCAAGCGACAGTAGCGGATCGCCGGGAAAATACATCTGCGTGACCAGCCGCGTGGTGAACGCATGACCAAACAGTGAAAAATGGATATGCGCTGGCCGCCAAGCATTCGGATGATTGCGCCATGGGTAAGCGCCAGGCCGTATCGTGATGAAGCGATAATTACCCTGCTCATCCGTCATCGTGCGGCCGGTACCGGTAAAGTTTGGATCGAGCGGCGCATCGTGATTATCATTTTTGTGCTGATACCTGCCTGCGGCATTGGCCTGCCACAACTCGACCAATGTGTCGCGCACCGGTTTGCCATCTTCATCCAGAACCCGTCCGGCAACGATGATGCGCTCACCCAGCGGCACTCCTGTGTGCTGGCGGGTGAGGTCGGCATCGCCGGGCTTCACGCGCTCGTGTCCGAAGACCGGTCCGGTCATTTCCGACAGCGACTGCTGGAGCATAATCAGTGGCTGCGATGGCGAGCGCTTGACGGTCGATGCATAGGCCGGCGATAAATAGTCAGGCTGTTCGCCCGGCGCGAACCGGCGATAGGGTTGAAGTGCAGACATGCGGTCTTCCTTGTCTCGGAATGTCAGGATCTTCTGATCCTGTTCTGATCTTTTTCTGTTTGTTGTTATCTCGGCGTTGATTGTCGTTCACGCAGGCGCCTCAGGTTTAACGACCATTGTTACAGTCGCTCTATGATCACCGCAATCCCCTGCCCGACACCAATGCACATGGTGCAGAGTGCGTAGCGTCCGCCACTGCGGTGCAACTGATACATGGCGGTCGTCACCAGTCGCGCACCACTCATGCCCAGCGGATGACCCAAGGCGATCGCGCCACCATTCGGGTTCACGCGTCGATCATTGTCCGCGATACCGAGCTGGCGCAGTACGGCCAGACCCTGCGCCGCGAAGGCCTCATTGAGTTCAATCACATCCATCTGCGACAGTGTCATGCCCGTTTGCTGCAAAAGTTTCTGTACAGCGGGAACCGGTCCGATACCCATGACCCTGGGTGGTACCCCGGCGGTTGCCATGCCGACCACCCGGGCCTTCGGCGTGAGACCGAAACGTCGTGCATGCTCCTCATCCGCAAGCAGCAACGCGCACGCGCCATCATTTACTCCTGATGCATTGCCTGCAGTGACCGAGCCCTCCGGGGTCACGACACCTTTCAGTTTTGCCAGCGCTTCAACACTGGTCGAGCGTGGATGTTCATCCTGCAGCACCGTCACCGTCTCACCTTTTTTTTGCGGAACGCTGACCGGTACGATCTCTTCTGCCAGCACGCCATTGGCCTGTGCTGCGGCAGCTTTGCTCTGACTGGCGACAGCAAAGGCATCCTGGTCGGCGCGGCTGATCTGATAATCGACAGCGACGTTCTCAGCAGTTTCTGGCATGGAGTCCACCCCGTACATCGCCTTCATCTGAGGATTGATGAAGCGCCAGCCGATGGTGGTGTCAAATAGTTGAGCATTTCGCGAGAAGGCACTGTCCGCCTTGCCCATCACAAACGGGGCGCGCGTCATCGACTCGACGCCGCCCGCAATCATCAGGCCAGCTTCGCCGGATTTAATCGCGCGCGCAGCAGCGCCCACGGCATCCATGCCGGAGCCACACAAGCGATTGATCGTAGCGCCCGGCACCTCGATCGGCAGCCCGGAAAGCAGCGCAGACATCCGCGCCACGTTACGATTATCCTCGCCCGCCTGGTTCGCGCAGCCAAACAGGACTTCATTCACCGCAGACCAGTCGACGGTCGGATTACGCTCCTGTAAAGCACGCAGAGGGATAGAGCCCAAATCATCGGCGCGCAGATCCTTGAGCGCGCCGCCGAAGCGTCCGATGGGTGTACGTATCGCGTCGCAAATAAAAGCTTGTTTCATGTTGGATCCAGACAATTAAACTAGCGAAGGCTGATCGCCAAGATGGCGAGTCGGTTTTGCAATTCAGGCTGCGGTGAGCGAGAGGCCGACGATGCGCTCCAGTTCGGGCAGGCTGATTCCCTCGGCCATTTCGCGAACGCGCAAGGCTCCTGCGTCGACGTCGATGACCGCGAGATCGGTATACACCCGGCTGACGCAGCCGACCCCCGTCAGCGGGTAGGTGCAGCGCTCCACCAGCTTGCTCTCGCCGGTTTTGGTCTGCAACTCCATCATGACAAACACGCGCTTGGCGCCGATGGCCAGATCCATCGCGCCACCGACGGCAGGTATCGCATCCGGCGCGCCGGTGTGCCAGTTGGCGAGATCGCCATGCCGCGACACCTGAAAAGCGCCCAGCACACAGATATCGAGATGGCCACCGCGCATCATCGCAAACGAATCGGCATGATGAAAGTAAGCGCCGCCCGTCAGCAGTGTCACTGGCTGCTTCCCCGCATTGATCAGATCGTCATCCTCTTCACCAGGCCGGGGTGCCGGGCCCATGCCGAGGATGCCGTTCTCGCTGTGCAAAAGCACCTCTTTCGATGGATCGAGATGATTGGCAACCAGCGTAGGGAGACCAATACCCAGATTCACATAGGCGCCGGGCGCAATGTCGCTCGCGACTTTCTGTGCGATCTCATCCTTACTGAAACGCTTCATGAACACTCCCCGGCGATCTGCACGACACGCTGTACGAAAATTCCCGGAGTGACGATGGCCTCTGCATCAAGTTCGCCCAAGTCAACCACTTTGCTGACTTGCACGATCGAGCAGTTGGCTGCCATCGCCATGATGGGGCCGAAGTTGCGCGCAGCCTTTCGGTAGACCAGATTACCCCAACGATCAGCTTTTTCAGCCTTGATCAGCGCATAGTCCGCATGAATCGGGTACTCGAGCACGTAGTGTCGGCCATTGATGACCCGGGTCTCCTTACCTTCGGCCAGCTGTGTGCCGTAGCCGGTGGGCGTAAAAAATGCCCCAATGCCCGCGCCCGCCGCACGGATACGTTCGGCGAGATTGCCCTGCGGTGTCAGCTCCAGTTCGATCTTGCCGCTGCGGTAGAGCCCGTCAAACACATAAGAATCCGTCTGCCGCGGAAATGAACAGATGATCTTTTTCACTCGGCCGGCAGCCAGCAGAGCGGCCAATCCCGTGTCGCCATTACCGGCATTGTTGTTGACAATCGTGAGATCAGTGGCGCCCTGCGCAATCACCGCATCGATCAGCTCGCGTGGCATGCCCGCGTTGCCGAAGCCACCGATCATGATGGTTGCGCCATCGGAGATGCCCGCGACCGCGGCGTCCAGTCCGGGATAAATCTTATCGACCAAATCTTCGTCCTTTGTGCGTGGCGGGCATTCGCTGCTGAAGTGGATTTTTCCAGCGTTTTAGCCGGCGGTAAGCCTCATGATCGTTCGTTTATCGAACATTTGTCTGACTACAGAACACCTCGAGTGTATAGTTGGGGAAAAACTGCCGCAATACACGTGCCGCATTTTGTGTTCGGTCGTCGGACAAGCAGGCCGCCGGACCATGGATCGTTCAGCGACCCCAAGTCGACAACTGTGCTCCCTGCGCAACAAAAAAATTCGCAAAGCCTTCGGTGTAAATGAACGAGTGCTCGTAAAAAGCAAGAATTATCAGAAGAATATCAAGTTCCGCTACGGTAACACCCCTTTAACAGCTTGGCTTCATCGACTATCTCGCAGAGCTGCGGAAAGACCGCAGACAGCACCTTGTGCTCAGTCCGAAAAGCGTGAATGCGCGACACGCAGGCCTCAAAGGACGGCACCGCGTTTCTCAGTCGGGCTTCAAATGACTGAGCAAGCAGTTGCATCAGAGTAGCGGCCCATGATCCGATTCGACCGCGATCCAAACACGCAAAACATTACTTTGCCCGACATGAACGACACTACAACAGATACCGCAGATGCACCGCTGGCCGCCAGCGATGCCCGATCACTTACCCCGCAACCTGCTTTCACCGCCAAGCCTCCTCGTCCGCTCACGATCGCCGAGGAAATCGACGCGCTGACCGATCCCAGCTTCATGACCTCTCTCGCACGTGGCCTTGCGGTGGTCAAGGCATTCAGCGATCACCGTCGCGCAATGACGATCGCGCAGATCAGTCACAAGACGGGGATACCGCGCGCCGCCGTGCGTCGCTGCCTGTACACACTCAAACAGCTCGGCTACGCCGGCTCAGAGGCGAACAATTTTTTCCTCAAGCCGAAGATACTGATGCTGGGATATTCGTACCTGTCCTCCACACCGCTGACGGTGTCGGCGCAGCCCTGCCTGAATCAGGTGAGCCAGAGGCTAGGTGAATCCTGCTCACTGGCGGTATTCGAGCAGGACGAGGTGCTGTACATCTCGCGCTCGCAGACCGCTCGCGTGATGTCGATCGCGCTGAATGCGGGCAGCCGTCTGCCAGCGTACTGCACCTCTCTCGGACGAGTCATGCTGGCGGCATTGCCACCAGACGAGCTGAATGCCTACCTGTCGCGCGTGCCGCTCAGACCTTACACCGACCGTACCGTGGTGTCCGAAGAAAGGCTGCGCGAGATCCTTGCCGAGACGGTGCAGCAGGGCTTCGCAGTGGTCGAGGAAGAGCTTGAAATCGGGCTGCGCTCCATCGCCGTGCCGGTCAGAGGCGCGACCGGGACAGTCATGGCAGCCATCAATGTTGGGGCACAAGCCACGCGCGTCTCGCGTGCGCAAATGGAACAGACATTCCTGCCGGTACTGCTGAATGCAGCGGCAGAGCTATCCATGCTGCTGCCTTGAGTATCGACACTGACACGACAGCAGGGCTCTGTTTCTCAAGCAGATAATCAGGACGACGAGACCGGTGTACTACCTGCATTCCATGATCTGGCATGCAGGCGGAAATCGCGCGGCGACAGACCAGCGTTACGCTTGAAAAAGCGTGTGAAATACGCAGGATCAGAAAAACCGAGCGCATCCGATACATCCCGTATCGTCATCGACGTGTACACCAGAAGGCGGCGCGCCTCGCGCATCGAGCGCGCATGAATGATCGAGAGCGCCGACTGTCCGGTGATCTGACGGCACGAGGCATTCAGATGCGCGGCGCTGATGCCGATCTGGCCGGCGTAATACTCGAGCCCCGACTGCTCGGCGTACGCCGCATCCACCAGCGCGATGAAACGGGCGACATGCTGACGCGCCCGCGCCGGCACTGCTCGGTCGCTGTCGGCGGCGCGCTGCTCCGACAAACGCAACAGACAGCCGAGAGCGATCGACAATTGTGCGACCATCAGCGCCGAGCGATGGGCATCATATCCGTCGTACTCGGCACGCAACGCGCGCATTGCTGTCTCGAAGCGACCGGCGGCATCTGTCAGACGAAAAGAGCATGCGATGCTCAGCTGAGAGATCTCTTCTGACAGGCTCGCGGCAAGCGCGCCAAGCAGGGAATAAGCCACCGTCACCACCAGCCCGCGGGCATCCGGCGAAAACTGGAAACCATGCACGCAGTGCTGCGGCACCATGAGCGCCATGCCCCCAGAAAGGTCGAGCCGTGCCTCATCCAGCACGCACTGCGCCCGCCCATCTTCCAGCCACAGCAACTGGAATAACCCATGATGGCGATGCGGCCTGATCTCCCAATTGTGCAAGCGGCTGCGCTCGGCGATGGATTCGCAATGGATCGGATCTGGCGTGGGCGCAGCCCCGTTTTCCCCATACAGCTGGAAAACGGGAACCTCGGCGGCGGGGGCCAGTGACGAACGCATCGCGGCAAACCTGATCGGCCAAAAACCCTCGAAATGTACAAGTTTATGTGGGTAAAGTCTATTCCCGCGACCGCTCCCTTGTCCCACCATCTCAGCATTCCAATCAACGAGGCGGGCGAGTCCGCCCTAGAGACAAGAAGGCCAACATGAAAACCCAGGTCGTCATCATCGGCGCCGGTCCCTCAGGGCTACTGCTCGGCCGACTGCTCGAACTGCAGGGCATCGACAACATCATCGTCGAGGCAAAATCCCCGGACTACGTGCTCTCACGCATACGCGCAGGTGTGCTGGAGCAAGGCACTCAGATGCTGCTGCGCGAGGCAAAGGTCGCCGAGCGCATGGACCGCGAGGGCCATGTACACGAGGGATTCGCCTTGTCGTTTCTGGGCCGGATGGAACGTATCGACCTGAAGGCGCTCACCGGAGGCAAGACCGTCATGGTCTACGGGCAGACAGAGGTCACCAAAGACCTGATGGATGCGCGCGCTCAATCCGGCATGCAAAGCCTCTATGAGGCTGAGGACGTGATGCCGCATGATTTTTATGGCGAACATCCCCATGTGAGCTTCACCAAGGATGGAAAACGGCATACGATCCACTGCGATTACATCGCAGGCTGCGACGGTTTTCATGGCATCGCGCGCAAATCGGTGCCGGCAGACAAAATCACCCTGTTCGAGCGCGTCTATCCGTTTGGCTGGCTGGGCGTGCTATCTCGTACGCCACCGGTGTCGGATGAACTGATCTATGCGAACCATGAACGTGGCTTCGCGCTGTGCAGCATGCGCTCGGCGATGCTGTCACGCTACTACGTGCAATGCTCCCTCGATGACCATACCGAGGACTGGTCGGATGCACGGTTCTGGGATGAGCTACGTTCGCGATTGCCAACGGACGTCGCGAACCGTCTCGTCACCGGCCCTTCCATCGAAAAAAGCATCGCGCCGCTACGCAGCTTCGTCGCCGAGCCCATGCAATTCGGCCGCTTGTTCCTGGTGGGCGATGCTGCACATATCGTGCCACCCACGGGTGCCAAAGGACTTAACCTCGCGGCCAGTGATGTTTACACTCTTTATAACATCTTGCGTAAGCGTTACCGGGAAAGTCGTACTGATCTGATTGCGCGTTACTCAGAGATCTGCCTGCGCCGCATCTGGAAAGCAGAACGTTTTTCCTGGTGGATGACGTCGATACTGCACAAATTCAGCGACGATCCCTTTAATCAGCGGATACAGGAGGCGGAGCTCGATTATTTCACCAGCTCCGAGGCAGGCCGAATCAACATCGCGGAAAATTATGTTGGGCTACCCTATGAACCGGTTGAATAGTCAGCAAACGTGGCATCGCGCGCCCAAATGGGTTAAATTCGGCGCATCCAGAAATTCGTCACTCCAATGAACCAGTCCGTCTCCATCTCGCCCGCCGCAACGCTGAATCTCAGCTCGCTCAAGGCCAGTTGCTCGGCTTGCAGCATGCATCAGCTCTGCCTGCCCATGGGGCTGGGCGAGTCCGACATGCACAAGCTCGATGAGATCATCGGCCGTCGCCGCAAGGTGCCCAAAGACAGCCTGCTATACCGGATGGATGATGCGTTCACCAACCTGTATGCGATAAGGCTGGGGCACTTCAAGACCTACCAGGTCAGCCCGGGGGGCGAGCAGCAGATCACCGGTTTTCAGATGGCAGGCGAACTACTCGGCATGGATGCGATCAGCACCGATCGTCATCATTGTGATGCGGTGGCGCTGGAAGACAGCGAGGTCTGCGAAATACCTTTCGCCCGGCTCGAGGAATTGTTTGGCACACTACCGACGCTGCTGCATCATTTCCACCGGATGATGAGTCAGGAAATCACGCGTGAGCAGAACGTGATGCTATTGCTGGGGAACATGCGCGCAGAGCAGCGCTTCGCTGCTTTCTTGATCAATCTCTCGTCTCGTTACGCGGCGCGTGGTTACTCATCAACGACTTTCCAGCTGCGCATGTCGCGCGAAGAGATCGGCAACTATCTCGGGCTGACGATAGAGAGCATCAGCCGTCTGCTGTCTCGCCTGAAAAAACAGGGATTGCTCAGAGTAGCGAACCGCGAGATCGAATTGCTCGATCTGCATACGATGCGCGCGCTGGCAGCGGGTACGGAAACTTGCAGCTGAAAGGGCGATCTTCGTTTGTCTCATCAGAACGGTGGTTGCGCAGGGTTTTCCGTCCGGATCAGATACAAGCTCAACATGCTGGCCAGCGCGCCAAAACTCCAGAAAAAGAAAAAACCGATGGTATAGGCGGCGATGGGCGGCAACCCCACATGCCCGCCAACCATCATCAGATCTGCCGGATCAAACAGCGAGAAAAAGAAACCATCAGCCATCGCCGCCGTCAGGAAGGACGGCCACAGCACAGTCATTGCCAGCTTCAACATCGTGTCTCCTCCTTCGCATCCTGATCGCCTCACAGCGCTGGTCGGATGTCTGTAGTTGTCTGCAGCGGCCATACCCATTCACCATGCAAACGCCAGCTGCGGGCCGCATCTTCCATTTGTACCTGCCAGCGCGCGCGCTCCAGCAACGGCAATGCGACGGAAAATACACCGCTGCGATCTGGCGTAGCGACCAGACGAATATCTTTCTCCGGGACGGTGGGATGCACCAGCAGAAGATTCAGCGGCGCTTCGCTGGTGGTGCCGTGCAACTGCCCGACAAGAACGCCTGCGGCAACATCATAGCGAAGTGACAGCGAGAGACCGAGACTTGCCGCAGTGCGATCGCGGCGAAGATCCTGATTGATTGCCTTACCCTGCTTGTAGTAGTCGTCAACAACCAAGGCATCAGCACCGGAAAACGAGATCCACATCGTGATGAAGCCTGCGATCAGTACCGCGACCGGGCCCGCCATCAGCAGCCAGGGCCAGCGATGCTTGTACCAAGGGTCAGGGTGCTTTTCCACGAGTGACGTATGCATGAATTTCCTCGCCGTTTTTTATGGATCAGCGCGGAACGAAGAACACCGCTTTTTCCCTGAGACTTACCTCCGGGTGATCGGTATCGATCAGCGTAAACCATATCTTGTTGGAGCCTTTGCTGCCTTTGCCCTCCGGCACGCGTACATCCACCGGTACGGAGCGCGATTCGGTGGACCCCAATGTCACCTCGCCAGTGCCCTGTAGCGTGATGCCCTCGATACCTTCGACGCCGATATGGTAGTGATGGCGCGACTCATCGGTATTCATGATCTGCAGCCGATACACATTCTCGATCTGTCCATTTTCCACCTCGCGCCCCATCGAGCCGCGGTCCCGGATCACATCCATCTTGACAGGCGTGCGGGTCAGCAGCGTACCGAAGAACACTGACACGATCACCAGCAACACGGCGCTGTAGATCAGCACCCGTGGCCGCACCATGTGGCGAAGTATATGCGCTGATGACCATCGATAGGTCTGCGCATGATCGGTCCAGTAACGAACCAGACCGCGTGGCGCGGAGATCTTGTCCATCACCGAGTTGCAGGCATCGATACAGGCAGCACATCCTATGCATTCGTACTGCAAGCCCTTGCGAATGTCGATACCCGTCGGGCAGACCTGAACGCATAGGGAGCAGTCTATGCAGTCACCGAGATGCTTCGCTGCATCCGGATCGTTCTTGCTGCGCGCGCCACGAGGCTCGCCACGGCCAGTGTCGTAGGTAATGATCAAGCTGTCCTTGTCAAACATCGCACTCTGGAATCGCGCGTACGGACACATGTACTTGCAGACCTGCTCGCGCATCCAGCCGGCGTTACCGTAAGTAGCGAATGAATAAAACAGCACCCAGAACCATTCCCACGGACCGAGCGTCAGCGCAGCCACCTCACCCGCCAGGGTATGAATCGGCGTAAAGTAGCCGACGAAGGAAAATCCGGTCCAGATGGCGACTGCACCCCAGACTGCATGTTTGGCCGACTTGCGAGCGAACTTTTCTACAGACATCGGCTGACGATCAATGCGCATGCGCGCACTGCGATTACCCTCAATCTTGCGCTCGATCCACATGAATATTTCCGTGTAGACCGTCTGCGGACAAGTAAAGCCGCACCAGACACGGCCGAAAACCGCCGTGAATAGAAAGAGTGAGTAGGCACTGATAATCAATAGTGCCGCAAGATAGATGAAGTCCTGCGGCCAGAGCACGATGCCGAAGATATAGAATTTACGCGCACCGAGATCGAACAGAACAGCCTGCCTGTCATTCCAGGACAACCAGGGCAGACCATAAAAAAGAAGCTGGGTGGCCCAGACGAAGAGCCAGCGCAGCGACGCATATCGGCCTTGTACTTCGCGCGGGTAGATTTCCTCCCGCGCTTTGTACATCTTGATGACGGCAACGTCCGGTGCAGCGCCTTGCATCGATATGCCTATTGATTCTTCGCCGATGAGATCGTGGAACTGTTCGACAGTCCCCAGACATAGGCAGAGAGCAAATGAACTTTGGCCTCACCAAGGAAATCAGCGAAAGCCGGCATCACGTTGTTACGTCCGCCACGCACGGTTTCCATGATGGTCGCAACACTACCTCCATATAGCCATGTCTTGTCAGCCAGGTTGGGCGCACCTACTGCCTGATTACCCTGGCCATCGATGCCATGACAAGCTGCGCATGCAGCGTACTTTTCCTTGCCGAAGCTGGCCTTGATTGGGTCAGATGCCGAGCCGGATAGCGAGAGAACGTAGTGTGCGACATGCTCGATATCCTTGTCAGTACCAACGGCTGCCGCCATCGGTGGCATCACGCCTTGACGACCCTTGAGAATAGTGGTCTTGATCACTTCTGGATCACCGCCATACAGCCAGTCTCTGTCGGTCAGGTTCGGATATCCTTTGTTGCCGCGGGCATCAGAACCATGGCACTGTGCGCAATAGGTCAGGAACAGGCGTTCGCCGATGGCGCGTGCCTGAGGATCCGCCGCCAGTACTTTCATATCCGTCTGCTGATACTTGGCAAACAGCGGACCAAACTCGGCATCGGCCAGCTTCAGCTCTTCTTCATACTGACCATGGGAAGCCCAGCCGAGTTTGCCGGCGTAACTACCAAGCCCCGGGTACAGCGCCAGGTACGCAATACCAAAGACGATGGTGATATAGAACAGCCACATCCACCAGCGCGGCATCGGGTTATTCAGTTCCTCGAGGCCCTCATCCCAGGTGTGCCCCGTCGTCCCAACCTTGCCATCCTTGGATACCTCGGACTTGATCGTTGACTGCGACCACAGCAGCCAGCCGCAGCCAAGCACTGACACAATGGTCAGTACGGTGATATAGATTCCCCAAAATCCGCTCGTGAAATCAGCCATGACGAGGCTCCCGCTCCTTGGTCAGTTGTTCTTCGTCTGCAAAGGGCAGCATCGCCGCCTCTTCGAAGTCTTGTGCGCGACGCGAGCTGTAGGCCCAGATCACAATACCGATGAAAGTGACCATGCAGACCAGGGTCACGATACTGCGTGCGTCCGAGACAATTTGCAGAAAGTCCATGCTTATCTCCTTGCCTTGATCTGAATGCCCAAACCTTGCAGGTAAGCGACTAGCGCATCCAGCTCAGTCTTGCCTTCGAGTTCCTTGGGCGCGGCGGCGATCTGCTCATTGGTGTAGGGGTCACCGAGACGCTTGAGCGCGTTCAGGCGTGGCACGATGGCTTGTGGGTCAAGCGCAGTCTTTGCCAGCCATGGGTACGCGGGCATGTTTGACTCGGGCACGAGATCACGCGGATTGTTCAGGTGCGCACGGTGCCAGTCATCGCTGTAGCGGCCACCCACTCGCGCCAGATCTGGACCCGTCCGCTTTGAGCCCCACTGAAACGGCCGGTCATAGACAAACTCGCCGGCCACGGAGTAGTGACCGTAGCGCTCGGTCTCTGCGCGGAATGGACGAATCATCTGCGAGTGGCAGTTGTAGCAGCCTTCGCGTATATACACATCACGGCCGGCAAGGCGAAGCGGGCCATAGGGCGTCAGTCCCGCGACCGGCTCGGTGGTTGATTTCTGGAAGAACAGCGGCACGATCTCGACCAATCCGCCAATGCTCACTACCAGCACGACCAGCAGGATCAGCAGCAGTGGTTTGCGTTCAATTTGATCATGGGTGAGTTTCATTCGATTCTCCGTAGGTCAGGCGTGCGCGCCGGTCATCGCCGGGATGCGGGTATCGACGAATTGGCTGCCGATGACCGTCTTGAACGTGTTGTAGGCCATGATCAGCATGCCCGCCAGGTACAGACCTCCTCCAGCCAGACGAATCACGTAGTACGGAAAAGTCGCCTTCACGCTCTCGACAAAGGTGTATGTCAGCGTGCCGTCGGCATTCACTGCACGCCACATGAGGCCCTGCATGACGCCGGCAATCCACATCGCCGCGATATACAGCACGATGCCAATAGTCGCGACCCAGAAGTGCCATTCGATCAGGCGCGTGCTCCACATTTCCTTCTTGCCCGACAGGCGTGGCAGCAGGTAGTAGATTGAGCCCATCGAGACCAATCCGACCCAGCCCAGCGCGCCAGAGTGCACATGACCCACAGTCCAGTCGGTGTAATGCGACAGTGAGTTGACGGTCTTGATCGACATCATCGGGCCTTCGAAGGTCGACATACCGTAGAACGACAGTGAGACGATCAGGAATTTCAGTATCGGGTCATTGCGCAGCTTGTGCCACGCGCCCGACAGGGTCATGATGCCGTTGATCATGCCACCCCAACTCGGTGCTAGCAGGATGAGCGAGAACACCATGCCCAGCGACTGAGCCCAGTCAGGCAGCGCGGTGTAATGCAGATGGTGCGGGCCTGCCCACATATAGGTGAAGATCAGCGCCCAGAAATGAACGATGGACAGGCGATATGAAAACACCGGACGCTCGGCCTGCTTGGGAATGAAGTAGTACATCATGCCAAGGAAGCCTGCAGTAAGGAAAAAACCGACTGCGTTATGACCGTACCACCACTGGATCATGGCATCCTGCACCCCCGTGTAGGCTGAGTAGGATTTGGTGAGCGTCGCCGGCATTGCTGCCGAGTTGACAATGTGAAGAATCGCGACGGTCAGGATGAACGCACCATAGAACCAGTTGGCGACATAAATGTGTGACACCTTGCGCTTCCACAGTGTGCCGAAGAACACCACCGCATACGACACCCATACCAGCGCGATCAGGATATCAATCGGCCATTCGAGCTCGGCGTACTCTTTGCCGGAAGTCATACCCAGCGGCAGCGTGATCGCAGCAGCAAGAATCACTAGCTGCCAGCCCCAGAAAGTAAAGGCGGCAAGCGTATCCGAGAACAGCCGTGTCTGGCACGTGCGCTGCACGACGTAGTAAGAAGTGGCAAACAGTGCCGAGCCACCAAAGGCAAAAATCACCGCATTGGTGTGCAACGGGCGCAGGCGACCGTAGGTCAGCCAGGCCGTATCAAAATTCAGTGCTGGCCATGCAAGCTGAGCGGCAATCAATACTCCCACCAGCATGCCCACCACACCCCACACTACCGTCATGACCGCGAACTGCTTCACGACCCGGTAGTTGTAGTTGAGTGCTGTGTCCACGGATACTCCCTTGGTTTACGACGAAGATACCGGGAGAGTACGTTTCAGATGGGCAAACTTCCTTGACCTGAGTCAAATTTGGCCGGAAGCCGGGCACAGCGGCAGAAAGCTTATATCTTGGTATTGTCTGCTGACTCGGAGGTATCAGAGTGCACGCTGTCGTCGTCTTGCAGGATGCGCATCCCGGGCCCTTCGAGGTCATCGAACTGGCCACTATCCATGGCGCGGAAAAAAACCCACAGCGCGAGAAAGACGACAATGACCGACAGCGGTATCAGCAGGTACAGGGACTCCATCAGGATGCCTTTTTCTTATCTTCAGCGACTTGCAGGCACACGCTCCAGCCGCAGCGCATTGGCCACCACCAGCGCCGAGCTGACAGACATGCCCAGAGCTGCCATCCACGGGGCCAGCAGACCACATGCCGCCGCAGGTATTGCCAACAAATTGTAGACGGTCGCCCACGCGAGATTCTGGCGAATCACGCGCATGCAGGACGACGCCGCATCAGCGGCCTGTGTCAGCAGGGAGAGTTTCGCAGACAGCAGCACGGCATCGGCGTGCGATTGCGCGAGCGCCGCACCCGAACCCATCGCGAATGACACATCGGCCCCACGCAACACCGCAGCATCATTGATGCCATCGCCGACCATCACGACCACCGCGCCTTCGCGCTGCAAACCCAGTACATAGTCGAGCTTTTGCTGCGGCAGCATACCGCCTTGCGCAGCATCCATCGACAATGAAGAGGCTACCTGATCCACGATGACCGGTGCATCACCTGAGAGCAGGATCGTGCTCATTCCACGTGATTTGAAATAGCGCACGGTCTGCAAAGCATCCGCTTTGAGCCTATCCGTCAGCTCGAAACACGCATGCCAGCCCTGCTCACTGCCCAGATAAACACAACTCACTTGGCGCGGCTCTTGAGGCAATATCCGTTCGCCGGCCAGGGTGGCAACGAACGATGCACTGCCGATTCGGTAAGACTGGCCATCCACCTGGCCCTCAAGACCTTGTCCAGGATAGTGCGTCACCCACTCGGCAGACCGAACCGTTGATGCCTGTTCCTTTGCCGCCGCCCGCAGCCCTTGCGACAGCGGATGCGCGCTGCCCGCCTCGAGCGCCGCCGCAATGCTCAGTGCGGTCTCCTCACTCATCTCAGCGAGCAAGGTCAGCTGACTCAGCCCAGGCTTGCCCTCAGTCAGGGTGCCCGTCTTGTCGAATATCACATGGGTTGCACGATGCAAGGTCTCCAGCACGTGCGGCTGCATCACCAGCACGCGCTGTCTCAATAAACGATCTGTCGCCGCGGCAAGCGCCGACGGTGTCGCAAGTGACAATGCGCAGGGACACGACACAACGAGCACGGCAATCGCGATCGGCCACGCGCGCGAAGCATCATGCCAGCCCCAGAAAGCAAGCACGCTCAACGCGAGTAACAGCAAGGCACCAACAAACCCTGCCGCGACACGATCGGCCCACTGCGAGATTTTCGGTTTTCCCTGTCCGGCGCGCTCGATCAGCCGGATCAGCGCGGACAGTGTGCTGTCCTTCGCGACTTTTTCCACGCGCAACACCACGGGCTGGCTGATGTTCACCGCACCGCCCGCGACAGATTCTCCTGCGCCTCGTGATTGGGGCTGGCTCTCGCCGGTCAGCAGCGACAGATCGACCGTCGTCTCGCCCTCTGCGATCACGCCATCCGCAGGAATCGCCTCGCCAGGTTTGACGAGCACGATATCGCCGGCGCGCAAAGTCGCCGCTGCCACCTGCTGCGTCTCACGGCTGGATGGAAAACTATGCAACCGCCACGCAGAATCCGGCAACGCGTGCTGCATGGTTTCCAGCGAGCTTGCTGCCCTGCGCCGCGCGAGCAGCTCCAGGTAGCGACTGGCCAGCAGCAGAAAAATGAACATCGTCACCGAGTCAAAGTACACGTCACCCTCGCCGGTGAGTGTGCTCCAGGTGCTTCCGGTGAAGGCCGCCGCAATACCGATCGCAACCGGGACATCCATACCTAACGCACCTTGCCTCAGATCGGTCCAGGCTCCCTTGAAAAACGGCTGTGAGGAATAAAAAATCGCCGGCACCGTGAGCCAGAAACTCGCCCAGCGCATCAGCTGTTCCATGTCCGGCTCAATGTCGCCAGCGCCTGCCATGTAGGCCGGAACTGCATACATCATCACCTGCATCATCGACAGGCCAGCGACAAACAGGCGCTTGAACATCGCGCGCGAATTCTTGCGCAGCAGCTCGCCATGCTGAATCGGATCAAAAGGGTAAGCGACATAACCGACTTCGCGCACTGCCTGCAAGATGTCGCTCGGCTTGCACTTCGATGTATCCCATCGCACCTGCAGCTTTTCCGTCGCCACATTCAGATCAGCAGCCTGCAGCCCTGGTACCTGTGACAAACGGCGCTCGATCAGCCAGACGCAGGCAGCACAGCGTATGCCCTCCACGGACAAGGTCGCTTCACCGCCACCTTCGCTATTGGTGAATTGTGCAGACAGTTCCGGCGTGTCATACAGCGTCAGTGCTTCAGGAATAGGTTCGGCGACACCCTGCGGAAGCGTCTGGCGATTGCGGTAGTAATCCGTCAGTCTGTTGTCAACGATTGCATGGGCCACCGCTTCACAGCCGGGGCAACACATCGGCTGTTCGATATCGTCAATGTGCACGCTCCAATGGCTACCAACGGGAACTGGCAATCCGCAGTGGAAACAGGAGTTCTGGGCAATGGCATTCATCGCTGCAAACCAGTCAGAGCGCCGGCGTAATGCAGACGGCATCCAGCCAGCCGTGCGTAGCACCCGTCGCTGCGCGGTAGAGGCCGAGCAGGCCGAAGACCAGCACCATCGAACCCGCCAGCATTCGCAGCAGAGGCATTTGCAGGCTGGCCCGCATACGGCTGCCGAGCAGGCCCATCGACAACAGCAAGGGTAAGGTGCCAAGCCCAAAGGCCAGCATCACGCTCGCACCTTGCCATGCTGATCCGGTCAGCAGAGCGGTCATCAGCACGCTGTACACCATGCCGCAAGGTACCCAGCCCCAGAGCCCACCAAGCGCCAGTGCCTGCCACGCTGTCTCCACGGGAAGAAACCGCCGGATGAGTGGCTGTAGTCGCCGCCACACCCATTGCCCGATAGCCTCAATGCGCGACAGTCCGTGCCAGGTATTCATCAAGGTCAGACCCAGCGCGACCAACATCAGATTGGCCAGCCAGTAAGCGCCACGCTGCAGGATGGCAATATTCATCATCGCCGGAATACTGCCCAACACACCGGCAAGCGCACCAGCGATCAGATAGCTCCCTATCCGACCCGCGTTGAAGGCGAGCACGCGCAGACCACCTGCCGCCGCTTCGCTGAACCAGGACTGCTGTGTCAGCACCGGAACAGGAAAAGGACGATGAGGCGTGGCGACGGAAAATGCGCCGACGATACCGCCGCACATGCCAACGCAGTGCACGCCACCCAGCAGGCCGATCAGAAAAATCGGCAGTAGCGCAATGGAATTCACGACAGGTCAGGAGGAGCAGTAATGATCAGACGGTACGGGAATAACGGATAGGTTCCGATTGTAACTGCCGTGCATGCTGCAGGTGGCGATCAAAGACCATGCAGATATTGCGGATCAGCAGCCGGCCCTTGAGCGTGACGCTGATCCATTCATCATTGATAGTCAGCAGCCCCAGCTCGGCCAGCTCGTGCAGCTGCTCCAGCTCAGTATCAAAGTAGGCATTGAAGGCGATCGGGTAGGCTTGTTCGAGCGAGGATATCGACAGCTCGAAATTACACATCAGCATCTGGATGATGAAACGGCGCAGCACATCATCCATCGTCAACCGGTAACCGCGCGCGACCGGCAGCTCACCCTGATCCAGGCAATCGTAGTAGTCGTCCAGCGTCTTGACATTCTGGCTGTAGCACATCCCCACCGAACTAATCGCCGACACGCCGCAGGCGATCAGGTCAGCCTCGGCATGTGTCGAATAGCCTTGGAAGTTCCGGTGCAGCCTCCCCTGCCGCTGCGCGACAGCCAGCTCGTCGTCGGGCTTGGCAAAATGATCCATGCCGATATAGACATAGCCCGCCTCGTTCAGACGCTTGATGCACATGGCCAGCATGTCGAGCTTGACATCCGAGCTGGGCAGATCTGCTTCGTGGATTCGGCGCTGTGGCTTGAACAGGTGCGGCAGATGCGCGTAGTGATACACCGCGATGCGATCTGGATTGGCAGCGATCACCTTGGACAAAGTCTGCGCCATCGTCTGTAGATTCTGCTTCGGCAGACCGTAGATCAGATCGATGCTGATCGAACGGAACGTCGCCTCGCGCGCCGCGCGGATTACTTCCAGCGTCATGTCCTCCGGCTGTATGCGGTTGACAGCCCTTTGCACTTCCGGGTCAACATCCTGCACACCCAAACTGATGCGGTTAAAACCCTGCTTGCGCAGCCGGTGGATGCGCTCGGCAGACACGCTGCGCGGATCAACCTCAATCGAATACTCACCTTTGTCATCATCGGTCAGCTGGAACCAGCGGCGGATGTGATTCATGAGGTCAACCATCTGCTCATCAGACAGATAGGTCGGTGTGCCACCGCCAAAGTGCAGCTGCTCGACCTGATTGAGACCGACAAACAGCTTGCCTTGCATTTCGATTTCGCGTTTCAGATAACCCAGATACGTCACCGCCTTGTCACGGTTTTTGGTAACGATCTTGTTACAGCCGCAGTAATAGCAAACCGTGTCGCAGAATGGAATATGCAGATACAGCGACAGTGGATGCCGGCCTCCGCGTGCGCGCGCATGCGCGACTGCATGCAGGTAATCTGGGTAGCTGAAGTTTTCCGAAAAACGATCTGCCGTCGGATACGAGGTATACCGGGGACCCGACTGGCTGAGCCGGCTGATCAGCCCAGCGTCAAATTCGACGTGATGCATCTGCGGCAGGGCTGTTGTCGAAACGGTCATCTTTTGTTGCTCCATGTCCCTCGAGCACCAGCAGGACGCGGGGATCTCAGGTTGAAGCGCAGTCTAGAGATGCGGTTCGTTAATTACCTTGACTTAAGTCAAAACTGCCAGCCTCACCGTTACCTAGTCATTCGCAGCTGTCCGAGAGCGAATGATCTGATTGCTCAGCTCCTCACGCCTGTTCGGCCGCACTTTGCAAATTCAAACGCAATTGGATGGTTTTCTGAGTGGGTTCACGGTACATCTCAAAACCACAACGGCGCACTAGATCGAGCAGTGCCAGATTGTCTGGTAGCGTCTCGCCGACAATGTGCCGGGTACCACGTCGCCGGAAGTAATCGATCAGCTTGTGCATCAGTATCGCCCCGAGGCCTTGACCCTTGAGATCCGAGCGAACGATGATCGCGAATTCGGCGTCCTGATTATCCGGATCAGCGACTGCCCTGACCACACCCACGGTCTCATCCTGCTGATCCTCTCGTTTTCTTACCGCGACAAAAGCCATTTCACGGTCGTAATCGATCTGTGTCATTCGCGCTAGCTGTGTGGGCTGTAGCTCGTGCATCTGCATGAACATCCGGAATCGCACATCGACCGGATCAAGCGACTGGAAAAACCGCTGATGCTCCTCGCCGTCTTCCGGCCGAATCGGACGCAGCAGCAAAGGCTTGCCTTGCCATTGCAGCGATTGCTCCAGCTCTTTCGGATAAGGCCGTATCGCCAGCCTGTCATCCGCACAGCGGGTGCTGGCAGCAGACACTCGCACACGCGCGTCTAGCGCAATCACCCCACGCGCATCAGCGAGCACAGGATTGAGATCCATCTCGATCACCTCAGGCAAGCTGACCGCCATCTGACCGACCTGGATCAGCAGATGATGCAGCGCTTCAGTGTCAACGGGTGGACGATCACGGTAACCGTGTAACAGTGCGGACACGCGGGTACGGGAAATCAGATCTTGTGCGAGTACATTGTTCAATGGGGGCAGAGCGAGCGAGCGATCGCTCATCACCTCGACCGCGATGCCGCCCTGCCCGAACAGCACGACCGGACCAAACACAGGGTCGGAGCTGATGCCAACGATCAGCTCCTCGGCATCCGGCCGCCTCACCATGGCCTGCACCGAAAACCCCGTCAGCACGGCAAGGGGTCGCAATGTTTTCAGGCGCTGCTGTATGGCGACTGCTGCAGCCTCGACCGCGTCACCATCATTCAGATCGAGCATGACGCCCCCGACCTCGGTCTTGTGGCTGATGTCGGGTGACAGGACCTTCACTGCCACGGGGTAGCCGATCTCGTCCGCCAGCCGTCTCGCGTCGCCGGGCGTTACCGCCACGCGCGTCTTGACTACCGGTATCCGACAAGCCGTCATTAATGCCTTGGCCTCGGGCTCGCTCAGCATCGTCCGTCCTTCTGACAGCACACCAGTAATCAGCGCACGCGCTACCTCAAGATCCATCGGCTCGCTCAGCGGATCGGCTGACGGCACTTGCATCAGCAGGTGCTGATTGCGGTGATACTCGACCACCTGCAGGAAGGCCTGCACTGCTCGCTCCGGTGTGCTGAACTGCGGAATACCCGATTGCGAAAACAGTTGCCTCGCCTCCGCAACGGCAGCATCGCCCATCCAGCACGCAAGGATCAACTGGTGCGACTTGCGCGCCAGCGGCGCGATCGCCCGCGCAATATCCGAGCTGGGAACGATCGCCGTGGGTGAATGAATGAATAACAGCGGATTATCCGGCTGTTTCTCCAGCAGGATGGACAGCGCCTGTCGGTAACGCTCGGCTGGCGCATCACCAATGATGTCGACCGGGTTGCCATGCGACCAGTTTTCCGGCAGCGCCTGATCAAGCGCTTGTCGAGTGTCGAGCGACAGCGATGCCAGCTTTCCGCCAGCAGTCACCAACGCATCAGTCGCCATCACGCCCGGTCCGCCGCCATTGGTCAGTATCAGCAGCTCGTCTCCGTGCAAAGGTCGCGCGCGAGACAGCGTTTCTACTGCATCAAACAAAGCCTCGGTCGTCATCACGCGCAGCATGCCGGCGCGACGAAAAGCCGCGTCGTACACTGCATCGACACCCGCTAGTGCACCTGTGTGCGAAGCAGCAGCACGCGCACCTTCCGGTGCTCTTCCAACTTTGACCACCAACACCGGCTTGCTGCGCGCTGCTGCACGCGCCGCAGACATGAATTTACGAGCACCGCGAATCTCCTCGACATAGAGCAATATCGCTTGTGTCTCTGGATCCGTTGCCAGGTAGTCGAGTACATCACCAAAATCAACATCCGCAATATCACCGAGCGAGACGCAATAAGAAAAGCCAATGCTTCTTGAACGTGCCCAGTCCAGCATCGCCGTGAGCAAGGCACCCGACTGTGACACGAAAGCGATCTTGCCGGGCAGAGCATCGGTGTGCGCAAAACTGGCGTTGAGATGGCTGCGCGGTGAAATGATACCGACGCAGTTAGGCCCTAGTATGCGCAGCACAAAGGGGCGAGCAGCATCGAGCATGGCCTGCCGGTGATTACGTCCATCTCCATGGTCAGCCTCCATGCCCGCTGACAGGACTACCGCTGCTCGCGTACCCTTGGCTGCCAGCTGCGATATCAATCCGGGGACAGTCTGTGGTGGTGTCGCTATCACGGCCAGTTCGGGCACCACCGGCAAGCTGACGATATCCGGATAGACGGGAATGCCCTGCAGCTCCGCATAGCGAGGATTGACAGCCATTACCGTGCAAGCCTTGTCGCTGATGGCGCGCCCAGCAAGCAAATTCGACAGCACGGTGGCGCCAACGCTGTGCGGCCGGTCACTCGCGCCGATCAGCGCAACAGACTTCGGCGCAAACAAGTAGTGGAGATTACGAGTGCTCATCAGCAGCGCCTCCCGCGGTGGTCTGACTGAGAGGATCGCCCTAGTGGCTCTCTTGGTGGATTGACCTGAGTCAAATTTTATAAAAACAAAAAGCTCCGAACGGCTCAGTTTGCTTGGACGCTATGGACGATGGCGTGTACTCGGCTTAATCTATGCTCGCCGAAAAGCGCCGCAGAGAAGCATTACTCAGAAAAACATGAGGATCAGCATGTCGTACAAAACCCTGTTGGTGCAGATCGATCAATCTGCACAATCCATCGAGCGCATGAACCTGGCCGCAGCGCTGGCCGACGCGGAGCGGGCTCACCTGATCGGCACGGCAATGACCGGTATTTCCAGGGTTGTATTCGAAGCGGGTGTATTCAAGCATCATGATCCTGCTTTCGACCATCATGTGCAGGTGCTGCGTCAGTACGCGGACAAGAGCCTTGAATTATTCGAGAGTGCCATGGAAAGACAGCCGGGATTATCTTCAGAGTCCCGCCTGCTGGACGACGACGCGGTTGGCGGCATTAGCCTGCAGGCGCGCTACGTGGACCTCGTCTTGATCGGGCAATTCGATTCTTCTGCTGGCGTACCGGGGTTGTTGCCAAGCTTTCCGGAATCGGTCTTGATGAATTGCGTGCGCCCGGTACTGATCTTGCCCAGCATTTACCGGTTCAGCGCGCTGCCTACGCATGCAATCATCGCCTGGGATGGCAGCATGACCGCGGCGCGTGCGATCACGGGTTCGCTACCCCTGCTGAAACGCGCGGGCAAAGTCGGGCTTGTGGTGTTCAATCCGGGCGAGCGTCCTGATACCCATGGAGAGCAGCCGGGCGCCGACATGGCCTTGTATTTATCGCGTCAGGGCGTGTCGGTCGAGGTGATGGTACGCGAGACGACAACCGAAGCAGGCGACGCGCTGCTGTCACTCTGCGCAGACGAAGGCGCCGATCTTCTCGTCATGGGTGCCTACGGTCATTCCCGATTCAGGGAATTACTCCTTGGTGGCGCGACACGACAGATACTCGATTCGATGATCGTACCCGTGCTGATGGCACACTGAGCGCACACGTCTCAGCGGTAAACGATGATGGGTATCGTCGCGTGCGCCAGTACGCGCTGCGTCTCGCTTCCCAGCAGCAGCTTGTCCAGCCCGCGACGGCCGTGCGAGGCGATCCAGATCACATCGCAGTGCTTGTCGCTGGCAGTAGCGAGTATCTCTTCATACGGGTGCACACCGCGCGTTGCGATTGCCTCGCAAGTCACGTTCGCATCGGCTGCTATCTTCTTGATGATATCCACGTGCTTTTGCGCCGTCTGATCCTGCGCCTCTTCGTACGCCGACAAGTCCACCATCGCACCTGCCTCGGGCATCAGCATGTAAGGATAGAGCTGCGCTACCGATAAAGCGACCACACCCGCACCCGTAGCAGCGGCGAAATCGATCGCAGCGCGAGCAGACTTCTCGGAAACCGGCGAACCATCGGTCGGCACAAGGATTTTTTTGAACATAAGCGCTCCGTGAGTGGGTGGAATGTCAGCTACGCCCGATCTGACTATAGCAAGCGGAGCGTACAAAAAAATTGACCTCAGTCAAACCGGCCAGAGAGGCGGTTCAGACATCAGCGCGACCTGCTCTCGCAACTCAAGTATCCGGTCTTGCCAGTAGCGCACTGAACCAAACCAGGGAAACGCTTGCCTGAAAGCCGGATCATCTCTGCGCATCGCCAGCCAGGCCGAGTAATGCAGCAGGCGCAGCGTACGCAGCGCCTCCAGCAAATACAGCTCGCGCGGATCGAATTCGAAGAAGTCCTCATAACCGGCCAGCAAATCCGCCAGTTGCCGGCTCATGAACTCGCGCTCGCCCGAGAGCAGCATCCACACATCCTGAATCGCCGGCCCCATCCGACTGTCATCCAGATCGACGAAATGAGGCCCATCGTCAGTCCACAATAAATTGCCGATATGGCAATCACCATGTAAACGAAGCAGCTGCGGCGATCCTGCACGCTGATAACACTGCTCGATACCCTCCAGTGCCTGTGCGCTGATACTGGCCCAGCTCTGTCGCAATTCATCCGGAATGTCGCCATGAGCAAGCAGCCATTCGCGCGGTTGAATTCCATAGCTGTTGATGTTCAGTGTGCCCCGCGCGGTAAACTCGGCGCGCGCGCCTACCGCATGAATGCGGCCCATGAAACGGCCTATCCATTCGAGAACGCCGGGCTGATCCAACTCCGGCGTCCTTCCGCCTTGTCGCCTGAACACCGCAAAGCGATACCCTTGGTACTGATGCAGGGTACGCCCCTCGAACAAGAGCGGCGGCACGACCGGAATTTCATTTCTCTCCAGCTCTAGCGCAAAACCATGTTCCTCAAGAATGGCCTCATCGCTCCAGCGGCGTGGTCGATAAAATTTCACGATCAGCGGCGGCCCCTGCTCCATCCCAACCTGATACACGCGGTTTTCATAGCTGTTAAGCGCCAGCAGCCGGCCATCGCTGTACAGACCCAGCATCTCCAGTGCGTCCAGGACGATGCCGGGCTCGAGGCCGGTAAAAGAATGTTCGGGAAGGGAATCCATCAGCCGGATTGTAGTCTGCTCGGAGTTCCGCAGACTCGCGTTACACTGACGTTTACTTTTAAGCCGGGAAGCCCATGTCCGAAGAACAGCTGATGACCGACAAGGAATTCGACGAACTCGATCGTTTCCTGATGTCGGAGCAATGCAGCGACGATGCGATGACCATGGATGCGCTGCACGGCTACCTCACCGCGATCGCCATTGGTCCGGAACCTGTCGCCACCGAAGAATGGCTGCCACGCGTGTGGGGCACTGAACCCGAGGATGAGCCCGAGTATCGCAATGCCGCGCAGGCCGAGCGAATCCGCCGGCTGTGCGAGCGCATGCTGGAGGATATCGTGGTCACCTTTGCGGTAGCGCCCAAGGATTTCGAGCCCTTGTTCTGCGAGCATCAGTGGAAAGGCAAGCCCGTGCTCGATGCAGAGGCCTGGGCTTGGGGTTTTACCGAGGGCATGCAGCTCAGAACCGCTGCGTGGCAACTACTGCAGGCGTCACCACAGGCGGGATTGCTGCGCGCGATCATTCTGCTGGGCGCAGAAGAGATCGAAGAAGCCGAGCTGAAGCTTGTCGATGACCCGCTAAAGTGCCACAAGCTCGCGGTCGAGATCGAGGCATCGATACCGCAGATCTACCGGTTCTGGGCGGCGCACAAAAAATCGAAGGCGCATTGAGCGTCGACGCAAGTATCAACCGTTGATAAAGTGCACCCGGTAGTACCGCAGCTCTTCCACTGATTCTCGAATATCCGCCAGTGCCGTATGGAGCTGATGCTTCTTGAAGCCTGCAATCAGCTCAGGCTTCCAGCGTCGGCACAACTCCTTGAGCGTCGACACATCCAGGTTTCGGTAATGGAAAAACGATTCCAGCGTCGGCATATGCCGCGCCATGAAGCGACGGTCCTGGCAGATCGAGTTACCGCACATGGGTGATTTACCGGCGGGGACGTACTGACGCAGGAATTCGATCATCTTTGCCGCCGCCTCGTCCTCGGTAACGGTCGATGCCCTGACCCGGTCGATCAGGCCAGAGCGACCGTGGGTGCCCTTGTTCCATGCATCCATGCCATCCAGCACCTCATCGCTCTGGTGGATGGCAAAGACCGGACCCTCGGCAAGGATATTCAGCTCGGCGTCGGTGACGATGGCCGCGATTTCGATAATTTTGTTGATATCAGGGTCAAGACCGGTCATTTCCATATCGATCCAAACCAGATTCATTTCACTCGGGTGGACCGCTGCCGTGCCGGCGGTGGGGTTCAGATCCGTTTCTGATGCTTGTGACATAATCCTTTTCCTGATTGTGCGGGGTGACAACCCCGCTGCTTTTACCCCGAATCTCTGGATTTTCGCACATGGACCCCAATAGCTTCTCTTTGTTGTTTGCCGCCTTCCTGCTCGTGACACTCGGTGTCAAGCTATGGCTATCAACGCGGCACATCCGTTATGTCGCCAGTCACCGCGATGCCGTACCCGCGCAATTCGCGCAAAAGATTCCGCTGGCCGCGCACCAGAAGGCCGCTGATTACACGATCGCCAAGACCCAGCTCAAGCTGGTGCTGCTCGTGGTAAATGCCGTGGTGCTGCTCGGCTTCACGCTGCTGGGCGGCTTGCAATGGCTTTCGACGATGCTCAGCGAGCTGGCGGGGCCCAGCATGCTGTACCAGATCGCACTGATCGCTGCAGTGAGCGTGATCTCCAGCATCATCGACCTACCCTTTGATTACTACAAGCAGTTCACACTGGAAGAAAAATTCGGGTTCAACAAAATGACGCCTGGATTATTCTTCTCCGACCTGATCAAGCAGACACTGGTGGGCGCCGCCATCGGCCTGCCACTGATCTGGGTCACGCTGACCGTGATGGAGAAAGCCGGTGCCTACTGGTGGCTGTACGCGTGGCTGATTTGGTGCGGCTTTCAAGTACTGATGCTGGGTTTCTACCAAAATCTGATCGCGCCACTGTTCAACAAATTCACCCCACTTGACGATGACAGCCTGAGAAGCCGAATCGAAGGTCTGATGCAGCGCGTCGGCTTTGCAAGCAAAGGCCTGTTCGTGATGGATGGCTCGCGCCGTAGCGCACATGGCAATGCGTATTTCTCCGGTTTTGGCGCAGCCAAGCGCATTGTTTTCTTCGATACCCTGTTGTCGCGGCTGGCGCCAAATGAAATCGAAGCCGTACTCGCGCACGAACTCGGCCATTTCAAGCTGAACCATGTCATCAAGCGCATTGCAGTGATGTTCATTCTCTCGCTCGGTTTTCTCGCGCTGCTGGGCTATCTGAAAAACCAGACCTGGTTTTATCTGGGTCTGGGTGTCACGCCAACGCTAGATGCGAGCAATGATGCGATGGCGCTGATCTTGTTCATGATGGCACTGCCGGTGTTCACCTTCCTGTTCTCACCACTGCTATCGATCACATCGCGCAAGAATGAGTTCGAGGCCGATGCATTTGCCGCGAAACACAGCAATTCGCAAGACCTGATCTCGGCGCTGGTGAAACTCTACGAGGACAATGCCTCGACTCTGACTCCGGATCCGCTGCACTCAGCGTTCTACGATTCACATCCACCCGCCAGTGTGCGCATTCAGCGCTTGCTGAGTGCCTGAACCCATGGATCGCGCTGCGCTGCTCAGGGCCTCTTGCCGCCATCGTGAGCAGGCGGCGTCCGATACCGAGATTACCGCCGCACTCGGTGTGCTAGCCGACTGGATGGTTGAGAACGGCAAGCTGGTGAGAATTTTTCGCTTTCGCGATTATCACCAGACCCTGGCCTTCGTGAATGCGATTGCCGAGATCATTCACCACGAAGATCATCATCCAGAACTCGTCGTCAGCTATAACCGCTGCCTCGTCCGCTACGACACCCACTCGGTGAACGGTGGCAAGGGCGGTCTGTCTGAGAATGATTTCATCTGCGCTGTGAAGATCGACGATGTCTTTTCCCGAACGTTCCCCGCTGCATGACTGAGCTGCAGGGACTGATCGTCGCTGCGCACGGTCGCCACTACCTTGCGCATGCGGATGGTAAGACACTGCAATGCGTGACCCGCGGTAAAAAAAGCGATGTCGCCACCGGCGATCGTGTGCGACTCAAACCTACCTCCGCCGATCAGGCGGTGATTGAGGAAATCCTGCCGCGCGACACGCTGCTCTATCGCTCCGATCAGTACAAATCCAAGCTGCTGGCCGCAAACGTCACCCAATTATTCATCGTTGTCGCCACCGAACCGGGCTTTTCCGATGATCTGGTCTCGCGCTCACTGGTCGCTGCCGAAGCCGCCGGTATTCGCGTGCATCTGGTGCTGAACAAGACCGATATCGCTGCTCTGCTGCCCGCGGCGCGCGAACGGCTCGCGCTGTATCGCGGACTGGGTTATCCGGTGCACGAGGTCAGTGCCGCCCAAGACCCGGAGGGTGCGATGGCCACGCTGCAGCCGCTGATGGCCGCTCAGTCGACGATCCTGATCGGCCAGTCCGGCATGGGCAAATCCTCGCTGATCCAGCGGCTAGTGCCCGATGCCAACATTGCTGTGCAGGAAATCTCTCAGCGCCTCGACAGCGGCAAGCACACGACAACCTTTACCCGACTGTTCGAGCTCGATGCCCAGACCACCGTGATCGATTCACCGGGCTTTCAAGAGTTTGGCCTGCATCACCTGACGGAAGGCATGCTGGAGCGTGCGTTCCGGGAGTTCGCGCCTGCACTGGGAAAATGCCGGTTCTACAACTGCCACCATGTGTCTGAACCGGGCTGCGCCATCCTGCAAGCCTTGGAAGAGGGGTCAGTGACTGCAGACCGACACCAGCTCTATCTGCAACTCCGGCACGAATCAATGCAAAAACCAGGCTATTGATGATACGGCTTTAAACACCGACATTCGCCGCAAGCTTTGCACGTCTAACCGCTGGATTACGGCATGCGCCATTGAGAGCTGCGGCGTGCACGACTGGTTGAACCCAAGAACAACAAAAATCTTCCTGCTGCACCAGTCGGGGAACAGTCTTCATATACATGGCGACCAAAAGATCGCTGCTGACTACTAATGGCTTTGTGCCAGTACACGGTTGCGCTTGGTTCTGACACTCTGTTGCTTGTACGAGTGATACAGATATTTTCAGCCATATAAATATCTAATGATCCACGAGCCCTGATTAATATCATGAATATTAAAGTTGAATTCGGACGATTGAACCAGCATGATGATAGTTCGGTGCTCATCAAGGAAAAAAAAACTGACGATGGTTCCGTCATAAAGCACATCTATCAACGAAAAAATATTGAGTCAATAAAAAATCCCTTCGAGCAAATACGGCTGAAAGTCAAATACGGTATTGAAGATTTTTTATCAAAAAATGATAAACCAAGTCCTCTGCTGGAGAAATTAGGATTTAAAAAGGTTACTTCCCTTCCATCTGACAACCATGCAAGAAATATCATCAAGATAAAGGAGCTTACCGAACCATGTGCGATGTTCGAGATTACCCCACCGGATAAATCACTGAGGGCACTTGCTGGAATACTGGGAAATGATTCAGACGGCAAAGATTTGCAGGTGATGGTAAGTCTGAAAAATTATAGTGATTCGAATTTTCTTTCCGATTTCATAAACGCTTTCTCAAAAGAGGAAATTTTTTCCGGGAGCGATTTAAACCTGCAGGAGCAAAAAGTTCTGATCAACTATTTCAAGAAATTTTCCACCGAACCTAACCATAAGCAAAACATTATTAAAGATGAGGATCAATTCACCGAATACCTCAGGAACCGAAAAACCGCCAGAGATATAATCGTCAGACAAACAGAAAACAGTAAGTCCAATCGATCGCAGAAGGAAGCATTTCTAAAAAAATTTGATGAAGTTTTCCCAGCAGAATTTGAAAAAGTTTTCCGTCAGGATGCGATTTCCTTTGAAATTTGGCGATGTGTAAAGGGACGTACTCAGAGTGCAGACGGCGTTAGTAAACCAGACTACGAAGAAAAAGCTGTCGAAAAAAATATTAATCTGGCATTTTCAAAAAAGTGGTGGGTAACAAAACATCAAAAACATGAAGCAATTGAAGCCATAAAAACCTACTGTAAAAAACAAGACATCGAGTTACCTTGGGTCGCAAGCCGTTATTTAGGCCAGGTCACTGCACCTCGTGGGAAAACCACAAAATCCTAGAACGACACCCTTGGGCTAATGCCAGTCAGTGAAGCCCAAAAGTCCCTGCATTCAACAAAAGACGCTGGGTCCCGGCCTGCGCCGGGACGACGATATAAAGG
>JBEGNF010000011.1:0-43465 GCA_041182625.1 Pseudomonadota bacterium | reverse complement strand
GCGTGTGCCTGACCTGTTGGGATGCGGTGCGCAGAACCCCGAAGGGTCCGCGCCTTGAGCCACCCCCGGCAGGAAGAGCCAACGGTAGTCAGAGAGCTCTGGCGGGGTGCTCAGCCTACCGAGAGCAGCCCAAGGCAACGGAGCGCTCAGTATTGCGAGGCGATGTGAGGAAGAGAAGTGAGATCGAATTTTTCACTGACATCATTCGTAAAATGGGATGCATATCAGCCAACAGGTCTCTTGTCGGATTGAAGTTCGGTCTTCAATCAATGTAGCGATGACATTGGCCGAGAATGATCGATGAGCGATCAACCCGTCATGATTGAATGTCTGGCGAAACGTCGGCGTCTATGCGGCAACAGATCCTCAGCGACGAAGGTATCTGCGCCTGGATGACTCAACTGCGGAACGTGGCAGAACGCTGGGAATTGAGGAATTCTCGGCGTCCGCGGGGATCGGACGAAAAGTACTACTGAGCTTCGTAATGACGGTAGATTTGGCGGCGTCCATCGTCATCGAACAGCACGACATCAAACGCATCTCGACGCTCACCTCTGACCTCCATGCCGGGGCTACCTACGGGCATACCGGGCACGGACAGGCCGCGTGCCTTGGGCTTTTCGGTGATCAGTCGCTTGATGTCGTCCGCGGGCACATGTCCTTCGATGGCATAACCATCGATGACGGCGGTGTGACAGGAGGCCAGTGCGCGCGGCACACCATAGCGTTCCCGATACGGTCCGGTGCCTGGCACATCATGCGCAAGCACTGCAAAGCCATTCTGTTCGAGGTGAACTATCCAGTCTTTGCAGCATCCGCAGCTGGCAGTTTTGTAAACCGTGATCTGCGGCTTGGTGGCGGCAATCAGAGCCGTCGGTAGCGCGAGCAGTCCACCGACGCCCAGCAAGGCTTTGATCAGGGTGCGGCGGTTTGTGTTTATGTCCATGGTCGGTCGCTGCGGGTCAGCAGATGGTTTACAGCGTAGGTGCAGGCTCTGTATCCGATGTCGTAGGCCGCTGAGGCGCAAGCCGTGCGATGGCTTCCTTGCGGTAGCGGTTCAAGTCTTGCACAGACTCGAAGCTACGCTCAAACAATAGCGACAAATTGTGCAAGATACGATCAATGACTTTCTTTTCCCAGTCGCTGTCAAAGCGGATCTGATGATCCAGCCAAGCTTCCAGCCATTGTGGGTCTGGCAAGCGGCTCTGCACGGTATCGTTCGGATACAGCGACTGATTCACGTGCAGGTTGGTCGGATGCAGCGGCTTGTCGGTACGCCTCGCCGAGGCCATCAGGACACCGATTTTCGCAAAAGCGGCGCGCGCAGTATCACCGGTCTCGGCTAGCGCTTTTTTCATGTACCGCAGGTAGGCGCCGCCGTGCCGCGCTTCATCGTGGCTGATGATTTTGTAGATATGCTTGATGACCGGCTCGGTGTGCCAATCAGCCGCGCAGCGGTACCAGTGGTTCAGGCGAATCTCTCCGCAGAAGTGCAGCATCAGAGTTTCCAGCGGTGGCGCAGGATCAAACTCGAAACGTACATGGTGCAGCTCTTCCTCGGTGGGCACCAGCTCAGGGCGGAAACGCCGCAAATATTCCATGAGCACCAGCGAGTGCTTTTGCTCTTCAAAGAACCACACCGACATGAATGCCGAAAAATCACTGTCATTGCGATTGTCGCGCAAGAACATCTCGGTCGCCGGCAAGGCCGACCACTCAGTAATGGCGTTCATCTTGATGGTCTGCGCTTGCTCATCGGTCAGCTGGCTGGCATCAAAACTGTCCCAAGGGATGTCAGTTTCCATGTTCCAGCGGACTTGCTCGAGCGAGCGGAAAAGTTCAGGGTACAGCATGGGCATGCGAGATATTGATTGATTACAAGATTTTACCAACAAAGCATGCGCATTCGATGGTCCTTCACACGCAAAATCCCTGGTCGCCTGCGGGGTATCAGGCATAGTCAGTCATGCACAAGGCCGAACCACGCGGTCACACAAGGGTCCCTGGTTGCTGAGCGAAGCGCACCCTCATCACAGCGCCTCGAGATCCTTTAACAGCACGGCCGCCCGCTTGGCGATGCCTGCCAGCTCCTCGCTGCTGAGCTTTTGAAGGTTCTTCGCCATCAGTGCGGTGCGGGGATTAGCGGCCAAGGTTTTTTCGTGCCGCGAAATGAAATGCCAGTACAGCGTCGTATAGGGACAGGCTGCATCGCCCGTGCGTTCCGCAGGGTTATAACGGCAGCCTGCGCAGTAGTTGCTCTGCCGACCAATGTAGGCGCCACTCGCCACGTAGGGCTTGCTGGTAAAGCGGCTGCCACAGGCATGCAGCGCCATGCCTGCCGTATTCGGTAACTCGACCCATTCGATCGCATCCACATAGATCGCAAGGAACCAGTCAGCCACCTGCTGCGGCGACAGCTCCGCCAGGGTCGCGAAATTCCCGATCACCATCAGTCGCTGTATGTGATGCGCATAGCCGAGCGCCAGTGTCTGCTTCAGGCTGTCGCGCATGCAAGCCATCTGCGTCTCGCCTGTCCAAAACCAGCGCGGCAAGGTCCGCTGGTGATCAAAATGATTCGCTTCTTTCAGACCGGGCATGTCCAGCCAGTACATGCCACGGATGAATTCGCGCCAGCCAAGTATCTGGCGAATGAAGCCTTCTGCGCTCTCGAGCGATACCCGCCCTGATTGGTATGCCTTTTCAGCGGCGGCGATCACTTCGCGCGGATCGAGCAGATGCAGATTCAGCGCCGCTGACAACAACGAATGCCAGCCCATTGGCGTGTCGGTCCACATCGCGTCCTGGTAGGTGCCAAACTGGGCGAGGCGATGCTCGATGAACACCTCCAGCGCCTTCACTGCCTGCTCCCGGTTCACCGGCCAACCGAACTGATCGAGCCGCCCCGGGTGATCGGGGAAGTGCTTCTCCACCAGGGCAAGCACTTCGCGGGTGACGGGATCGGGCTCGAACCAGGCCGGTGGCGGTATGGTGCCGGGCCCCGTGCGCTTTGGGTAGGCGCTGCGGTTCTCAGCATCGAAATTCCACTGGCCGCCAACAGGCTCGGCCCCTTCCATCAGCACCCGATACTGCCGACGCATGACGCGATAGAAGAATTCCAGCCGCAGCTCTTTCTTGCCTTTCGCCCATTGCGCGAACTCATGGCGGCTGCACATGAAGTGCGTATCATCCAACAACTTCAGCGAAATAGCCTCTTTTTTGCAGACATCTTCGATCATCTGCAGCATTCGCCATTCGCCTGGCTCGACCACGCGCAGCGTCTGCGGGCGGTGGCGCTTTAGCGCCGCGAGCAGACGCCCGGCGAAATCCGACGGACCGGGATCGTCGAGCTGCACATAGTCAAATGACCAGCCGCGTGCCGCGACGCCGTTCGCAAAATGCCGCATCGCGGACAGGAAAATCGCTATTCGCGCCTTGTGCGACCAGACTGCGGTGGCCTCGCCGGACGCCTCGATCATCAGCACACGGTCTTGCGCAGCGTCGAAGTCGGCGAGCGCGGGGCTGTCAAAGCTCAGTTGATCGCCCAAGACAAGCGTCAGTTCGCGCATCAGCGAGTTCTCCGATCTCTTCGGAGCAACCACTCACTGTCCGGAAATACGCTGATCAAGTGACAGAATTGTCGTTTTGGCACATTTAAAAACATTATGTTCATCGGGGCCACTATTCTGTCCGGAATGCGCTAGAATGACCACGGAGTTTAAATTAAAACCTTTTGGTATTCCAGCGATGACTCGACTTCACACAGCTTTTGCCCGTCAGTGCCTGATGACCCTCTCGCTCGCTCTGGGTTTGATGATGGTGAGCGCCGTTGTACCTGCTGCTGCCAGCGAGTGCCCCGCACTGCTGAACCACAAGTTCAATCGCCTTCAGGATGACTCGTCGCAAAACCTTTGCCAGTACAGCGGCAAGGTGGTGCTGGTAGTGAATACGGCCAGCTACTGCGGCTTCACCTCTCAGTACGAAGGACTGGAAAAACTCTACGCGAATTACAAGGACAAAGGACTGGTGATCCTCGGCTTTCCGTCAAATGACTTTAGCCAGGAGCCCGGCAATAACAAGGAAATCGCCGATTTTTGCTACAACACCTACGGCGTGAAGTTCCCGATGTTTGCGAAGACCTCGGTGAAAGGCAAAGAAGCGAACGCGCTGTTTGCCGCGCTGATCAAGGCTGGCGCCAAAGCGCCCTCGTGGAACTTCAACAAGTATCTGATCGATCGTGAGGGCAAGCTGGTCGCCAATTACGGCAGCACCACGCGCCCGGATGAAAAAACATTTGTCAGCGCACTCGAAAAAGCGCTGGCTGCGCAGTAAGTAAAGTTTTTGCTGCAGTGCCTCCCGGCTTGTGCCGGCGGCATGCTCGGGGCGATCTTCCCCCAACCCGTATTTCTCCCCGACGGGCACCGCAGCATTTTTATTCCATCATCACGTCTCAACCAGTAGCGCTCAAGGTCGGGAAATCGCATGAAGATCGCAGTCATAGGCTCAGGCATTTCCGGACTTTCCGCCGCATGGCAACTCTCTCGTGATGGCCATGAAGTATCGTTGTTCGAAGCGGGCCGGTATTTCGGCGGCCATACGAACACGGTCGATGTCACGCTCGATGGCATCACGCACGGCGTCGATACGGGCTTCCTCGTCTTTAACCATCGTACTTATCCGAATCTGGTTCGCCTGTTTGACGAGCTCGGCGTGCACACGAGCGCCAGTGACATGTCATTCGCCGTCAAACTGCCGCTGGCCGATGGCCGCTGGCTAGAGTGGGCGGGATCGAATCTCGACACAGTCTTCGCGCAACGCCGCAATCTGTTCAGCCCGCGCTTCCTGCGGATGATCTCGGACATTCTGCGCTTCAATCGCCAGACCACGGCGATGGCAGAAAGCGAAGGTGCACTGGAAGCCGTGTCACTCGGCGACTTCCTGGAGCAGCAGTCGTACAGCACCGAGTTTCGCGACTGGTATCTGCTGCCGATGGCAGGCTGCATCTGGTCCTGTCCGACCGAACAGATGCTCGCCTTTCCGCTCGCGACGTTCGTGCGCTTCTGCCATAACCACGGGCTGATACAGGTCAACAACCGTCCGCAGTGGTACACCGTGACCGGAGGTGCGAAGCACTACGTTCAGAAGATGCTGCCAGCGATCGCGCACCCGTTTCTGGCCACGCCTGTACGTTCGGTCACGCGCGCGGATGTCGGCGGCAGTGTGCAAGTCAGCGTCGTCACCGATGCTGGCGAGCAGCGCTTCGATCATGCCGTGCTGGCCTGCCACAGCGACCAGAGCCTGGCGATCCTCGCGGATGCCAGCGCCGCCGAGCACAAGCTGCTCTCGGCCGTGCGCTACCAGCCGAACCACGCGGTGCTGCACACCGATGAGCGCTGCCTGCCCACGCTGAAAAAAGCCTGGTCAGCGTGGAATTATGAAACCTCGGGCGTGACCGAACCGCAGGTCTGTGTCCACTATCTGATCAATAAACTGCAGCCGCTGCCCTTCCGTCAGCAAGCCATCGTCACGCTGAATCCCGTATCGCCGATTGATCCCGCCAAGGTGATTGCCGAGTTCGACTATGCCCACCCAGTGTTTGACGCATCGGCCATCGCCGCCCAGCAGGCGCTGCCGTCGATACAAGGCTTGCGCAACACCTGGTTTGCCGGCGCATGGACGGGCTATGGATTTCATGAAGACGGACTCAAATCCGGACTGGCCGTGGCCAAGGGTATTGCCACACTGACGGGCAGCACAACAATGAAACGCGCAGCCTGAAACGACGCAAGGAGAAACGCATGCAGAGACTGACACCGCGCCCCTTGATCTCCACCGGACAGGTGCGACACAGCCGCTTGCGCCCCGCCGAGAACACGTTCAGCTATGGCGTGTTCACGCTGATGCTGCCGCTGCGCGCGCTCGGTGATGCGGGCTTCGACAACCGCCTGTGCTCACGCAACCGTTTCAACCTGATCGCGTTTCATGATCGTGACCATGGCGATGGCCACAGCGCGCTCTTGCCGTGGATAGACAGTCTGCTGCACTCCGAAGGTATTAGCGATGCCGATGGCGAGATCTGGCTCCAGACCTTCCCTCGCGTGCTGGGCTATGTGTTCAACCCGGTGTCATTCTGGTTCTGTCACCGTCGCAATGGCGAGCTGCGCGCGATCGTCTGCGAAGTGAACAATACTTTTGGCGAGCGCCACTGCTATCTGCTCGATACCGGCGACGCGATGCCATGGGGCGTGACGATGTCCGCCAAAAAAGTCTTTCATGTGTCGCCCTTCTGCGCGGTCGAGGGCCAGTATCGGTTCCGCTTCATGCGCACCACGCAACAAGTCGGGAATGAGGATATCGAGCGCATCGTCTCCCGCATCGACTATGACGATGCACAGGGGCCGCTTTTGCTAACCAGTATATCGGGCAGATTGCAGCCATTGTCCACCGCCAGTGCCGCACTGGCTTTCCTGCGACACCCACTGATGACGCTGGGTGTGATCGTGCGCATTCACTGGCAGGCGCTGAAGCTGTTTATCAAGCGCGTGCCTTTCTTCAGCAAACCCCTGCCACCACCGACTTCCCTGAGCCGATGAATAAACCTCTGTCACCCTCGCTCGCACTCAACGAACAGATCGCCACCAGCTACGCACAGTCTGGCAAGGCGCCCGCGCAAGTGCGCATCGTGCTGCAAATGCTGCGCAAGATGGCGCACGGCGCTTTGCGGCTGGAATGCCCGGATGGCAGCGTGCTGCATTTCGGTGATGACAGCCCGCCGGTAACGCTCACGCTGAACAGCTGGGAGCCCTGTCTGGCGGCGATCCGCTCTGGCGATATCGGCTTCGCCGAAAGCTACATCGCTGGCGACTGGCAAACCGACAATCTGGCGAAACTGATCGAGCTGTTCATCCACAATCGCCATGCGCTTGAAGCGGCGATCTATGGCAACTGGTGGGGCAGTCTGCTGTATCGCGTGCGGCATCTGTTCAATCGGAATTCGCGCGCTGGCAGCCGACGCAATATTCACGCGCACTATGACATCGGTAATCGTTTTTACACGCTGTGGCTAGATCCATCGATGACCTATTCCAGCGCCCTGTTCGCATCGCCAGACATGACACTGCAGCAAGCGCAACAGGCCAAGTATGAGCGCATTCTGTCGGAGACCGGTGCTCGCGCTGGTGATCATGTGCTCGAAATCGGCTGTGGATGGGGCGGTTTTGCCGAACTGGCGGCCGCTCGAGGCATGCACATCACCGGGCTGACGCTCTCGTCCGAGCAGCTTGCCTTCGCACAGCAGCGCCTGGCAGACGCCGGTCATGCCAGCCATACCGAGTTGCGGCTACAGGATTATCGCGATGTACGCGGCGAATTCGACGCGATCGCCTCCATCGAGATGTTCGAGGCAGTCGGTGAACAATACTGGGACAGCTACTTCGCCTGTGTCGCGCAGCGCCTGAAAACCGGCGGCCGTGCCTGCATACAGACGATCACGATTGCCGATGAGCTCTTCGAGCGCTACCGCAAGGGCACGGATTTCATTCAGCAGTACATCTTCCCGGGCGGGATGCTGCCCTCACCCGAGGTGTTCCGTGCACATGCCGAACGGCACGGCCTCACCGTGGTCAACGAGCTGGCGTTTGGACTCGACTATGCGCGCACCCTGGCGCTGTGGGATGAAGATTTCCGCGCTCAGGAAGCCGAAGTTCGCGCACAGGGCTTTGACGATCGCTTTATCCGCACCTGGCAGTTCTATCTCGCGTATTGCGAAGCGGGGTTCCGTGCAGGCAGTATCGATCTGTTCCAGTTCACTTTGCAGAAGTCGTAAGGATCATTCTCATGCAGGAAGCCAAGCGGTATGGCTGGCTGCTGATGTTGTTGGCAGCGATACAGATTGGACTGGCGAGTGCAGCACTCGCGCAGTCAGCAGCGGTCAAAGCAGCGGTGCCCGACGCCAGCTTACTAGGCAAGGGCAATTACACCTGGTTCGGGCTGAGTCTGTACGAAGCCCGACTGTGGGCTGATAAGAAAAATTTTTCGGCATCGAACTGGGCGGCCGGCAACCTCGCACTGGAGCTGGTGTATGCGCGCAGGTTGTATGGCGAACGGATCGCAGTCGCCAGTATCGATGAGATCAAAAAACTAGGTATAGGCACAGCAGCGCAACACGAAGCCTGGCTGGGTGCGATGAAAAAGATTTTTCCGGATGTGGAAGAAGGCACGCAACTGATCGGGCTGTATGCCCCCGGACAGCCGACCCGTTTCGTTCGCGATGGCACCGCCATTGGCGAGGTCAGCGATCCGGAATTCGGCGCGGCTTTTTTTGGTATCTGGCTGCATCCCAAGACCAGCGCGCCCAAGCTTCGCGCCGCACTGCTGAATGGCAAATGACGTGATGAGCACGGGCACGACATCGCTGAGCGCGCGGGCGCTGATCGCCTACGGATTGTTTGCGCTACCACTGTCGTTGCTGGCGCTGCCGGTGTATGTGCAGGTGCCGCAGCTGTATGCCGGGCATCTCGGGATGCCACTGGCACTGGTGGGAACGATTCTGCTCGCGGCACGTTTGCTGGATGCCTTTGCGGATCCATTAATCGGACATTGGATGGATCGTGTAGCGCCGTCGAAAGGTCATGCCGGCTTCGTGCTGCTATCACTGCCCGCGATGCTGGCCGGCTATCTGGCGCTGTTCAACCCGCCTGTCACTACCCGCGAGGATTCAGTGCTGGCGCTCTGGTTCACAGCCAGTCTGGTGCTGGTGTATCTGGGCTACAGCATGGCGATGATTGCGCATGGCAGCTGGGGCGCCGGCCTCACGCAGCATCGCGGCGAGCGAGCACGACTGACGTCGATACGCGAGGGCTTCGCGCTGGTGGGGGTGATGCTCGCGTCGGCACTACCCGCGATCGCCGGTCTGCAAGGGCTGATGATCGCCTTCGTGATAGCGCTTGCACTGGCGTCGTTGCTTTTACTGCGGGTCGCGCCGCGAGCCGCCGTTAGGCCGAGCGGCGACGCGCACTGGCGCGACATGCTGTTTCCGTTGCGCGAACCGACGTTCCGCTGGCTACTGGCCGTGTTTGCCGTGAACGGTATCGCGGCGGCGATTCCAGCGACGTTGTTCTTGTTTTTTGCGTCGGACAGGCTGCAGCTGCCTGCGCAGGCCGGGCTGTTTCTGGTCGCGTACTTCGTATCAGCAGCGCTTGCCTTGCCGGTGTGGGCAAAGGCGAGCGCCGCCATCGGCGAATCACGCGCCTGGCTGGTCGCGATGCTGCTGTCCGTGGTGGTCTTTGTCTGGACTGCGCAGCTCGAAGCAGGCGCGCTGGTGCCATTTGCGCTGATCTGCGTGCTCTCGGGCGCGGCGCTCGGCGCCGACCTCGCGCTGCCGCCAGCGCTGCTGGCCGGCGTGATCGCCGCCGCCGGGCACAGCGGCGAACGCGAGGGCGCCTATTTTGGTCTATGGACTTTCGCGACCAAGATGAATCTCGCGCTGGCAGCAGGCATTTCGCTGCCCTTGCTGTCGTGGCTGGGCTATGTGCCGGGACAGGCGAATGACGACGGATTGCGCGCACTGGTGATTGCCTATGCGCTGCTGCCCTGCGTGCTGAAACTGGCGGCGGCGACGCTGCTGTGGCGCGCGCCACTGAAGGATGTGTAATGAATTTACAGAGGAAATGGACTCATGCTGAGACTCTGCTTGCGAATGATCTGCTTATCGCTGGCGCTGCTGATCGCCGGTTGCGGAGCGACGATGACACCTGCTGACTATACGGCTGAAAAGCCGATGCTCGACCTGCAGAGCTACTTCAATGGCACGATCGATGCGTGGGGCATGTTTCAGGATCGCTCCGGCAAGGTAATCAAGCGCTTTCGGGTGGTGATGCACTGCCACTGGGAAGGCGATACCGGTACGCTGGATGAAGATTTCACCTACTCGGATGGTACGACGCAAAAACGCATCTGGACACTGAAGAAACTGCCCGATGGACGCTACATCGGTACTGCCGATGATGTGGTCGGCGAAGCCGCCGGACAGACGGGTGGCAATGCGCTGAACTGGAAATATGTGCTGGCGTTACCGGTCGATGGCAAGGTCTATCACGTCAATTTCGATGACTGGATGTATCTGATGGATGATCAGGTCATGCTCAACCGTGCGGTGATGAGCAAGTTTGGTTTCCGGCTCGGCGAGGTCACGCTGGCTTTCCACAAGAGGACACCGTGATGCTGCAACGCCTGGACAGCGCAACAGAACGGAGTCGTGCGGCAGCGCTATTCGAGCGTGGCCGCGCCATGAATCCGCGGGTACGCAGCTGGCAAGGCATGCGGGTGTGGGTGATTGGCGCGTCGGCCGGCATCGGCGCAGAGACCGCGAAACTACTGCTGCACAAAGGCGCGCGCGTCGCGCTGTCTGCACGCAACCATGCGGCGCTGAAAGCACTCGCCGAGAACAATGAGCGGGCGCTGGTGCTGCCGCTGGATGTCAGTCAGCATGCTGAGGTACTGAACGCACGAGACGAACTGCTGGCGCACTGGGCGGGTATCGATCTGGTGCTGGTGGTGGCGGGCGCGTACAACGAGATGCGCGTCGATTCATTCGATATGTCGGTAGTGAATCAGCTGCTGGATGTCAACTTGCGCGGTGTGTTTCATTGTCTGGATGCCGTGCTGCCGACACTGCTCGCGCAAGGCCATGGCGGTGTGGGCATCGTATCCTCCGTCGCCGGCCTGTCCGGTCTGCCAAAGGCCTTGGTGTATGGCCCGACCAAGGCGGCGCTGATCAATCTGTGCGAGTCACTGTATTTCGATCTGGGCCCTCGTGGTCATCCGGTCTATCTGATCAATCCTGGTTTCGTTGAGACACGCGCGACAGCAAACAATAATTTTGCGATGCCCGGGCTCATCAGTGCGCCGCAAGCGGCACGCGAGATCCTCGGTGGCATGGAGCGCGGGGAATTCCATATTCATTTTCCACGCCGTTTCACCAACTGGCTGCGCTTGGTGCGTCTTTTGCCCTACCGCTGGTATTTCTCACTGATACACAAAGTGACCGGGCTATGAGCATCGATCCGCGACTTGAGCCGCTGATCCGCTTTTTTGAGCAGATCGATCCATCGAATGTCAGTCAGCTATCCCAAGTCTATACCCCGGATGCTTTCTTCAAGGATCCGTTCAATGAAGTCCGTGGAATCGATGCGATCACGCACATTTTCCGGCACATGTTCGATCAGGTCGATTCGCCTCGCTTTATCATCACCAACAGTGTCATCCAGGGTGAGCAGGCTTTCCTGACCTGGGATTTCCTGTTCCGTATGAAGCGCTTCTCGGCGGAAGAGCATTGCATACGCGGCGCTACCCATGTTCGCTTCGCAGCAGATGGCCGCGTGAACTTCCATCGTGATTACTGGGACGCTGCCGAGGAGCTGTATGAGAAGCTGCCCTTGCTGGGCAGTCTGATGCGCGCGCTCAAGCGACTGGCGAATCGCTGAGCTCTCTGGGTTATTTCTTTTTCGGACTTGTCTTGCGCGGGCTGGTGCTGCGTTTTTTTGCAGCGGGCGCGCTGCGCTTTCGTGCCGGCTTCTCGGGTGGGGTCATGGCCGATCCCACCGCCTTGGCGAACTGATCCTGCACCGTATTCCACCACCCGGAGGGGTTTGCAAACTGCGCCGCAAACGCTGACGCGTCAGGCATGGCTGTTGCGGCATGATCTTCCGGCTTCGCAAAAGGGGATTCGAACGCGGGCTTGCCATCGTCTGCCCCACCGCCCTTCGCGGCATGTGCAAAACTCTCGCTCATCGATTGCAATGCACTGAGGGTGGCGCTCTGTACCTCCAGGGTCTGAATCGTGCTGCGAAGCATGTTCATGTTCATCTGCAGCCAGGATTCGACTGCTTTCAGATCAGCGATCTGCTTGTTGATATCGTCAGGCGACATCGATGGCATGGCCATGCCCGGTATCTTCATCGCGCCCCAGAAATTGCGGACGAATTCGAGTGTGTCATTCATCGCGCTGGCGCCCGGCATATTATTCATCCTATCTGACATCTGCTGCCTCCCTTGCCTAGCTGGCTGCGACGACGACCCGCCTCGCATGCCTATTGAGTACAGAGTAGCAGATCGTCGCTCTCGCCTGCCCAGAATCCGACCGGGACGCACGGCATCGCTCAATTCCGCCGTTCACCTGAACTGGTCATTGACCAACCACTACCGCGTGTCCTGCATAAATACAAGCACCCCCGGCATGGATGCATCAGCCTCTGGGCGATCGCATACACTGTCGGTATGCCCGCACGCCGACTTCTTCTGACCTTCTTGCCCTCGAACCGAAGGCAATGGCTCGCCGTGGGTCTTGTTGCGCTAATCGTTGCAGTCCATCTGGCGCTGATCGACTGGGCGAATGACAGTCTCGCGCTGATACGCGCGCTGGATGAAGAAGACGAGGCCGTGATCGTCGAATTGCAGGCCCCCGCCAACAAAGCGGCGGTCACCGCACCGCCCGCACGTGCAACACAACCGGTGGCAGAACGCGTCGCGCCCTTGGTGCCGGCGACACCGCCTGCGACGCCCGCACCCGCGGCACCCGCATCGCCAGAGAGCACAGCCGCTGCTGACGCGGTTGCCCCATCCACCGAGACGACGGCAGCATCGACGGCGCCAACGCAAGCGTTGGCCCGAGAGACTGAACCACCGGTCAGCACGCCGACTGCCGTCAACCATGAATCTCCGCCGCCGCTTTTCGAGCGCGTGAGTTTCCCGCCATCGGCAGAACTCAGTTACGACGCGCTGGCCACGCAAGGCAGCCGCCGCTTGTCCGGCAGCGGCAATATTCTGTGGCAACAGAATGGACCGACGTATCTGATCAAGGGCGAGGCCAGCGCGTTACTGCTGAATCTGCTCAGTTATCAAAGCAGTGGTCAGGTGGGCGGTACAGGGTTGATGCCCGAGCAATATCAGGAAAAGCGCTTGGGCAAGTCAGCGACCACCACCCATTTTGTCCGTGAGAGAAAGACCATCAGCTTTTCCGCATCCACCCAGCTTTACGAGATTCGCGGCGGCGAGCAAGATCGCGGCAGCGTCATCTGGCAACTCGCGGGTCTGGCGCGCGGCGACCCGGACAAGCTCGCTCCCGGCCTCGGGTTCGAGGCAGTCGTCGCTGGAAGCCGAGCCGCCGATCGCTGGAACGTCATCGTCATCGGCAAGGAAACAATCACTCTCGGCGAGGGTAGCGTGACCGGCTGGCACCTGTCTCTCGCACCGGCAGAAAACAATTTCGATTATCAGATCGATCTCTGGTTGTCGCCAGATCGTGACTGGTATCCTGTCAAGATCAATTATTCGAATCGCAGCGGCGCAAGCTTGTCGCTGTTACTGTCTCGATTAAACAAAAAATAAGGCATGACATGAACGACCTGTGGTACACATTTCGACGGCTGCTGGCTGCTGTAACGGTCGGGGCGCTAGTGAACGCGGGTGTCATCTGCGCTGCCAACGCACAGGACAAGGCCAGCCCACCACCACCCGCACAGCTGGATTACACGATACGCGCCAGCGTTCAGGGTCTCTCGCTCGAAGGCAGCGGTACGATAGAGTGGCAAGCCGCCGCATCAAAATATCAGCTGAGCTTCGAGACCAAAACCGCACTGACGGGCAAGCTGCTGTCAGAAAAAAGCGAGGGCACGATCGACCGGCGCGGACTGCAGCCAGCGAGCTTTTATTCCAAGCGCTTCCGCAAGGAAGCCATCACGGTGAACTTTGATCGCGCCGCAGGGAATATCGTTTTTCCTGATAATCATCCCTCGCTGAAAATCGAAGGTGGTGAACAAGACCGCATCAGCGTGCTCTGGCAATTGCTATCACTGGTGCGAGCGACGCCAGCCCGGTTTGCCGTGGGAACCAACTGGAAGTTTTTCGTGATCAGTCATCGCAATGGCGAACCCTGGACATTTTTGGTCCAGGAAAAGCAAAAGCTGCGTACGGCTCTAGGTGAGATGGACACCTTGCATCTGGTGTATCAGCCGCCGGAAGCCTCTGGTGCACCGAAGGTCGATATCTGGCTGGCGCCATCGCTGGACGGGTTCCCGGTCCGGATACGCTTTTCAGAGCCGAATGGCGATGCTATCGAGCAAACGATTGCGGGCATCAAAAAAGGCTGATCAGCGATGAGAGAGACTTCCGCCGCGGATGCTGCATTGGTATTGTTCTCGGGTGGGCAAGATTCAGCGACTTGCCTCGCGTGGGCACTGTCACGCTATCAGCGCGTCGAGACCCTGGGCTTTGATTATGGGCAGCGACATGCGGTCGAGCTGTCACTTCGTCCTGCGGTGTTGTCAGCCCTGCGCGCACTACAACCCGACTGGAGCGCACGACTGGGCGAGGACCATCTGCTCGATCTGTCACTACTGGGGGAGATCTCGGACACCGCACTGACGCGTGATACCGAGATCGTGATGCAAGAAAACGGTTTGCCGACTACGTTTGTACCCGGTCGCAATCTGCTGTTCATTACCGTCGCCGCAGCACTCGCTTATCGTCGCGGCTTGCAGGTGGTGGTCGGCGGCATGTGCGAGACGGATTACTCAGGTTACCCGGACTGCCGTAACGAGACATTAAAGGCATTGGAAAAAGCGCTGCAGCTGGGAATGGACAGCGATATCACGCTGCAAACGCCGCTGATGTGGCTGAACAAGGCCGCGACCTGGTCGCTCGCGGAGTCGTTGGGTGGTGACGCGCTGGTTGAACTGATACGCACCGATACGCATACCTGCTATCTGGGTGAGCGCGGTGAACTGCATGACTGGGGACACGGGTGCGGGCATTGCCCTGCGTGTGAGTTACGTGCGCGAGGGTATGGGGAGTATCGGGCAGGGCGATACGGAAGGTGAGACTGGAAAACACGGGACCCCAGCCTGCGCCCGGGTGACGACTTCAGAGGCGACAGGCCACCGAAAGTCGTCCCGGCGGATGCCGGGACCCAGTGCCTTTCAGATGCTCTATCAAGCAGGTAATTCAATGACTGACAGCGAACTTGCAGGGGCTATCAGACCTCTTCCCTCGCCTCCCGTATCGGGATCCCCGCAAACTTCATCGAATTTGCATCGTTCCGATACAGCAGCGGCTTCTCTTCCACCGGGCGCTGCCTTCCCTGCAGCACAATCTTCTTCACCTCGTCATGGAATTCGGATTTGCCGCAGACCGGATCGGCCGCTGCCGAATCACCGGTCAGTGCATACGCCTGACAACGGCAACCCCCGAAATCCTTCTCTTTCTCTGAGCAGGAACGGCAAGGTTCTTTCATCCACTCGAAGCCACGGAAAGCATTGAACGCATCGCTCCGGTACCAGATGTCGTCGAGCGACTGCTCTGTCACATTCGGGAAAGTCAGCCCCGGCAAGGTCTTCGCCGCATGGCAGGGCAAGGCAGAGCCGTCAGCAGCGACGGCGAGGAATACCGAGCCCCAGCCGTTCATGCAGGCCTTGGGCTTGTTCTCGAAATAATCTGGCACCACGAACAACAGACGAATCTTGTTGCCCAGCTTGGCGCGGTATTCAGCGACGACCGCCTCGGCACGCTCCAGCTGCTCGCGGGTTGGCATCAGCTGGTCACGGTTCACATGCGCCCACGCGTAATACTGCGTATTGGCCAGCTCCAGATACTCGACCCCCATCTCGACCGCCATCTCGATGATGCGACCGACATGATCGAGGTTGTAACGATGCAGCACGACATTGAGCACCATCGGATAGTCGTACTTCTTGATCAGCTTGGCGACGCGGTTCTTCAGATCGAATGTCTTGGTGCTGGAGAGAAAATCATTCATCTCCTTGGTCGAATCCTGAAAGGACAGCTGAATGTGATCCAGCCCGAGCGCTTTCATCTTCGAGATGCGCTCCTCGGTGAGTCCTACCCCGGAAGTGATCAGGTTGGTGTAATAACCTAGCTGATGTGCTTCGCCGATCAGCTCTTCGAGATCGTCGCGCACCAGCGGCTCGCCACCAGAAAACCCGAGCTGCGCCGCGCCGAGCTTGCGCGCCTGACGCAGCACCTCTTTCCATTCGTCGGTCGTCAGTTCACGTTTGTCTTCCGCGTAGTTCAGCGGGTTGTAGCAGAACACACAGTGCAGCGGGCAACGATAGGTGATCTCCGCCAGCAGCCACAGCGGGGGCGGGATTTGCGAGGGTACTTTATTGATATCAGACACTGATCCAGCCTCGTTCGATGGCAATTTCCAGGAATCCGGTCACATCTTTTTCGAGACCGGTCGCATTGAAGCTCTGCTCGATGTCGGCAATCACTGCCTGCACATCGCGCTCTCCATCGCAGCGCTTGAGTATTTCGGAGGCGCTCTGGTTGAGCTTCACCATGCCCTCTGGGTACAGCAGCACATAGGCTTGCTGCGCCTCTTCATATTGCATGCGGAACAAGCGCGCGAGCTTCGGTTTTGCGGTGAGTTCAATCATGGAGCGTCTCAGGGGTAAGCTTTTTCAATGGCGTCAGAGATCTGCCACAGCACATCCAGCTTGAACTGCAGAATGTCCAGCGCACGCTCTTGCTGCTCGCGGGTCGTAAAGTACTCCAGCGTCACTTGCAGCCCATGCTCGACATCACGCTGCGCAAGCGGCACGCGGCTACGGAAGTAAGCCAGTCCATCGTCCTTCACCCACGGATAATGAGTCGGCCAGTTGGCCAAGCGGTCCTTGTGAATCTTGGGCGCGAACATTTCAGTCAACGATGAGCACACCGCTTCCTGCCACGGACGCTGACGCGCAAAGTTCACATAGGCATCCACCGCGAACTTCACACCAGGCACGACTTTTTTCAGCGACCACAACTCTTCGCGCGAGATACCCGTCGCTTCGCCCAGACGGGTCCAGGCCTCGATACCGCCTTCCTTCTCGCCATGACCGTCATGATCAAGAATGCGCTCGACCCATTTGCGGCGCACGTCGCGATCCGGACAGTTCGACATGATCGCTGCGTCCTTGATCGGTATCATCACCTGATAGTAAAAGCGGTTGAACACCCAGCCACGGATCTGGTCTGCGCTCAGCTTGCCTTCGTTCATCTTGATGTTGAACGGATGATTGATGTGATAGTTGTCGCCCTTGGCGCGCAGCTTCGCTTCGAATTCTTCGCGGCTCCACGGGAGTTGTGCAGACATCGGGGTAGGTGCGTTCATAGTTCGATCTCCATGCCGTCGTAAGCGACTTCGATGCCGTGCTTCGCCAGCTGCGCGCGCTCGGCCGAGTCTTCGTTCAAGATAGGGTTGGTATTGTTAATGTGAATGAGCACCTTGCGGCGAGTGCCGACGCCATCTAGCACCTCGATCATGCCGCCAGGGCCAGACAGTTGCAGATGCCCCATGTCGGCGGCGGTCTTTTGCGTCAGGCCCAGGGTGATCATCTCGTTGCCGGTCCAGACCGTGCCATCGACCAGCACGCAATCGGCTTTTTTCATCGCGTCCAGCACATGCGGCTCGATCTCGCCGAGTCCGGGTGCGTAGAACAGCGTCTTGCCCGTCTCCAGATTCTCGATCAGCAGACCATTGTTATCGCCGGGACCAGGATTCTCGCGATGCGGTGAATACGGCGGCGCCTTGCTCTTCAAGGGCATCGGATGAAAGCGTATGCCAGCAATACCCGGTACATCGACGGCTGCAAAGCGTGTCTTGTCAGCCGACAGACCGGTAATCTCGTGATGCTCGACACCACAATAGTGCGAGAGTACTTTCGCCAGCGGCAACCCGTGGTTCAGGTCGTCCCAGACCGAATCGGTGCAGTACAGATTCAACTTCTTTTTGCCTTCGCGGAGCATCAGCAAACCGGTGATGTGATCGATCTGTGCATCCATCACCATCACCGCGGCGATGCCGGTATCGCGGATCGCGCGCGCGGGCTGCAGTGCCGTGTTCGTGCGGATCTGCGACAGGATGTCGGGCGATGCGTTGATCAGCACCCAGTCGGTGCCGTTTGCGGACACAGCGATCGATGACTGCGTTCTCGCTTTCGCATTGATTGTGCCATTGCGCACACCAGCGCAATTGGTGCAATTGCAATTCCATTGCGGGAAACCACCGCCCGCCGCAGAACCAAGGACCAGAATTTTCATGATTTTCAGGAGGAGTAAATAAAGTCTTGCTTAGGCAGCGCCCACCGATATCAGGAGCGCTTTTGCCCGGCTTTTGCCGAGATCGCAGACAGGCTAACCCGACGCCGGCGCGCACTGCGCGGGCAGCCGGAGCTGTAGGGAGGTCTTGCAGGCATAATCATCTCCTGTCACTTGACCCGTAAAACAGTGGCTTGCGTTGATACTGAACTGTTTTGCAAGCTTTCACGGGCAAGCGACTTATCGCTTTTATGTTGTTCGCTGAGCGCATTCTAGCCCGAACCCGTCACAAAAAAATGTCATGCCGCCCACCCCGCCAAACGCCTACGACCAGTTCCATCTGCCCGCCGGTGACCGCCACGCGCTGTACGTCGCCCAGTATGGCCAACCCGACGGGCCTGCCGCCGTCGTGCTGCACGGGGGCCCGGGCAGCGGCACCCAGCCTTCGGTGCTGGAGTGGTTCGATCTCTCGCGCCAGCGTGTGGTGTTGTTTGATCAACGCGGTGCCGGACGCTCGACGCCACTGGGCGAGATCGCGCACAACGACAGTCAGGCGCTGGTGGCTGATATCGAGCGGCTACGCAAGCACTTGAATATCTCGCGCTGGATGGTGGTCGGCGGCTCGTGGGGCGCCACACTGGCGCTGATGTATGCAGGTGCGCACAAAGAGCACCTCAGTGCGCTGGTGCTGCGCGGCAGTTTTCTTGCCAGCGCGCGCGAGATGCAGTGGTTTTTTCAGTCGCTCAAAGCGATGGTGCCGCAGGGCTGGGCAGCATTGGTGAACGGCTGGAGCGAAGCACAAAAGAATCAGGTGCTGGCGACACTGTCGCAGCACCTGCTGCAAGGCACTGACGAGGAACAGAACGATGCGGCAATGCGCTGGGCGGCGTATGAAGATAGCGTGATGCAAGCGATGACCGGCAAGCTCCTGGAGGCACCCTCCGGCGGCGCACGGCAAGCCAGCGAGCGCGTACTGGCCAAATACCGATTACAAGCGCATTACCTGTCTCAGGGCTGCTTTACTTCTGAACATACACTGCTCGAGATCGCCAGCGGGCTGAATCACATGCCGGTGGCGCTGATCCACGGCACCCATGATCTGGTCTGCCCGCCGGAAAACGCGGTCAGATTGGCGGCAGCAATGCCTCATGCCCGAATGTACTGGGTAGCCAAAGGCGGTCACACGCCGGCCGATGCCGGCATTGCCGCTGCGCTGAGGACGGCGATACAGACGCTACATCCCCTCTGAAGCGTGATCATCCTTCCAACCGCGTCACCGACGACCGGGTGGCACGTCACCGCCCTCATCAGCACTTAGCTTGCGCTGTGTCGCATCATCGGCGTAGCGAGCGCATCAGACAAATGCTGCGACCGGAATTCGATCGCGCGCAGGTACTGCGCGAGATACTGCGCGCATGCCGCAATGGCGGCACCATCTCCGTGCCTGACGCGTACGTAGGATGGGTTGACAAGTTGCCGGTCGGTTCACTGATGAATCGCTCACTGACGATCCGCACCAGACAAACCCATGTGCAGCACTATCTCAAGCCGCTGCTGGAGCATAGACGCCGGGGCGATTACCATCCCGAGCGTCTGATCACGCACCGGCTACCACTCGACGATGCGCCACGCGCTTACGCGCGGTATAGCCTCACACCCCATCCGCCGCCGTTCATTGCGGCGGATGGGGTGTACGTTTACCGGAAGTAGTAGCGCACACCCGCAGACCAGAGCGTCGGCGTAATGTCCATGGTATCGCCGAAGTGTGTGTACTCCAGCGTCGCTGCCCAGCTTTTATCGAACTGATAGCTGAGGCCCGCGCCCAGCAGCAGCCTCAAACGCGTGGCCGAATCGTCACCCGACCAGTGATTCACGGTGGGGCCCAGCTTGCCATACACCGTCAATGCATCGGCGATCGGATAACGCGCCACGCCAGCGAAATAAATGCTGTGCCCGGAATTGCCAAACGCACGTCCAAGATTGGCATATCCCAACTCATAGCCGCCGTATTCAGAGAGGTTCTGTCCGAACGCTGCGCCAAAACCCATCTGCGTCTCGCTCTCCCCTGCAAACTTGTACCTTCCCTGTCCGACTGAGGCGGAGAAATAGCTGTCCGCCACATCGGCCGCCATGGCCGTCGCTGATGCTGCACCGATCACTGCAGCGATAAAGAATTTTTTCATTCAAGCTTCCTGTTCCAAGATGTCGTCAAAACAATAAAAAAATGCCAGTCCGTGAGGGACCGGCGAGATTCTAGAGACAGTAAAGAAGTCGCGAAAGCGAGCGTGGTTTAGAACTTACAGATTGTCTCGCTTTTCTACAACGGCACTGGGTAGTCTGCGCAAAGAGGTTTGTTCAGCGACCCTGTAGCAAGCATCTCAGAAGTGATAAAGCAGCGCCGCGTTGAACATGCTGAGCTTGGCCCCATGCCCTTCCCGGCCAAAATAGGTGTACTCCACAGCGCCTGAGACTTCCTTGCTGAACTGCACTGTCAGTCCTGCACCGACCAGCGCACGCACCTTGCTTTCGCCTTCTGCTGATAGCTCACCCTGACTCTGATTGACGATCGCGTCAGGGTATTTGATGGCGCTGCTACGATGGTAAGCAAGGCCTAGCTTTCCTTGTAAAGTGACAACTGTCGATACCGGAACATTACCAATGCCAGCCAGATAGATCGACTGTGTCTTGTAACGCACTGAGTAATCAGCGGGAGACAAATCTTCATAGCCAAAGGGCACCTTTGCGCGCCCAAAATCCACAAAACCCACTTCCATATCGAGGCTCGAGTCAATTTTCGAGCCATAGGCCAGGTAGTAACCGGTGGCTCTTACAGAATCTCCGTCAGAGTAGCGGGCCTGCCCCACACCCAGCTTCACATAACTACCTTCGGCATAACTGATCGCAGGAATCAGCAGAACAGCGCCAAGCAAGGCCATCATATTTTTTTTGTGCATGAAATTCTCCATTTGATTCGGGTATCTGCGGCAGCGAAGACGAAACAGATGACTGCAGCAAGCACATCCAAGCTCGCCACTCAGATGATGGAGTCGATTTTATAAACTGGGGATCAACTGAAGATTGCTTATTTGTGCGCGAGATGCACTAGAGCGGATGAGAAATTTGTGCAACACCCTACCGAAGTCTGATCAATACGCTTCTTCCCAAGAGATAGACAGCCGTGCCGCACACTGAATCAGACCTACCATGCTGTAGGTCTGGGGAAAATTACCCCACAACTGCGTCCCATCGAGAGATACATCCTCTGACAGCAGGCCCAGATGATTGCGTCGCGAGAGTACTTTTTCGAACAGCGCTCTCGCCCTGGCTTTCTCCCCGGTCTGTGCGAGAGCGAGTATCCACCACAAGGTACAAACTAAAAAAGCGGTATCAGGGCGACCGAAATCGTCTTCTTCATCGTAACGAAGCAAAAAATCTCCACGCTGAAGCTGCCGCTCCACCGCACGCAGCGTCCCGATGAATCGGGGATCATTCGTACTCAGGAACTGAAATTCTCCCATCAGCAGCAAGCTGGCATCAAGATGCTCGCCACCGAAGGTGGATACAAAACTGCCCAGCTCGGGATTCCATGCGTGTTCAACGATCGCTTTGCGAATCGTATCGGCCTCGCGGAGCCAGTGCGAAGCGCGTGTGGGCAATTTGAGGCGGCGGGCAATGGATGCCAGGCGGTCGCAAGCGGCCCAGCACATCAGCGTGGAAAATGTATGCACACGTCGCGTGCCGCGCAATTCCCAGATGCCGGCATCCGGCTCCTGATACACGCGAACCGCCTGCTGCCCAAGTCGCTCCAGATCGGCAAACATCTGACGTCCGGCCGGACGCTCCAGCCGCGAATCAAAGAATGCATGCGTGCTGGCCAACACTGCGGCACCGAACACATCGTTCTGCACCTGCTTCCAGGCGAGATTGCCGACCCTGACCGGACCCATGCCTCGGTAGCCTGCGAGACCGGGTGCGATGAATTCGTCCAGCGCTGTCTCACGCCGAATCCCATACACGGGCTGCAGGGGCATGTCGCGCGAATCGGCAATCAGATTGAGGATGTACTCAAGATAGTGTTGCATCGTCGCGGTCACGCCCAATTGATTGAGAGCGTTCACGACGAAGTACGCATCGCGAAGCCAGCAGTAGCGATAGTCCCAATTCCTGCCACTGTGCGGCGATTCGGGAATGGACGTCGTGACTGCCGCAATGATCGCGCCGGTGTCGTCGAATGCGTTCAGTTTTAGTGTGATCGCAGCTCGTATCACGACTTCCTGCCACTCGAAAGGAATCGCCAGATTACGCACCCAGCGATGCCAGTAGGATGCGGTTGATTCATAAAAACTTCGTCCCAGATCGCGGGGTGCACCATCGATCGTTTCATCCGGCCCCATCAGCAAGGTGATGCTGTCATGCAGAAAAAACAATCGCTCCTCGGTCAGCGCCGTGATTGATGCATCGGTCGTCACGCGCATCGATTGGGTACCGCCCAGATACGTCACATGATGCGCGCCGCTGCGAGGCGATGCACGATCACTGCCGTAGTTGAGCGCCGGTCGCACACGCACACCAATGCGTGGTCGCCCCGCCACTCTGCGAACCATCCGGACAATCATCGCGGGCGCAAACATGCGGCCATGCAGGTAAAAGCGGGGAGAAAAATCTGTAACGTCGATCACGTTGCCTGAATCATCTTCGAGACGCGTCTGCAAAATGGCAGAATTCCGCTGATATGTCTGACGAACGGTATGGCTGGAGGGGAACAGCAGATCAATGAAACCGAAAGCCTCTGGCGAGTGATTCTGCTCTGCAGGGCGCAGCAGGCTGCAGCACAGCGGGTTGCTGTCGAAGTGCGGATAGCACCACCAGGCAATGCGTGCCTGCCTGTCGATCAGGGCGCTGGTACGGGAGTTGCCGATCAGGCCGAGATCAAGATTGCTCATCAGTTATCGGTGTGGGAGCTGCGCCTGTGGCGCCTGCTGGCGGGTAGGGAATCGATCAGCAGATCGAGCAGCGGCACGATGGCCCGATGATCAGGAATGAAATAATCGGCGGCACTGTCATGGCTCTCGCCGACGCGCACGCTGAACAGATCCGGTCGGCCGAGTGCGAACACATGCTCGTCTGTCACATCGTCACCCGCATACAGGACCCGCGATGCGCGAGTCAGTGCTATCAGCGCTTGCACGGCACCACCCTTGTCGCTGGCGCCGGGTGGCAGCAGGTTGAACACCGACTTGCCAGAGATCACGCGAGGCAGTGGCGTGAGCCGATCAAACAACCGGATCAGTTGCTGCGCCACCGCATCGCGCTCGGGCGAATGCAGGAAATGCACGGACAGCGAATAGCGCTTGTATTCGATCCAGACCTCGCTACCGAGCGAACGCAATGGCTGTTGCAGCTGCTGCTGCCACCCGGCGCAAATGGTCTCAAACGCACCAACGCGCTGCTCCCACCCCGGCAAACCTTCAATGCCATGATTACCGATCAGGTAATCGGGCTCAAAGGCGAGCATACGATGCATGTCATTGAGGCCACGTCCAGTCACAATGCCGACCGGCGTACGCTGCTGCAGCCGCTGCAGCCGGTCCAGCACCGAGTCGGGAACCATCACCTTGTCCGGATGCGGCTCAAGCGGCACCAGGGTGCCATCAAAGTCGAACAGACAAAGCAGATCATCGCGAACAAAATCGCGCAGCGCCTGCCAGCCGTCGGGACAAAACAGGGCTTTCATAGCGCGCGGCGTAATCCTTGATGACTGTGAGAAGAAATTTTTTCACTCACCCGCTGCCGTCGGCGCAAGCGCGCCGCATCCAGCAGCATCCGCCCAGCCCAGCGATAGACATTGAAGTCGCGTACCAGCTGACGCATGCTGCGCATGCGCTCGCGCTGCTCCGGCTCGGGCATGGTTAGCGCTCGGTAGAGCGCCTGCGCGCCCTGCTCGATGTGGTACGGATTAATGATGAGTGCCTCGTGCAGCTCGCGCGCAGCGCCAGTGAACTGGGACAGTATCAGGACGCCCAGCTCGTCATCGCGCGCAGCAATGAATTCTTTGGCGACCAGATTCATGCCGTCATGCAGGCTGGTGACGACGCAGACATCGCAGCCGCGATAACAGCACGCCAGCCGCTCGGCGTCGAAGTGCTCCACGCGCAGCAATATGGGGGGTGCGACCAAATTGACATGGCGCTGGTTGATCTCCAGCGCAAGCTGGCGCACGCGAGTCTCAAGGTTCTGGTACTCATCCAATGAAGAGCGGCTGGGCGCCGCAATCTGAAGCAGGCTGAATCTTCCCACAAGATCGGGATACATCTCCAGCAATCGGTCGACCGCCTGAAACCGCTCCACGATGCCCTTGGTGTAATCGAGCCTGTCCACGCCGAGTCCCAGCCGGTGCATGGCGGGTAGTCGCAGCTCATCGCGCAGCTCGCGACGGCAAAGCACGACATCGACCGCCGACTCCTGCTCAGGCCAGGCGATAGAGATCGGATAAGGCTCGACCTGCGTGAGCTCACCGCCATACGAAATCGTCGACGCCTCGTGTTCGATGCGGGTCTCGAGATAACGATCGACGGTCTCCAGAAAATTCTTGCAATGAAAAGGCGTGTGAAAGCCCAGCAGCGTATTGCCCAGCAACCCTTGCAATAGCTCTTCGCGCCATGGGCAGATGCCGAAGGACTCCGGGTTCGGCCAGGGAATGTGCCAGAACATGATGATGGTCGCCTTGGGCAATCTCTCGCGCACCATGCGCGGCAACAACGCGAAATGATAGTCCTGCACCAGTACGACCGGATCATCGGTATGCGCTTCAGCCACCACAGCGTCGGCAAAGCGCTGATTGACCTCGACATACTGCTCCCAATCCGAGGTGCGAAACACTGGCCGCACATGCGCCATATGGCACAGCGGCCATAATCCTTCGTTGGAAAAACCGTAGTAGTAGCCCTCTTCTTCTTCCACCGTCAGCCACACACGGCGCAAGATATACGCTGGTTTCTTAGGGGGTACGCGCACGCGATCATGGGTATCCACGGTGACGCGATCGGCGGAGCCACTGCCATGTGCTATCCAGGTACCTGAGCAAGCGCGCATCACCGGCTCGACTGCGGTCACCAGTCCGCTTGCGGGGCGGCGCACGACGATGCCCTGCGCGGACTGTTCATGAATATAGGGCTCGCGGTTGGAGACGACCAGCACCTCATCGCCGGCCAGTTCGTCATGCAGCAATGAACGCAGTTTTTCAGGCGTCCAGGCTTGCGACGAGCTCTGCTCTGACCGGCGCTCGATGTTCATCTCGCGCAGCATCGCGCGCAGATCGCCGACCAGCGGACGAAATTCCGGCGGCGCATTGGCGACGGTCGAGCCTGTCTCACGCCGGAGCAGGTGCTTGAGCGAGCTGACCCATCCCAGCCAGCTCCAGTGCGCGATCCACGCACCCAGCGCGGAGATCACGAGGAACATCAGCAAAAATACTGCAATCAGGTAGTGCCGAAATTCCGTGATGCGCCGGTCAATGAAGCTAGTGTCTTGCGCCAGCAGCAGTTTGCCGAGCGAGATGCCGTCTTGCTCAAGCGCGCCTTCAGTGATCAGCAAGCCCTCGGGCGCTCGCGTGTCGCAACTCAGCTGAGCCGGGAAATTGCTGCTGCGGTAGATCAGCTTGTCCGACGCATCGCAGACGCCTAGCGCATGCAAACGACCTTCTCGAACCGAGCGATCCAGCAGACTGCGCATGCCATCAGCGTCCTGCAACGTCAGATAATCCAGCGCGGGCTCGCGCATGGAAGCGGCCACCATCTGCGAACGCGTATCGAGATCGCGTAGAAACCAGCGCCGGGTCAGATCATCGACCAGAGGCAACAGCGCCAGAGCAAACAATCCCAGCACGGCGGCCAGAGGAAAAATGAAACGCAGCGACAGCTGGAACGGACGAAGCGGCATCTGGCCATGGCGAGTTGAATGATACGCACACGATGGAGGGGTACATCACCGCTGCCATCCGCACACGTCGCGATGGAGACAAACATCACGAACCGGCACGGGCGCATCTTTGTTGACTCGCTCATCCGAGGGTCAGTTCCTGGAGATGAGATGATCCTGGACAAGCATTTGCGCTTATCAATTTGACTATCGAACCAATGGACCGCGCCGTCTGGCGCATTTGTGCATTGCAATATCAAAATCTCCAGGCTTTCGCTTGTAAACGACTATCGCAACACCTCAAGGTGGTTATCATTGGCAATCTTACGACCAGCACTCATCAGGCTGGCGCAAACCTTGAGGCAGCACATGGTGGAGACTACACACGAGGCAGCCGGCACTTTCCCTCGGCTGCTGCAGCGGCACGCACGTCTGCGTCCTGCGCATCCCGCTTTCCGCGAAAAAAATCTGGGCATCTGGCAGACCAGTACCTGGTCTGACGTCGAGAAGCAAGTCAGATTGCTGGCCTGTGGCCTGGCAGCACTGGGTTTTCAGCGTGGAATGAATCTCGCCGTGGTCGGCGACAATCGCCCGAGGCTGTACTGGGCGATGGCTGCCGCGCAATCACTGGGCGGCGTTGCCGTGCCGCTGTATCAGGATGCGCCAGCCGCCGACATGGCGTATGTGCTGGAAAACGCCGAGATCGATTTTGCGATCGTCGAAGATCAGGAACAAGTCGACAAGCTGCTCGAGATTCGCGGCTCAGTACCCGGTCTGTCTCACATCATCTACGACGACGGCCGTGGTATGCGCAATTACACGCAGACCGGCGTGCATTCCTTCGACAGCGTGCAGGCGCTCGGTCAGGCACATGATCGCGATCATCCGCATTTCTTTCAGCAGCAGGTCGATGCGGGCGACACCAACGATATCGCAGTGATCTTGTACACCTCGGGCACCACAGGCAAACCGAAAGGCGTCTGTCATTCGCATGCGGCGATGATTGCCACGGGCAAGACGCTGATCGAATTCGATCAGGTGACGGCCGATGATGAAGTGCTCTGCTATCTGCCGCTGGCCTGGGTCGGTGATTTTCTCTACTCGTATGCGCTGTCAAACCTCGCTGGCTTCTGTCTGAACTGTCCCGAGTCGCCCTCGACGGTTGCCAGCGATCTGCGCGAGATCGGCCCGACCTACTACTTCGGCCCGCCGCGCATCTATGAAAACATCCTTACGCAAGTCATGATCCGTATCGAAGATGCGAGCGCGATCAAGCGCGCGATATTCCATTACTTCATGCGTGTCGCGCGCCGCGCCGGACTCCGGCTGCTGGATGGTAAAGGTAACGTGAGCATCACGGACCGTCTGCTGTATGCACTAGGTGAGCTGATGGTCTATGGGCCACTGAAGAATGTGCTGGGCCTGTCGCGCATTCGCGTGGCTTATACCGGCGGCGAGGCCATCGGTCCGGACCTGTTCGACTTCTACCGCTCGATCGGCATCAATCTCAAACAGCTGTATGGCATGACCGAAACCTGTGTGACTGTCTGCATGCAACGCTCGGGCGATGTCAAACTCGACACGGTGGGTCGGCCGATGAATGGCGTGGAGGTGCACATCGCCGATTCCGGCGAGGTGCTGGTACGCTCACCCGGTCTCATGATCGGCTACTACAAGAAGCCGGAGGATACGGCGGAAGCGATCGACAGCGACGGCTATTTTCACACCGGCGATGCCGGTTTCTTTGACAATGATGGCCACCTGAAGATCATCGACCGCGCAAAAGATGTGGGCAAGATGGCCGACGGTACCTTGTTCGCACCAAAGTACATCGAGAACAAGCTGAAGTTCTTCCCGTTCATCAAAGAGGCTGTCGCTTTCGGCGATGGTCGCGCCAGCTGTCATGCGTTTATCAATATCGACATGGAAGCCGTCGGCAACTGGGCTGAGCGCCGCAACCTGCCCTACAGCGGCTACACCGACCTCGCCAGCCAGCCCGCCGTGTATCAGCTGATTACCGAATGCGTGGAAAAAGTGAATGCGGATCTTGCGAATGATGATCTGCTGTCCGGTTCGCAGATTCACCGCTTCCTCGTGCTGCACAAAGAACTCGATCCGGATGATGACGAGCTGACCCGCACCCGCAAGGTACGCCGCCGCTTCATCGCCGAAAAATACGCGGTGTTGATCGATGCGCTGTACGAGGGCAAACAGCGGCAATTCATCGAGACGCAGGTAAAGTTCGAGGATGGCCGGCAGGGCAAGATCAGCGCGGATCTGGAAATCCGTGATGTAAAAACCTTCAGCGCATCACGCAAGGCCGCATGATGAACGATACCAGCAACGGCCGTCGCATCGGCGACGTCATCCTCGAACTGCACAACATCTCGCTCTCATTCGGCGGCGTGAAGGCGCTCACGGATATCTCTTTTGATATCCGCGAGCATGAGATCCGCGCGATCATTGGGCCCAACGGCGCGGGCAAAAGCTCGATGCTGAATGTGATTAATGGGGTCTACCGCCCACAGCAGGGCGAGATCATTTATCAAGGTAAGCATCGGCGCGACATGGACACCTATCAGGCGGCCAAGAGCGGGATTGCGAGAACCTTCCAGAACATCGCGCTGTTCAAGGGGATGACGGTGCTGGACAACATCATGACCGGCCGTAATCTGAAGATGCAATCCAATTTTCTGATGCAAGCCCTGTATGTTGGTCCGGCGCGCAAGGAAGAGATCGCGCATCGGGTGAAGGTCGAGGAAGTGATCGATTTTCTCGAGATTCAGCATATTCGCAAGACGCCGGTGGGACGCCTCCCCTACGGCCTGCAAAAGCGTGTCGAGCTGGGCCGCGCGCTGGCGGCGGAACCCAGGATTTTATTGCTCGACGAGCCGATGGCTGGCATGAACGTCGAAGAAAAACAAGACATGTGCCGCTTTATCCTCGACGTGAATGAACAGTTCGGCACCACCATCGTGCTGATCGAGCATGACATGGGCGTGGTGATGGATATCTCCGACCGTGTCGTGGTACTCGACTATGGCAAGAAGATCGGCGACGGTACACCTGATGAAGTGCGAGGCAATCAGGATGTGATCAATGCTTATCTGGGGGTCGCGCATTGAAGGCAGCATCCGGTAAGCATGCAAAGACGCTGGACCCCGGCCTGCCCCGGGGTGACGATTTTCGGTGCAACAGTATCAAAAACGTCGTCCTGGCACAGGCCACGGGATCTGCCGTCGGTGCGTTCCATCGTGATGGCAACAGTCCGTCGTATGCGACCATGGACTCCAGCCCGCGCTGTAGCGACGATTCGGCGTGCGGCCTGCTTTCAAACGTCATCCCGGCGCAGGCCGGGATCCAGCGTCTTTAACCTGTCGTGTCTATGAACCTGAACTTCTTCTTCGAAGTCCTGATCGGCGGCCTGCTCTCCGGCGTGATGTATGCGCTGGTGGCGCTGGGGTTTGTGCTGATCTACAAAGCCTCCGGCGTGTTCAACTTCGCGCAGGGCGCCATGGTGTTCTTTGCCGCGCTGACATGCGTATCGCTGACCGAATTCGGTTGGCCGCTATGGGTGGCCATCGCGGCGACCATCGTGGTGATGAGTGTGCTGGGTCTGGCGATCGAGCGGGTGGTGCTGCGTCCGCTGGTCAATCAGCCGGAGATCTCGCTGTTCATGGCCACCATCGGCCTGACTTTCTTCATTGAGGGCATGGCGCAGCTGATGTGGGGCGCCGAGGTAAAGCGGCTCGATCTTGGCATTGAAGACGTACCGATGGAAAGCCTGCTGCAAAGCTTCAACATCATCGTCTCGAAATTCGACATGATCGCGGCGGCGATCTGTGCATTGCTGGTTGGTGGTCTGGCGCTGTTCTTCTCTCGTACCAAGGTGGGACGCGCTTTGCGCGCGGTAGCTGACGATCACCAGGCGGCGCTGGCGGTCGGCATCCCGCTGCAACAGATCTGGGGCATTGTCTGGGGCGTGGCCGGTTTCGTCGCGCTGGTGGCCGGCCTCTTGTGGGGCTCGCGCAATGGGGTACAGTTCTCGCTGACCTTTGTCGCGCTCAAGGCGCTGCCGGTGCTGATCCTGGGGGGCTTTACCTCGGTGCCGGGCGCGATCATCGGCGGACTGATCATCGGCGCGTCGGAAAAACTGGCCGAGGTCTATCTCGGACCCTTCGTCGGCGGCGGCATCGAGGGCTGGTTCCCTTATGTGCTGGCACTGCTGTTCCTGCTGGTCAGGCCGGAAGGTCTGTTCGGCGAAAAGATCATTCGGAGGATCTGACCCATGTTTTACCGTGAGGCCGGTCAATTCAAGTCGAGCTATGAAACCGACGGGCAAATCTTCCCGATCCGTCAGGATCGCATCGGCATCCTGTTGCTGATTGGTCTGGCGTTCGTCGCCATACCACTCGTCGCAACACCGTACTTCTTCTCAGCGATCCTGATTCCCTTTCTGATCTTCTCACTCGCAGCGCTGGGTCTGAACATCCTTACCGGCTATGCCGGCCAGCTGTCGCTCGGCTCGGCGGCCTTCATGGCGGTTGGTGCATTCAGTGCCTACAACTTTGTGCTGCGTGTGCCGGGCATACCGCTGCTGGCGGCATTCATACTGGGTGGGCTGTGCGCCGCCGCCGTTGGCATTGTGTTCGGGCTGCCCTCGCTGCGGGTGCGGGGTTTCTATCTGGCCGCTTCAACGCTGGCGACGCAGTTTTTTGTGGTCTGGGCGTTGACCAAGGTGCGCTGGTTCACCAACTACAGTTCGTCCGGCGTGATCACTGCACAAAAAATGCAGATTCTCGGCGTCGATTTCGATACACCCGTATCCAAATACCTGCTGGTGCTTTCCATCGTCGCGGTGCTGGCGCTGCTGGCCAAGAACATGGTGCGATCGAATATGGGTCGCTGCTGGATGGCGGTGCGTGACATGGACGTCGCCGCTGAAGTGATCGGCATCCGCCTGATGCGGGCCAAGCTGCTGGCCTTCGCGGTCAGCTCTTTCTACTGTGGTGTGGCGGGCGCGCTGTATGCGTACGCGTATCTGGGTACCGTGGAGCCTGAGGCCTATAGCCTTGATCTGTCTTTCCGCATTCTGTTCATGGTAATCATCGGCGGACTGGGCTCAGTGATGGGCTCCTTCCTCGGCGCCGGCTTTATCGTGCTGCTGCCGGTACTGCTGAACACCCTCGCGCACGCAGCAAGCATTTCCACTGCGGTCGCCTCGAATCTTGAATTGATGGTATTTGGTGCGCTGATCATTTTCTTCCTGATCGTCGAACCGCACGGGCTCGCTCGACTCTGGCAAATCGCCAAGGAAAAACTCCGGCTCTGGCCATTCCCGCACTAGGGAATATCCAGCCAGCATCCCCGATCAGACATGATGAACATAACTGACACTCACTGATTCCTAACGAATGACAACGAAGGAGGCAAAAATGAAGTTCGTCAAATCCTTGCTGCTCAGCGCCGTGCTGGCGGCCACCATGAGCATGGCAATGGCCACCGAACAATTTGTTCCACTGCTGTCCTACCGCGTCGGCCCTTATGGCTCGAACGGTACCTCGTTCTTTGGCGGCATGATCGACTACATGAATCTGGTGAACATGAGTGGCGGCGTCAACGGCGTGAAGCTCACTTGGGAAGAATGCGAGACCGAGTACAACCCCTCACGCGGCGTGGAATGCTACGAGCGCTTGAAGAGCAAGAATGGCGGTGCCTCCATCGTGGAGCCGCTATCGACCGGTATTGCGTACGGCATTCTGGATCGTGTCGCCAAAGACAAGATCCCAATGACCACGCTGGGCTATGGCCGATCGGATGCTGCCAACGGCAAGGTCTTCCCGTACGTGTTCCCGCTGCTGAGCACTTACTGGAATCAGGCGGGCGCGATGATTGTTTATCTCGGCGAGAAGTCCGGCGGCATGGACAAACTCAAAGGCAAAAAGATCGTTCATCTGTATCACGATTCGGCTTATGGCAAGGAGCCTCTGCCGGTGCTCGAAGCAGAAGCAGCGAAATGGGGCTTTGAGCTCATCAAGATCCCGGTTGCGCCGCCGGGCAATGAACAGCAATCGCAGTGGCTGCAGATCCGTCAGGCGAATCCCGATTACGTGATCATGTGGACCTTCGGCGTAATGAGTGCAGTCGGGCTCAAAACTGCCCAGCGCAACGGCTTCCCGCGCGAGAAAATCCTTGGCGTCTGGTGGGCTGGCTCGGAAGAAGACACCGAACCTGCCGGTGATGCCGCCAAAGGCTACTCGGCAATGAGCTTCACTACGCCAGGCAACTTTCCTGTGCTCGATGAAATCCGCAACAAGCTCTATGCCACTGGCAAAGGCAATCTGAAAGAGCTGGATCGCGTCGGCAATGTGATGTACATGCGGGGTATCGCGGCCACCGTGCTGATGGTCGAGGCGATGCGTGTCGCACAGAACAAATATGGCAAAGGCAAAGTGCTGAGCGGTGAGCAGATGCGCTGGGGCCTGGAGAACCTGAACGTCGATGCCGCTCGCCAGAAAGCGCTCGGTGTCTTCGACATGTTCCCGCCGATCAAAACCTCCTGCGATGATCATGAAGGTTCAGGCGCGGTGAAGGTCGTTCAGTGGGATGGCAAGCAGTGGATTTCCGTGTCGAAGAACTGGATCACCGGCGACAAGGCACTGGTGCGCAAGCTGCTGGAAGAATCTTCTGCAGCTTATGCGAAAGAAAAAGGCATTACGCCGGCTTGCATGAAGTAATCACGCTTGCATGTCTGAAGACACTGGACCCTCGGCATCCGCCGAGGTGACGGCTTTGGCGTTATCAGCCTCACTGCCGTCATCTCGGCGCAGGACGGGATACAGTGACTTTCGCCGCGCACCCTGCTGCCACTACTGGACCCATTAATGCGACGACCACCGCCATGACGACTGCCATGACCACCGCACCCATCCTGAACCTCAACAATATCGAGGTCATCTACGACCACGTGATCCTTGTGCTCAAGGGCGTGTCGCTGTCTGTCCCGCGCGGCAAAATCGTGGCGCTGATGGGTGCGAATGGCGCAGGCAAATCAACGACACTGAAATCCATCTCGACACTGTTGCGCGGCGAGCGCGGTGATGTCACCAAGGGCAGTATCGAATTCAACGGGGAACGCATTGATCAACTGACGCCGAATGAGCTGGTGCGGCGCGGGCTGTCGCAGGTCATGGAGGGACGTCACTGCTTCGGCCACCTGACGATTGAAGAAAACCTGTTGACGGGTGCCTATACGCGCAAGCTGAGCCGCGCCGGTCTGAAAGAAGAGCTGGAGAGGGTATATCACTACTTTCCGCGGCTGAAGCAGCGACGCGGCTCACAGGCCGGCTATACCTCCGGGGGTGAGCAGCAGATGTGCGCGATCGGCCGCGCGCTCATGGCCAAGCCCTCGATGATCCTGCTCGACGAACCCTCGATGGGCCTCGCACCGCAGATCGTCGAAGAGATCTTCGGCATCGTGCAAGACCTGAACCAGCGCGAGCAAGTCTCCTTTCTGCTGGCAGAACAGAACACGACGATTGCGCTCAAGTACGCCGACTTTGGCTACATCCTCGAAAATGGCCGTGTCGTGATGGAAGGCGCTGCTGCCGATCTGGCAGCGAATGAAGACGTCAAAGAGTTTTACCTCGGCATGTCCGGCGCCGGGCGCAAGAGCTTCCGCGACATGAAGTTCTACCGCCGCAGAAAACGCTGGCTGGCCTGATCCCTTTTCTCTTTCCGGAAAAATCATGAGCACTCTGTACGACGCACTGGAGTCGCGCGATCCGTCCGCGCGCGAAAAAGATCTGTTATCTGCACTGCCCGCGCTGATTGCGCGCGCCAGACAGGCCAGCGGCTGGGCGGCCATTCTGAAAGACGTCAATCCGCAAGATATCAACAGCCGCGCCGCATTGGCCCAGCTACCGGTGACCCGAAAGTCGGCGCTCAAGGACATGCAGAAGGCGGCGCTGCCCTTCGGCGGACTGACTGTCACACCCGTCGAGAAACTTTCTCGCATCTTCATGTCGCCCGGCCCGATCTTCGATCCCGAAGGACGAGGCGATGATTGGTGGCGCTATGCGCGACCGCTGCACGCGCTGGGTGTGCGTGGGGGCGATCTGATCCAGAACTGCTTTGCCTACCACTTCACACCGGCTGGTCTGATGGTTGAAGGCGGTGCGGCAAAGCTGGGCTGTCCGGTGATACCCGCCGGCATAGGCCAGACCGAGATGCAGGTACAGGCAATGACCCTGCTACGGCCGAAGGCCTATGTGGGCACACCCTCGTTCCTGAAGATCATCATCGAAAAAGCGCAGGAAATGGGCGAAGACATCCGCAGTGTCCGCTATGCGCTGGTCGGTGCGGAAGCGCTCCCACCATCGCTGCGCAGCTGGCTGAATGACCATGGCGTGCCGCACGTGCTGCAGACCTATGGTTCGGCCGATATCGGCAACATCGCCTATGAAACGCTCAGCGGCGATCAGGTGAATCCCGGCATGGTGCTGGACGAGACACTGCTACTGGAAATTGTGCGCCCTGGCACAGGCGAACCGGTCAGCGATGGCGAGGTTGGCGAGGTAGTGATTACCTCATTCAACCCCGACTATCCGCTGATTCGTTTCGCGACGGGCGATCTGTCGGCTGTGCTGACGGGCCAATCGCCTTGCGGACGCACAAATACGCGGATCAAGGGCTGGATGGGACGCGCCGATCAAACTACCAAGGTGCGCGCGATGTTTGTGCATCCGTCCCAAGTCGCCGATATCGTGCGTCGCCACCCGGTCATACTCAAGGCACGCCTGGTGATCACTGGCGAAATGGGTAATGACGAGATGACTTTGCATTGCGAGGTCGCTGACACGACCGCCGCATCCTCCCATGCCGAGACTATCGTAGCCTCAATTCGCGACATGACCAAACTGCGCGGAGAGGTGCATTTCGTCGCACAAGGCAGCTTGCCGAATGATGGCAAAGTGATCGATGACGCACGCAGCTACCAATAAGAACCTGACTGAAGCAAGACCTCAGGCCCTGCCTCAAACCATCGCTGGACACACCAAAACAAAACCCCGGCAGCCTGATGCTGGCTGCCGGGGTAGTTCATATCAAGCAGTGGTTAAACGAATTCGCTCAGTCGGTGTCTGCCAGTGCCATGCGCCGCGATGCTTTGCTCAGCGCCTGTTCCAACACATCGACAGAACCTGAGCGTTGACGGTCTGTACCGGCCCGAGCAGCAAGACTGTCAGCAAACGAGCGCTTGCCCTCGGTGTCCAGTCGATCCAGTTGCGGTGCCGCCTCGAACAGGAACAGCAGCTCGTCGCCCCATAAGACATCCTGATCATCAATCCACTCCGGATCAATGGCATTTGGATGACTGCTGTCTGGCGCAGAGAGATATAAATTAACCAGACACTCAAGCAGAAAATTTTTATCGCCAATCTGGCCATTCACGATCATGTTGGCGTGCTTGTAAAAACCCGGAAGGCGTTGCGGATCGAACTCATCCAGCACCGCCACTTTGGCGCCCAGGGCCAGATGCACTGCCGCCGTATCCTCACGCAGCTGCACGCGCGGCTCGGTGTGCGACTTGAGGATGGGTTTCGTTGTTGCCGGCGATTTTGCCGTCTTGGCGCTACGCACCTTGAGCGTCGGCGAACCCTCGACGCTACGCTTTTCGCTGGTTTTTGGCGTTATAGGCTGAGATACATTCCCAACGGCAATCTGCCCCGGTTTGACGGAATGAATTCCCATGTTGACCTCTCACTAGTGGTAAATATTTTGGACAATGGTTGAATCGATCAGGCAAGCTGCATGTCATTCGATTCAGAAGCTGCGGGCGGCGCTCCGATGAGTCGCCGGCATCAGTTGCACGATGTCGTTACCTGATGCCGTTGTCTGACTCGTTTGTCTGAAACAGCCATCTATCCTTACACAGACTTGCTCAATCAGAACGTTCTTTGCGCCTTTGTCGGTTACAAAAGCCTGTCACCAGTTCTCCTCTGTTATCGAATAGCCAGAAATATTTCATGGCGAAGGTGGCACTGAGTACGTCTCTGTTTGGTGGCAAACCAGTGCGACTGTGCAATACAAGGATCAGCAAAATCAAAGGCTTGGCAACAGGTGCCCGGAAGTTACTGCGTCTGTGTTGTCAGCAGCTCCTGATGCGTTGGCAGCGCGTTCGTTGAACGTACAGGAACCCTCGGGTGCCTGACCCGCATCAAACTAGCAAGTTCCCTCCATGAAAAACCCTTGATGCGCTTGCGTTCCTAAGAGCGACCGACAGCAAAAGCCTGTCGGACATCACATGGAGGAGTATCTATGCTATCCCTGCCCAAGGTATTGCCGAGGCTCAAACAAATCAAGTCTGCTGGCCCGACATCGAACCCGCCGACACGCTCATCTCCCTACCCGCTGATGCGCATCAGAGCGCGCCGTGCCGATTACTATCTTGATGCGAGCTGGCATACCCGAAAGAGTTTTCGAGCAATCAGGGAGCAGGCCAGTCTGGCCTCGAACAGGCTGGGATCCAAAACTGCAAGCGAATCACTGATCAGTCAGATCGATGTTTTGTTGTGGTCGATCAGGCCGGAGCTGCCGGATGACGAACAAAGCAAGACAATGTATCTGGGTTTGTTGTCGCGACAACTGCAGGCCTTGGATGCAAACACGCTTCAGTGGCTCGCACCAGCGCTTGAACAAGCCAAGTACGAATGCCAGGTCACCGAAACCATCATCGATGACCAGCTCTACATCGAGCACGGGTTCTCCAATGGGCCGCCACATACGCATCAACGAACGATACTGACCACCGCTGAATTTCATCACACGATCGATCACGCCCGAGAGGTCGTGCTACACCGCCCAATCGAAGCGGATCTGGCGCTGTCCGACACGACCCAGCAGGCTGCCCGGAATCAGCTGGCAATCAATGCGTCGCAATGGCAAGCGAGCGACAGATCGCTTGCCTGTCTTGACTCGCTTGCTCAATCCCTGGCAAACGTGCTCGATACCGGCATGAGCGCACCCTTGCTGTCGGCGAGCACCGCACTGCCGGATGCCAGCACCGTCGCATGGCAGGACGAGCGGCTGGTAATTGACGGTGCGATCGCCACCGCCTTGCAGCATCCTGGCAGCGACGAATTGTTTGCACGTGTTCAGCGCGATATTCTGGAATGCCTGCTGCTGAAGCGTTGTAACTTGCACCCACCTGACACTGAGCACACCATGCAGGCACTAAGGCCTGTGCTGTGGACCGTGATAGAGCAGATCGAGAGTCTGCCACCTTCTGTGATGCTCTCTGCAGAAAAACGCCGGGCATTACGCGAGACGATGGCACGGGCGGAGCAGCCCGGCAGCATTCAGATCATGCCCACCGTAGGCGCCGCCCTGGGACATGCCTGGATAAAACCGCATTTGTCGATCACGCCGGACAAGATCCGAACAGGAAATACCGTCGGGACACGCTACATGCACGGTGGCGGCCAGCCGCAGCCTAAACAATCGACGATTAACGAATGGCCGATACGCTGGCTGACCCCGCAAGAGATGGAAGAATGGCACCCGGCGCGCGAGGCCTGGCATCTCGACATGCCCATCCGCGCGTCGCAGCTCGCATCAGCTGCCTGCTCGCTGACAAAAGACTGGAAAGCCTCTGGCCAGCGCTATCGCTTCGCCGAAGTCCAGCCCGACAAACCCGCCTCCGGCTGCAGGATCAGCGTCTGGGACAGCGTACGCCATGCGATGGACCCGGTCCTGCTCGACTGCTTCGATGAGTTCAACCTCGGTCTTCCGCTGCCGGAGACACCCACGGCGCTGTGGGAGCGACTTAACAATTTCAAGCACTGGGTACAGCGCGTCGCCACAGACTGAGCCCATCCGAAGGGGTCGCTGGGAGGCGCCGGCATTGACTTATAATCGACGTCACACGAATAAAAACATCCGGAGATCGCATGGCCCTCCCCGCAGCACTTCAGCATCTGAGCCTTCCTGTCATTTCAGCCCCCATGTTCATCGCCAGCGTACCGGCACTCGTCATCGAGCAATGCAAAGCCGGCATCGTGGGTTCTTTCCCCGCGCTGAATGCCCGGCCGGCAGCGCAGCTCGATGTCTGGCTGACCGATATCAAGCAGGCACTGGCGGCGCACAAAGCGGCGAATCCTGATGCCATCATCGGCCCGATTGCGGTAAACCAGATCGTGCATGCGTCGAATGACCGTCTTGAGCATGATGTGCAAGTCTGTGTGAAGCATCAGATACCGATCATCATTTCCTCACTGCGCGCACCACCGAAAGAAATGCTCGATGCGATTCACAGCTACGGCGGCATCGTGCTGCATGATGTGATCTCGATCCGTCATGCACAAAAGGCGCTGGAGGCGGGTGTCGACGGATTGATTCTGGTGGCTTCCGGTGCGGGCGGACATGCGGGCCGGCTGTCGCCATTCGCGCTGGTCGGCGAGATACGAAAGTTCTACAGTGGGACTGTGGTGCTGTCTGGCTCGATCACGACCGGCGACAGCATTCTGGCAGCTCAGTCCATGGGCGCCGATTTTGCGTATATCGGTTCACGCTGGCTGGCCACCAAAGAAGCGAACACCAGCGAAGGCTACCGACAAGCGATTCTGGAATCGACGGCAGCCGATGTGGTGTACACCGATTACTTCACCGGTGTTCACGGTAATTACCTGAAAAAATCCATCGTCAAAGCAGGACTCGATCCAGAGAATCTGCCCGAAGGTAACAAGAACGCGATGAGTTTTTCCAGTGGTGGCAACAGCGACGCCAAAGCGTGGCGCGATATCTGGGGTGCGGGTCAGGGTGTGGGCTTGATGGACGATGTGCCTAGCGTGGCTGAGATGGTTACACGACTACGCAAGGAATACACGACTGCACGCGCCCGCGTGATGGCGACCGACTATCCGCGCGGCTGATGCGCGTCGGGCCTGCTCCCAGCTTTCGCTGTCTGGCATCACGCCTTACGCAGGCTCGACATTCACCAGCTCATTACCCTCGATTTTTACCGCGTTCACGCGCTTGAGCTGAGTGATCACCCAATGCGATAAATGAATATCGCCAAAATTCATGTGGCGACGATTCGCTGACTGAATCAGCGGCACCTTGCTGATCAGATTCGGCACCTCCGACAGCTTGATTCTCTGCTTGTCCATCAGCAGAAACTTGAACAGTACCTTGATACCATTTTGCGCATTGCGCAGCGGATCTGCCTCGAGATACCGTATCCGCGAGTGTGCAGCTTCAATCGCATCCTGCACCTCGGTGAAAGGCCGTCCGTGTCCCGGGATCACCAGACGCACATCGAGTGCCTCGATCATGTCCAGCGTGTCACGGGTCTCGCGGAATCCTGCATAGCTTTCGAGTGCCGGAAAAATCACGCCAAAGCCTTTTTCCCAGAGCGCATCGGCAGAAATCAGGATGCCATGCTGCTCGCAGAACAGCACATAAGAATACGGATGATGGCCGGGCGCGAACAAAACCTTCCAATCCATGCCCCCAAGGCGCACTATCTGATCAGGCTTGACTCCCTCATCCGCACGAAACGGATCGCAACGCTGTCCGGTCGCATCGAAGGACAGCGTGCGCTTGTCCCAGCGCTGAACCCGGTGCAGTTCAGCTGCCGGTATCGCGGTATGCACTTTGGGATAATGCTCTTGGAGAATACGATTGCCACCGCAATGATCTGAGTGCAAATGCGTGTTGTAGATCGCGTCCAGCGGCCTGCCTTTGAGCAAATCCTGAATCAGCGCGAGTGTCTGCTCGGCGTGCTTCACGTAGCCCGTGTCAACAACTGCCGTGCGCTCATTGTCGATAAAAACAATATTATTCGACGAGAGCCAGCCGCGCTCGAGGACACGCATGGTTTTTGGCAGCTTCATGGTTTGATCTGATAAGCAAGTGAAATTCGGGCGAATTCGGCCAACAATTCAGGCGTGCCGCCATTGAAGGTCGTGAACGCATTACCTGTTCTGACGACTAGCCGCGGTGGAGACAACCAACCGGCGAGCGGGATGCCGATCAGCTTGGCGCTACGAATTTCATTCCAGCTGGCCTGTCGGTTCCACAACCAGGTCTGACGTATGCCTTCAGCATCGATCGTGACCTGGGAGCGTAGAAACCCGACATACGACAGCGCCAGCATCAGCATCGCTGCGATGAAAAGGATGCGCACGCCCCAGCTGTAATCCACCAGCGCATACCGCAACGCGAAGCTCACGCCATACCCGGCGAGCGCCACCGTCACGACGGTGGCCAGCATCTTGAACCAGGGGCTGTACGCTGGCCCGGTCAACGTCTGGGACGGTTGATAAAACTGAGTATGCATGGGCAGTGATTGTGCCGTGGTGCTTGCTCGCCGCACGGTTCAGGAACGTCTTGTCGCACGCCGGCGGATGATCTCTTCCCAGATCGCGCGTTTTTTTGACTCCGGCGCAACGCTCCAGTCGGTGATTTCATTCAAAGTTCGCTGACAACCCAGGCAAAGTCCGCTCGCACGATCCATCTGACAAATGCCGACACAAGGCGATGGCATCGGGCCCTGGTGCTTGGCGGGGTCGAATTCTTGAAGGTTGATGGTCATGGCTGCATCATTGTGCGACATCAGAGCCCAGCACGCTGTTTTTTCTCTGCCAGTTTTGCATGAAATTTCTCAGGCGCGATCACCGCACGCTCATGCTCACCCTCGCTGATTTTGTCCAGACCATCCCAGGCCTCGACCCGGAAGCGCACGCGGCGGCCCTCGACGGCAATGACCTCACCGCGGATGGTCAGCGTCATGCCCGGCGGTGTCGCTGCCAGATGAGAAAAGCTCACATGGACGCCCAGGCTTTGCTCATTCGGCCAGTCCACATACGGCATGATGCCCAGAGTGCAGGCCAGCTCCATCAGTCCCACCATATAACCTGTCGCCAGCACTGCCGGCATGTCATTCGCAAAATCCACGTGCTGGCCAAACAGTTGCGGTACGACTGAATGCTCAGGAACGATGGTCTGCCATTCGAAGCGCAGGCCGGGTTTCAGTTCAGGGCTCATGGTCTGTCTCGCTCTCAGGCGGCACGCTTGGCCGCAATCGCGCTGCCCGCGCGACTGGACGACTTGCGGCCCAGCTGTTCCGAAATGAATTGCCCGGCATCGACCACGGCGTCCAACGAGACGCCGGTCGATATACCCAGTCCGTGCATCAGGTACAGCACATCTTCCGTAGCGACATTGCCCGTCGCGCCCTTCGCATACGGGCAGCCGCCCAGGCCAGCGACGGACGAGTGATAGATCACCACGCCGACTTCCAGCGCAGCATAAATATTCGCCAGTGCCTGACCATAGGTGTCGTGAAAATGTCCGGCCAATCGCTCCAGCGGGAATTCTTTCGCGGCTCGCTCAAAGACACGCTTTACCTGACCTGCGGTGCCAACACCGATCGTGTCAGCAATATCGATCTCGTCGCAGCCCAGATCGCGCATGCGTCTGACCACATCTGCTGCGGCCTCTGGCGTGACTTCACCTTGATACGGACAACCCAGCGCACAGCTAACGCTGCCACGCAGGCGCATGCCGTGCTGCTTGGCGGCCTGTGCGACATCGCGGAAGCGTTCGATCGATTCCGCGATCGAGCAATTGATATTCTTTTGCGAAAAAGCCTCCGATGCGGCGCCAAAGATCACGACCTCATCCATCTTTGCTGCCAGTGCCGCGTCAAAACCCTTCATGTTCGGCACCAGCGCCGAGTAGATCGTGCCAGGTCGGCGCTGAATGCCCTGCATGACCTCGGACGACGTCGCCATCTGTGGCACCCATTTTGGCGACACGAACGAGACTGCCTCGACATTCGGAATACCCGCATCGCTCAGTCGATTCACCAAGTCGATCTTTACCTCGGCAGAGATCGTCTGTTTTTCATTTTGCAGGCCATCGCGCGGGCCGACCTCGACAATTTTTACCGCCGTAGGCAATACAGAAGCACTCATCGGTTGTCCTTGTGTTCGAATGACAGTAGCTGTGCGCCTTCGGTGACCTGATCACCGACCGCGTACAGCAATTCAGTGACCTTGCCTTGAGAAGGCGCGCTGATCGTATGCTCCATCTTCATCGCCTCCATGATCAAGAGCGGCGTACCCTTGTCTACCTGCGCACCCGCATCCACCAGCAGCGCGACGATCTTGCCCGGCATGGGTGCTGTCAGACGGCCACCAGCGGTCTCCTGCTCGCCCGCATGTGCCATCGGATTACTCCAGTCCAGTGACCAGTGCTGGCCGCCATGGAATACCTGAAAACTATCGCCACTGCACACAACGCTTGCCGTCAACGGTTGCCCATCCACGCTAACGCTCAGCTGATGACCGGTGCGTGAAAAATCACTCAGCAGGGCGGTACCGAGATCCGTATTCAGCCGCACGCCGGCGCGCTCATACACCAGACCTACCAGGCGCTCGCCCGTCGCATCCGTCAAGCTCAGCCTGCGAGTCAGAGCACCATTCATTCGCCAGCCGGAAGTCTGCGACCACGGATCCGCTGAGGCGTGCGACTCAGACAGTATCAAAGCCGCACAGGCCAGCGCCAGCACCGGCAATGGCGAGGGCCTTGCCACCGGAAACAGTTCGTCATGATGACGCTCTATCAGTCCAGTGTCGAGTTCAGCGGCTGAGAACGGCTTACTGGTGATCAGACGACCCAAAAACGCCACATTTGTCGATAAGCCGACCACCTCGAACCGCGCCAGTGCCTGCGACATGCGCGCCAGCGCCTGCGCGCGATCGTCACCCCAGACAATCAGTTTCGCAATCATCGGATCATAGTAAGGCGTGATCGCATCGCCCTCGCGCACACCCGCATCAATCCGCACGACCTCGTCGCGTGTGAACTCGGCGGCCGCTGGCATGCGCAGATGTTGCAGGCGGCCTGTCGATGGCAGGAAGCCTTTCTCCGGGTTCTCTGCATACACACGCGCCTCGATCGCATGGCCTTGTATCGTCAGATCTTGTTGTAGCCGAGGCAGTCTTTCACCTGCCGCCACCCGTAATTGCCATTCGACCAGATCCGTTCCGGTGATCATCTCGGTCACCGGATGCTCGACCTGCAGCCGGGTATTCATTTCCATGAAATAGAAACTGCCATCTTGCTGCGCAATGAATTCCACCGTGCCTGCGCCGACATAGCCGACGGCACGCGCGGCCGCGACGGCTGCGTCGCCCATCGCCTTGCGGCGTTCCGCAGTCATGCCGGGGGCAGGCGCTTCTTCCAGTACTTTTTGGTGACGACGCTGCACCGAGCAATCGCGCTCAAACAGCGACACACAATGGCCATGCGTATCAGCAAACACCTGTATTTCGATATGACGTGGGCGCACCAGATATTTTTCGACCAGTACGCGCGCATCACCAAAGCTGCTCGTCGCCTCGCGCTGGCACGACGCCAGCGCAGCCGCGAAATCTTCGCTGCGCTCGAC
>JBEGNF010000010.1:0-78398 GCA_041182625.1 Pseudomonadota bacterium | reverse complement strand
TTCACCAGCCCGTCGCCGTCCGCGTCCAGGTTGGCGTCGGAGGCGCTGTTGGGGTTGAAGCCATTGCCCACCACCACCTGCGGATCAAAGCGCGTGAGGGCCAGCAGTACATCGGGATTATTGTGAATATATCGGCCGTGTACCGTGCGTACGCGCTCGCGCAGGAACGCATGATTGAATTCCATGCGCGGCAGGTTCCACAGCCGGTTAGGCTCGCGTCGGCAGCAGAAAATGACCCGGAGATCCATGCCGGGCAGGGCAGCCAGCCGGTTGAATACCGGGATACGGTAAGGAGGGGGCTCGTTAACGACCAGTGCGAGTCGGGGCATAGGACAGGGTGGCATCAGACAGGGCGGGAGGATCCGAAGGTGCGGCACGACTGGCCAGCGCTTCGTGATAGATGCGGATCATTTGCACGTAATTGGTCTCTGGCGTGTAGCGTTCCAAATAAACCTCTCGCGCGGTGCGCCCCATCGCCAGCATCGCCTCGGGATGCGTCTCGGCATACTTGATCGCCTCTGCCAGCGCGCGGGCATCACCGGGAGGCACCAGCAAACCAGTATTGCCATGCACGACGATTTCTTTCAGTCCGCCGTGCCGACTGGCGATGACTGGCGTGCCACAGGCGAATGCCTCGATCGCGACCAAGCCAAAGCTTTCGACGCCGGTGCTGGGCATGACCAGGTAGGCTGCATGACGCAGCCGCGCCTGCAGCGTGGCAGATTCATAAAAGCCCTGGTAGCGAAGTCCCGGCGCGCTCTCGACCAGTTTTTGCAGTGGCCCTTTTCCGTACACATCGATCTGCACCGAGCGCAGTTGCCTCACTGCTTCAGCGAGTGTATGAAGCCCCTTTTCTGCCGACAACCTACCGATGAACAAACCACCGCTGCGGTGATGCCAGTCTGGGAGCTGGTCGACTTCCACAAAGTTCGGCTTGATGCGCAGCCTATCGAACGGCAGACCGCCTGCGACGAATTTGTCCCGGCACAGCTGGTTCAGCACGATGTAGCGAGCGACTTCCGTGCGCCAGGTACCGCGCAAGCGGTGCAGCAGAATCATGGCGGCAGTGATCGACGATTGAGATAACGAATTCCGGTAACAACGATGAATGACGGCGCGCCACGGAAGATGTCCGATGCAGGCTTCGCACGAGCTTCCGTTTCGCAGCAACATCGCCTGGGGGCACAGCAGCCTGAAGTTGTGCAGGGTCTGAACGACCGGTACCTTGAGCTGATGAGCCACCCCATACAGCGAGGGCGAAATGATCGGAAAGGTATTGTGGGCGTGAATCAGGTCGGGTCCGAATGCTGTGTGTATTCGGCGGATATCGGCCTCGGTTTGCCGCGACCACAGCACACCCATGGTCGCGGCGAATTGGGTCATCGATGCCAGCTCGCGATTGTCGCGCGTGTAGAGCAGCACCTGGTGCCCGTGCCGGCGCAGCAGTGCCACTTCTGCATCGACCACCGTATCCTCGCCGCCGCGGTAGTGATAACGATTGTGCACAACGAGTATTTTCATGGCCCGATCTTAGGCGAGCGCCGGCACTCAGTATCGACCTGGCGCAAGCGAGTCAGCTATCATCCTTCGCACGATCGAAACGACCGACGCCTGTCTAACAATCCTCAATCGGAGATGCAGAATGAATCCACTCGCGCTCAACGGAAAGCGTGTCCTGCTGACGCAGGCGAACCACTTCATGGGCCCGGCGCTAAGGGAGGTATTCAGCGAGCTGGGCGCCGAGGTGATCGCGGATGAGAGTGCGCTGGACCATCCCGAGCGACCCGATGCGCTGATCAAAGAAGCAGGGCGGGTGGATGTGTTGCTGGCCAATCTGGGCATTCCCGCGCCCTCCACGCCGGCCGCCGATGTCGCCGACGATGAATGGCGTTCCGCATTCGCTCATATGGTCGACCCCTTGCAGCGCCTGGTGAGAGCGGTGATTCCGCAGATGAGCGCGCGCGGCTCGGGGAAAATCATTCTGATCGGTAGCGCCTCGGCGCTACGCGGCATTCGCCGTGCCTCTACGTACAGCGCCGCACGTGGCGCGCAGCTAGCGTACATTCAGTCCGTGGGTGTGGAGCTCGCGGCAAAGAACGTACAGGTGAATGCGATTGCGCAAAACTACGTGGATAACCCGACGTATTTTCCGGCTGAGGTACAGTCCAATCCGGTATTTCAGGAAAAACTCAAACGTGAAGTACCGCTGGGTCGATTGGTCTCGGCGCGCGAAGATGCCTTGTTCGCCGCGTATCTGGCGAGTTCTGCCGCCGATTGTTTTGTCGGACAGGTGTTTCCCGTGTGCGGCGGCTGGGTACCGCGCTGAGATATGGCCGGCCTGAGGTTTGCCGCAAGGCCTGGGTCTGAGCGAGATTCTGCGGTCTCCGGGTTAAGCTTAAATGCGCATAATTTGTATTATGTAAAATGCCTTATATCGTCATCCCAGCGAAGGCAGGAATCCACGGCGGGCGAAAACCACCCGGTCCTGGCGTCACTGCCAGAGTGATCATGGATTCCGCCTTGAGCCTGAATGACGATGCGTTGGCCGGCAAGTATGGGGAGCTCTAGCGGCTAGCGCCCAATCATTTGATCGCCAGCGCCTTACTCGCGCCGCCGGCCCGTTTGGGCAGTGATAACGACAGCACGCCATTTTCATAGCGTGCTTCCGCACCCTTATCGTCGATATCCTGCGGCAGGCTGAAGCTACGGTATTGCTCGCCCGCGTAGCGCTCCCGGCGGACCAGTTTGCCTTCCTGCTTTTCTTCTTTTTCCTCCGCCGTCTGGGCGCGGATTGTGACCTGATTGCCCTCGATCGACACCTGAATATCCTCTTTTTTGACCCCTGGAATATCGGCCTTGATGTCATACCTCTGATCGGATTCCTGTACATCCAGCCGGATACTGGGCTCGGCCTCGAAGCCTCGCAAGGAGGGCATCAGCGAGAATTCGCGCATCGCCTCCTCGAAATTGCGGAACGGATCCATGCGCAGTGGATCAAAACGGGCCAGATCGCTGAACGGTGAGAGGCGGGTCAGTTGGCGTGCCATGAGAATCTCCTTTTAAAGTAGTCCATTAAATCAGTGCATCAGTGCAGATCATTTTCTAAGGCGCCCTTCAGTAGTGATCTGCTCCGTCATCAGACACGCTAGCATCGACAACTCTCCCGCCAGCACGTTGAGCAAATCGTCCGAGGTGACCATGCCAAACAAACCTCCTGCCCGATTAACTACCGGCAGCCGACGCACGCGTTTGCCGCGCATGATGCCGAGTGCCTCGGCCAGACTGGCATCCTCTTGCACGGTGGTCAGCGGGGTTGACATCAGGTCCGATGCGGTAAACAGCCGGGCTTCGATATCCAGTGCAATCGTCTCGACCAGAATGTCACGGTCGGTGATGATCCCTATCGGTACCCGCTGCTCTTGCTGTTGTACGCCAATGACGATGACGTCACCTACATGATGCCGGCGCATCAGTGCAGCAACTTCCGCAATGGGCGCGTCGGGTTCGCAGCAGATCACATTTCTGTTGCAATAATCCCTGATGAACATTGAGCTCCTTTCAGGAAGTCCCGCCGGATTGACAGCCAGCAGGTAATGGGAACACTATAGGCATACACACGAATTTTTCCGACTAGGAAGGTGACACGATGTCCGAGCAACGCCCCTCCTCTGCCGATACCGCCAGTCTTGAGCGAATCTCCGCTCTGGTCTCTGATCTAGAACAGGAACTGTCTACTGCCCCGAGTGATTCACCGAGGGTCATGGCACTGAGGGAAGAGCTGGTGCTGCTGCGCCGGACTTTGTCTGCCTCTGATGGTGAGGCAGAGCTGTTGCGGCGGCGGCTGCATGGCACCCATGGAAAGCTGGACGATCTGCTCGCCAGTGTTGAGGGCGAGGTGCTGAGGGATACGCCTTACCTGGCCGAGCTGGGCCGCATCCTCGGGCTGGTCTGAGCTACCGGTAATACACGCCCTCTCCCCCTACTCCATAAAAACCTCGTCGTTCGGGCAACTTCTTCTGCCCTGTTTTGTCCTACCCGGGCTTCACACAATCCTGTAAACCCTGCGTCAAACTGACGCTGCCTCACTGCGGGACGCAGTGTTTCCACCCAGAGTTTTCATGCCTCATTTTCTATCGCTTGCGCGGTCGCTGAAGAACGCGCATCTTCGCACGGCCTTGTTCGCATTACTTCTGCTCAGCACGCTCATTATCTCGATTGAGCGCGCTCCCAAGCTGATGGCGCATTCCCCGGTGGTCTACAGCCAGGATATTTCTCTGGTCACTTCCTTGCCGATGCAACGCGACCGTCTTGAATACCTGCTGCTAGCGCAGCCGCTGTCAGATTCTCCGCGCTATGTGATCAAGTACAAGGATCAGGCCAAGCTGTTCTCGGTCAAAGTGCCCAGCACTACCCATGTCAATCTTGAACGCGAAGTGTTACTCAGGAATGGCATTCCGTATGCGATCGCGCAGCCCGAGTGGCTGGCAACGCATGATGAGGTGCTACGCGATCAAGAACCGCCGCAAAGTCTCTGGCAAAAGGCCGGCGGCTTCATGGTGCGTAATGCGATCGGGCTGCTGCTGTTGGTGTTGATGGCGGTGGCCCTGAAGAAAAGCATGCCCGGCATCGGTAGCGGCATCACACTGACCCGGCCAGAGAATCTCAAAGGCAGCATGGATGATCTCATCGGCATGGAAGACATCAAGCGCGAGGTCGCGCATCTGGAATCAATGATCCGCCATCGCGCGTTATACAAGTCACACAACATCGATAAGCCCTTCCATGTGATGCTGACCGGTCCGGCGGGCACCGGCAAGACGAAGCTGGCTGGCTATCTAGCTAAACAGCTCGACATTCCGCTAATACAGGCATCCGCCTCCGGGCTGGAATCTGGGCTTGTGGGCGGTGGCTCTAAGACACTGAACTCGATCTACAAGAAAGCCTGCGCGCAAGGACGCTGTCTGATCTTCCTGGATGAGGCGCAGAGCCTGTTCATGCCACGCGGCCGCGGCGAACGCAAGTGGGATGACGATACCGCGAACACGCTGCTTGGTCTGCTGGATGGCATCAAGAGCCACGAAGGCCATGGCGTGATCTGGGTGGTGGCATCCAACTTTGATGACGCCAACAGCGAGATGGATGCAGCGATGCTGCGTCGCTTTTCAGTAAAGATCAATTTCCGTTTGCCTAACAAGGCCGAACGGCGAGAACTGCTCGAGGTTTTCCTGCGCCGCAAGGACAAGGCCGTGGTCGCCAGAGACCGTCTGAATCTCGATTATGTGGCCGCGATCACAACAAACCTCTCCCCTGCCCTGCTGGAAAGCGTGGTAGACCGGGCCAGCATGATCGCCATTGAGGAGGGCTGCCAGATCGATACCGATCTATTGTTCCGGGCATTCGAACGCAGTGCGATCGGTCTGACCGACCGCGCCGCCAGTGCTGAAAAGGACAAGCAGCGCGAGCGCGTGGCACTGCATGAGCTGGGGCATTTTTTCATGCAGATTGATCCTCTGCTCAAGCAGGGATTGCCACTGGAGGACGTGAAAGCCAAATCATCGCTGCTGAAGATCAGCACCGAATCCGTATCCAAGCTGGGGGCTCTGGGCTATGTGCTGTCAGTCACGCCTGACGCTGGCTTGCAGACGCTGGAGGAGCTGGAGCAGGATGTGATGCAGTTATACGGTGGCGTCGCGGCAGAAGAATTATTCTATGGGGCGCGCGGTATTTCTATTGGCAGCCAGAACGATATTCAGAAAGTGACTGCGCGGCTGGAGTTGATGGTCAACCAGCTATCGATGTATTCCCGCTCCAAGCTGGACTACCGTCAGCTTAGGCATGATGGCACACCCGACAACTCGGTGCGTGCGCTGGAACAGAAAGCAGATGAATTGTACGAGCGCACGTTGAAGGCGATGGCCGGCTATCGGGAATGGATGGTCCATCTGAAAAACACACTAATGGAGCGCTACGTGTTGTCGAAAGACGAGGTATTTGATCTGCTGGCCTGCCTGAAGGGTAGCGACTGTTCAGGTAAGCTGCCTGCGGACAACCGAACCGCGGGATGAGCGAAAGGTCGCTCGTGTTGGCTTAAACAGAGAAAAGTGGTCAGAACTAACCGTCCGCCCACTTTTCTTCTTCAGGCATCAAAATACCTGATTGCATCATCAACAAATGATGGCCATTCTCTGATCAGTTGCTCACGCAGCGTATTTGCGAGCGCAATCTGCAATACCGAAGGAGCCGCATGGGCAGTATCCGCATTGGGGCTCTGCATGCTATTCGATGAGAGCTGTTTTACCGGTTTGAGCGCGTACGGATAAATTTGCCGGGTAATTAGCAAATCGAATCCAAGATTTCTGCGGGCTGTCAGTACCTGCTCCTTGCTCAGCTCGGGATTTTTGGCGGCTTCCTGAACAAGCATCGTATCGAGCTGCTTCCAGAAGTCCAGCAGTGCTGGCGGCAAGTGGGATTGACTGAATTGTCGATCAGTACCAAAAATAATGTCCACACAAGCTCTAGCCTGAGTCATCACAGACCGATTCATCTGCTCCTTGATCGCATTGCTGCTATCCACATCGCCGGCCGTTAATTGAGCGAAATCGATCGTAGCGAGTTCAGGATGGCTGCTGATGACAATAGTCAGCATAGCGACCATGGTTTTTCCTGCGACACTTTGACTCATATGATTTGCGAGTGCCGAGTTCAGTAAAGAATTCAGCATCACTTTACCGTCGCGTCCCGAGGAGATCGCCAAGGAGCGGAGTACATCAGGAAGAGCTGCAGCGTCTACTTTTCCGTCCGTTCTTCCCAATGAATTAATCTTCGCACTGGTTAGCTTTCCGTATTGCCCCTCCTTGGAATCGGATGACGATTTCAGAAGTTGAGTCATCCACAGATCAGCCAGCGCATCTATTTGCTCTGGGATAGGCGGCTTCAGACTGACAGTATTCGGAGGCGCACTCAAACGCTGTGATGACGTCTTTTGCATCGAAGTCATTTGAGGCGGCACCTCTGTCTTGCCCGCTGTCGAGGTGACAGTCTGCGTGACTGTTGTGTTGCGGGAAGCGGTCGGCGATTCAATCTGATGACGGCGTGTTGACTTCACCTCATACTCGCTTCTGGGTGATCTGGGAGATTTCATAGAACGCGGCGAATCACCGGGATCGGCAGAGGATGCCGTTGATCTTATCTTTAGAACAGGTATGCTGGTGGGCGACCTAAACTGCACCACCGGACTGCCGTCGGGCATTGGCGTCGGAGACGATACGGCATCGACCAGTGTCACTTTCTTTTTTTCTGGTGAGCGCATGACCGGCATAGACTGATGTTTTTTCGCAGAAGATAACGATTTTCTTCCTGAATCTGATGGTGAGGTGGCTGGTGTTTTCTCTGAAAACTGGTGAGTTTCCTGATAATGCAAAGGGATATCATTGCTTGATAACATATCTGATCCTCTCTTTATCAGAGTGTTTTTTCTTCGGAGGCATCAGAAATTTTATCGCCTGAAATCGAGCCAGATGCCAGGCCATGAGGATCTGCTGTCGTTGGTACAGGTGCAAGTGTGACGCTTGGCGTAATGGTTGCGGTGGTCGCTGTCGTAGTCGTTGTGGTAGTGATAGTGGGTGAGGTTGTGGTCAGCACAGAAACCTCCTCGTCGTAGTTAAAGGTATCTATCACCGCTTGATGAATAATGGTTTGATCGCCGAAGTTCGATAAGTCTTTCTCCGATTCACCAACCCAATGCCGCATGAGACCCGCATCAAATGCAACGGTTCTTCGCCTGATACGATGGTCAGTGTCGGCGCCTACTTTTTCATGAAGACTTTGAGTAATAGCTATCAGTGCCTTGCCAATTTTATCTTTGGGGAAGCCATTGAAGATAAATAAAAGATCTTGTCTGATGTGATCTATGGTCTGAAGCTGATCATAGATTTTCAATTTTTTGGTAATTTCACTATTAATTATTTTTATTTCAGCATCATCGAGAAATTCAGTATTCAAGTTTTCGAGAACCTGATCATAAAGAGCTTTATTATGTTTCGTGTAGTCGCGTCTCTTTTTTTGATCGGCAATGGCGTTATAGTAATTCATGTTTCTGCTTGAATTGCTTTTCAGCTTAAGCTCAGAAATCCTTTTTTCAAGAAATTCTTCTTTCTCTTTCCGTAAAAAATCTTCTTCTTGTTTGGCTTTTTGATTGATAAAAGAGCGATGATTTTCCGGCATCAATTTCAATGATTGTTCAAAAAAATCTATCGCAATATGTGGCATCGCATTTTTCAGACTCTCTCTCAATGCGGATTGCATCCAAACTTGGGACTGATTGGGAATTTCAGGAAATAGTCTGGTCAGCATAGGTAGCGTCATGCGAGTGAAAATCAGATCAAACACCATGGTGTAGCGTATGGCGTTGATCTCGTTGATTCTGAGGCTGTCATCAGACTGACAGCGCTTTATAACCTCTTGGTCAACCACGAAAAGCACATTATCAACAAAATCTCTGGTGAGAAAACTGTCGCTCAGTCTTCTGAGTTTCTGGTTGTTTTCAGGGCTGGTTGAATTTGTATTTGCAGGAAATAAGGCGTCGATGACAGCCTCTGCTAACGGCTTGAGCTTTGTTGTTTCATTTTCCTTTCGTGGGCTAGTTGTCGCTCCGTATGGTATGGCGGGATCGCATTGTTTTATCGCATCCTGGGTTAACTGATTTGCATTTTTCCATTGCTGAGTACCTTCCAATTCAGTCTTGTATAGCTGCCTTAGCAAGGTTGCGATTGGAAAAGATGCCTGTGATTTTGATACGTAACAAGACATCAAGCTTGGCGGCATATTGGCTGCAGCAATATGTGGATCAATTCGAGCCAGTGATTTGATGGATTCAGGTTTTCCTGGTTTTAAAAGATCTAAAGTCGTTTTTGCATAAAGCTGCACGGCAGCTGATATCGCGCTGCTGCGTGAAGAGCTTGGCATCTCGCCGCCCGCAATGATACGTTCGGAAGTATTGGGTTTTGTTCTCGACCATTGCGTTGAGCGTGGGGAAATGGGAGGATCCTCGCCCAGCATACGACTGCTGACTCGTGTACGTATCCGCATAATTTTCATGCCACTATCAATGGGCAGCTCTACTTTCGGTTTGCTGGATTGAGAGCCTGTCGCCAGATCAATGTCGAGTAGTTGCAAGAGCTCGTCGGGATCAATATGCTGAGTATTCTCCGCCGTGTTTGAGGATGCCGTGCCAGTGGTAGTCGTGGTTTGTGTCGTGGTGTGACGAGTATCGGTTTGTGGTGCCGATGTGTGCGCTACTTCGCGAGGCGACAAGCTGTTGACACTTTGGGGGGCGGAGTCGTTTTTCTCGCTTCTCGGAGATCGAAAGCTCTTTGGTACAGGTCCCATGCCGAGCATCTTGCGTGGACTAGCTGGCAATGACACGTCTGAAGCTTCTGTCTGTTGCTGGCGCGGAGATGTTGGCTGATCTACTTTGCTTTCTCTGCGCCTTGGTGATGTCAATGTCGGCAGTGTGCTTCCTGGCATGCCGATTAATATTTCTGGCTTGGGACCTGGCGCCCCAGTTCTTGGTGAAGTCTGGCTAAAATGACTTTCTCTCGAAGAAGAATTCGGCGATAAACTGCCGCTATCCGGAGCAAGAAATTTTATCTGCAACTTCGGCACTTTTACGCGACTGCCTTGGGTGCTGTTATTGTTTGATTTGTCTTTTTCTGCTTCTTTGTTCTGCTGAGAGCTTCCCTCTGTGGGAACATCCGTTCTACCAGAGGCATTGCCATTCTGTCGATTATAGGTATCAGGATAGCTCGTTGATGAAGAATAGTGGCTCGATGAGGAGTTAAGATCAGGTTTGGCCATGACTTTCCCGCAGTAAGTTGAATCGATGAGTGATAAGACTGCGGCTATGTAACCTCTCTGACCTGATGGTTCTGGTCAATATTTGCAAAAACTCACTACATAAAATCTCTGCTTCCGATGCTTAGCCTACCCAGTAGTGGAGATACATCGAGTAGCCGTTTAGCGATCAAATGGTTCACATTGTTTTCTGTCTGCCATATTCCATAGACGCCAAGTAATGAAGCATTCAAGAGCTCATGCCGTTGTTGTTCGATCAGTGATGGCCAGACAATGACATTCACATGGCCGGTTTCATCTTCCAATGTGACGAATATCGTCCCTTTGGCGGTAGCGGGTCGCTGGCGTACCGTAACGATGCCGCACGCACGCGCGAATTGTCCTTGCTGATAGGTTTTTAATATTTCTGCTGTCATGAACCGTCGATCAAATAACTGTTTGCGCAAGAAGCTTAGCGGATGACGACCCAATGTCAGCCCAAGTGTGCGATAGTCGCTTACTGTTTGGTCCAGATCTGAAGGTGGGGGCAAATGGAGGGGTTCCGGCTCTGGTAGCGCGCCTCTGAGTAAGCCTCTGCCGGGTGCTGCAGCCGATGCCTGCCACAGCGCTTCACGCCGATGACCGGCGAGATTTTTCAGCGCATCGGCAGCCGCCAGTGTCTGCATATCTTTTTCGGACAATGATGCGCGCAAGGCCAGATCTCGCAGATCGCAAAATGGCCGCACTGCCCTCGCCTCTTCGATACGCCATCCCGCCGCTTGCGGCAAGCCGCGCACGAGGTTCATGCCTAGCCTGACGGCCACTGGCTGCTCGCCAGAGGCTTCAATGTCTGTTTCAAGTGTGGCCTCCCAGTCACTGCAGCTGACATCGACGGCGCGTACTTCTACCCCATGCCGGCGCGCGTCCTGTACCAGCTGCGAAGGTGAATAAAAGCCCATCGGCTGGCTATTGAGCAGCGCCGCCAGAAAAGCAGCCGGTTGATGGCATTTCAGCCAGGCGCTGGCATATGCTAGCAAGGCAAAGCTGGCGGCATGGCTTTCAGGGAAACCATATTCGGCAAAGCCCTGTATCTGCGCATAGATCGCTTCAGCAAACTCGCGCGTGTAGCCGCGCTCGCGCATGCCGTGGATAAGTTTGTCATGAAATTTTTCCAGTCCGCCTTTGCGCTTCCACGCCGCCATCGCACGCCGTAACTGATCCGCTTCACCTGCCGTGAAGCCCGCCGCGAGCATGGCAATCTGCATCACCTGCTCTTGAAAGATAGGAACGCCCAGCGTGCGCGACAGAGCGGATTCCATATCGGCGCTGGGGTAGACGATCGGCTCCAGACCTTGCCGGCGCCGCAGATAAGGATGGATCATTCCACCTTGTATGGGACCGGGGCGGATGATCGCCACTTCAATCACGAGATCATAGAAAGTACGCGGTCTCAAGCGTGGCAGCATGCTCATCTGCGCGCGGCTCTCGATCTGAAATACGCCTATCGTATCGGCGCGGCTGATCATGTTGTAAGTCGCTGCATCTTCAGCAGGTATGTCGGACAGGGTGAATACCTCGCCCCGCTGCTCGGAAATCATGTCCAGCGCGCGACGTATGGCCGAGAGCATGCCAAGCGCGAGTATGTCAACCTTCAGCAGGCCCAGCGCATCCAGATCGTCTTTGTCCCACTGAACGACGCTGCGCCCTTCCATCGCCGCTTTCTCTATCGGTACCAGCCGCGATAAGTTGTCGCGCGCGATGACAAAGCCGCCGGGATGCTGAGATAAATGCCGGGGAAAGCCGATCAGCACTTTCGCTAGTTCTTGCCACTGCTTTGACAAGTGTGATTCGGGATCTAGTCCAGCTTCGCTGAAACGCTCTCCCAATGCCTCGCGGCTATCCCACCAGCGATGGGATTTAGCCAGCCGGTCAATGAGCCCGAGATCAATACCCAGCGTCTTGCCCGTATCTCGCATTGCGCTGCGTGGTCGGTAAGTAATGACGACACCCGTCAGCGCCGCGCGATGCCGACCATATTTTTCATAGATATACTGAATGACTTCTTCGCGCCGCTGGTGCTCGAAATCGACATCAATGTCAGGGGGCTCATTGCGTTCTTTGGAGATGAAACGCTCGAACAGCAGATTGCCGCGTGCCGGGTCGACCTCGGTAATGCCCAGGCAATAGCAGACTGCAGAATTCGCCGCTGACCCCCTGCCTTGGCACAGAATATGCCGGCTGCGGGCGAAAGAAACAATGTCATACACCGTGAGGAAGTAAGGTTCATAGGCCATTTCCGCGATCAGTGTCAGCTCGTGTTCGATTTGCTGCTGCACTGGTGCGGGTATACCTTTCGGGAAGCGACGGTGCGCACCCATCCAGGCTTGCTCACGCAGATAACTGGAAGGTGTATGCCCTTCGGGCACCAGTTCATCAGGATACTCATAGCGCAGGCTGTCCAGCGAGAAGTTGCACAGCCTGGCGATCGCCATGGTCTCGGCGAGTGCCTCCTCCGGGTATAAGTTCGCCAATCGCAAGCGCGAACGCAGATGCTGCTCGGCATTCGGGAACAAGCGCTTTCCGCATTCAGCCACCGGCTTCCCGGCACGGATCGCTGTCAATACATCTTGCAAGCGCTTGCGTGAGCGCAGATGCATGCACACATCGCCGGTGGCGGCGATGCGCAAGCCGTTTAGCGCAGCCGCCTGAAATACGCGGGCCTTGTGCTGCTCATCCTGCCCACGATGCAGCAGGGTCAGTGCGATGCGCGCGCGCTCGCCAAACACGGCTGTCATCCATGCGGCTTGCCGATGCAATGTCGGCATATCGACGCCATAATCCGGTGCCAGCAATAGCAGGCAATCGGGCAAGCCGCGCAGATGCTCATGCTCGGCCGTCGGATCAGAAAAATCTTCTTGCGATAGCCGATAGCTGCCTTTCTCTGCGCGCCCCCTGCCCAGCGTGATCAACTCGCACAAATTGCCATAGCCGTTACGGTTCATTGCGAGCGCAATGAGTCGCAGATCACTGCCATCATGATGAACGCGGAACTGGCTGCCAACGATCAGCAGAATGCCCTGCCGCTTTGCCTCGGTATGCGCGCGTACCACGCCTGCTACCGAGCATTCATCGGCAATTGCGATCGCACCATAATCCAGCACAGCGGCGCGCGCGACCAGTTCTTCAGGATGTGAGGCGCCATACAGGAAACTGAAATTCGAGACGCACTGAAGCTCGGCATAAGCGGGCAGACCGCGGGTGGCAAACATGATCGCTGCTTACGCAAACAGACCGTGCAGATACCAGCGCGCGCTGCCCGCATCACGCTCGCGATAGATCCAGTAGCAGGCACCCTCTCCGCCTTGTGCCACGAAGTAATCGCGCATCACCAATTGCTCATCCCACCAGCCGGTTTCGATCCGCTCCGGACCCAGGAGGAGCCTGAGCGGCGAGCCATAAAAGGGATGATCGCCCTGCATGCGCAACGCCAGCGGTTCTTCCAGTAGCCAGAACGGGCGCTCGGCAAAGCTATCTTCTGCGATCTCGCGCGGTCTAGACTTTACATCGATCGCACGCTGCCACTGATTGGTAACTTCAGGCCGATGATCTTCATGCAGGCAAGGCAGCTGCACCGCATCGGGCCCGAGCCGAGCGACCAGCAGTTCGAGAAGACGTGTGTAGTCTTCGGGTGTGCCGCCCGGTTCGGGAAACAGCTGATCGCTGGGAGTTGCACGGTCGGCCAGCTGCGTCGCTGTCAGTGACAATCCAATTGCTGGGGAAGGCAGCGTCAATCGGTCGAGGCGTTCTTTGAATAGCCGCAGCAGATGTGGCGCTTCCCATGCGGGTTCGGCCAGCGTGATGTGGATGGCACTGGGCTCGCGTTGGTTCCGACCGGGGCGCTCTCTTTCATGTGCAATCGCGAGATGACATGACGCCACAGCCTGCTGCTGCGCCGCCAGCCATCCGGTCATCTGCAGGACTAATCGCTGCGTAGCTGACAACAGCTGCGCAGCTTGTTCGATACGATACGGCAGCTCCAGCGATGCGCTGAAGGTGTTGGGCGCAATGATCCATTCGAATAGTTCGGGGGCTTCGCCATATGCACGGTCGAGACTGTCGATCAGGATTGCGTCGGTGCGTCGGCGTAAACCGGCGCGAGGCAGGCGGCGTACATCTGCCAGCGTGCGGCAACCCAGTTCTTCTAGCCATGAGGCATGCATGCACGCACCAGGTAGTATGTGGAAAGGCATCCTGTCCAGCAGGCGCTTCATGGTGTGCTGCTGCACGACGCGACTGCGGTGACTGCGGTGATGCGCGAACAGCCATGCCGCCTGTGCCGTCGGCGCCATGCCCAGCCTGACTGAAAAACCCAGCGCATGAACGCTGTCACGCACGCGGCGGCATAGACGCAGGCGCCCGCCAAATGCCGACAAGCTGGCGCTGACGTCCATCAGCAGCGTCGCTTCCTCTGCCAGTGCGAGTTCCGGTGTGTACTGCAGCAAGGCCAACGCCACGGCATCGAGCGCTTCCTTTTCGCGCTCCGGTGCACGCGGCAACAGAAGAACTTCTGGAGCGATCGTCATCGCGCTGGCCTGACGCATGCCGATGCGTATTCCCTGCGCACTGGCCAGCGGCGTAAGCGACACCACCTGCGAAGCCTCGGTGATGGCTATAGCCAATGGCTCACACCAGCGCGGGCGCAGCGCCTGCAGCGGCAACTGCGGCAGCCAGACGGCGATCCATGAACGCATTGAGCGCATTGCCAGACTCTCTACGAGAAGAAAGACGCGGCCACTGCAGCAGCAGTGGCGCAGTACACGAAGGACCGCGACGCTTGAGCACATCGACGCGCAAACCTTCCGGATGAGGACGCAGCGCAAGCCGCAGCGGCGCGGGTGATGGCGCATCGGCCATTGCCAGTGGGCGCAGCACCCAGCACAGCATGTCCGATGCCTGCGCAGCCATCTGCAAGCGGCGCAGTGCTTCCGCGCGCATGGCGCCCTGCCATAGCAATAATGCCCCGCAGCTGCCATTACGCAGCACCTGCTCTGCGCTCCACAGCACATCGGATAAACACGAAGCGCGTATCCACAGCATGCGTTCAGGAAGCAATCCTCGCGCACGCAAACCCGACAGTTGTGGCAGGTGCGGAGGCTGAAGCAAGGCAATACGCTGACCTGAAAAACGTTGCAAGGCCGGCAGCAACAAGCGCATTTCGCCAATGCCGTTCTGCTGCAACAGCAATTCAATCAGCCCGCGACGCGGCCAGCCGCCGCCGGGCAGCAGCTCATCCAGCTGCGGATAGCCGCTAGGGGTCGCGCCTGCGCAGCCCGAGGCCATCGCGCCGCCCCGCCAGACAAGGCCGGCCAAGCTGGAAGGCAGAGATGACGAGGCTGCCGGCACCGCAAGTACGGAGTCGGACATGGTATCGTGTTGCTTTTATGGAATTTGTTCGGCTAACGAAATTACTGTACAAATATACAGTAATTTTTGAGGTGTGAGAATTGCTGCCTGGGAAGTATTGATTGAATAGCGCTTTCAGCTAGGTTAGTTGCGACAAGCCCTCGATTTTGCACGGTCCCGCGTCGAACCGTTAGCGGGCTCGCCATGAAACGTGGATTTATTCAACGTCCCCTAGGCATGAAATTGCAAAGTATCTGCCCCCATGCCCGGTAAAGGCGGCGCAGCCTGACTATCGGCGCTAGCGACATAGCTTTTCCATGAGCGGGAAATATTTGCAAAGTCTGCGAGTCCTTGTTGCAAGCTCGCCAGCAGTAATCCATCAAGACAGATTTCTGTACTGATGATGAGCTCTCCCTTCGGTCCGGCCAGGCCGATTTTTACGCCGCCGGTATCACGCCACAGCAGGTTGTAGCAAAGCAGGGTCTCGTAGATAGGCAGCTGTAGTCTGTCGCTGGCACTTCCCAGTTCGGAAGACAGAACCATGCGACCGGGATCCTCGGCGGGCTCGATGATGACGATGGTTTCATCTGAAAACTGTACTGCCCAGCTAGGCTCTTCCGTCTGAACCACGGCATCGATATCGGGCGTGTTGGGACCTAGCTCCTGAAGTAACTGCTGGATTTTTTCTATGCTTGTCATTGGATGTCTCGGTGAAATCGGATTGGCTCGTTGGTCTGGCAAGTCACTGGTTTTAGCATCGTATGCAGAAAAAGATCAGTGGTCGCCACCTTTTGCACTATCTATCATGGGCTTTACCGCAGCATAAAAACCTGCCATCCGATTGACATGCGCAGTCAGCACGGTCATTTTGCTCTCGTCACCATACACGATGCGGATAGCACCGCTGCCATTGCTCTGCGATTTTTTTACAGCTGATTCGCTACTCACTTGGGGTAACGAAGAGGTATTTCCTAATGAACCAAGATTCATGATTTCTCCTGTCGATTTGCGAGAGTTACGACTCAAGCACCCAGATGCAGCATATCCATGGGACCGGGAATATGGCCCGCGGGTTGCTCGCTGTCTCCCATGACGTAAACGCTCCAGACCTGTGCAATGCTGGCGAAATTCGACAATACCGTCTGAAGCTCATTCAGGTTAAGCTCTGAGGCATGCAATTCGTACAGTAGTATCAAGTCTCCGCCGGGTCCGGCCAGCGCCATTTTCACACCGCCAGTATCTTTCCATAAAAGGTTGTAGCAGAGCAAAGTTTCATACACAGAGAGCTGCATTTTTTCAGAAGGTGTGCCCAACATCGCAGAAAGCACCACCCGATCAGGCCGATCTGCCCACTCGAGCATCACAATGGACTGATCTTCGAATTGAATGGCCCAGTTTTTTTCTTCGCTTTGAATGACGGCTTCAATATCGGGCATATTGGGCCCGATTTCTTCCATCATGATCTGAATCCTCTCCAAACTCCTGGCCATGCTCACTCCTTTCGATCAACTGACCTTTTCTGGTTCTAGGAGCTATGTAAATCCAAGCAACGAACAGTTCCTTTTTTTATTGAATCGCAAAAAAAATGGCTTCGCTATGACCATTTTTTTTGAAAAAACCTCACCGGCGCAAACGGGCATGGTCGTGACTTTCTCATGGCAGCTTGACGCACGGAAGATTTATTGAGTGCAACTATTGCACCATGGCATCAGTGCATGCTTTCTATTGAAAGTTTGTCATGCGGCGCGAACCCCAGCTACTGTTGCACTGTCCACCTCTATGCATCGGTCAATGACACAGGGGGGAGCATGGCTGAAGATAATGATCAAGTGAATGAAAATCAGCAGGAACATTTCCTGCGCAGCCTGGAAGCATTTACCCGCGATCACAAGGCATCGCACTGGGCCGGGCCCCTGTCGTCTTTTCTATCGGACGTACTTCCTGCCGATCCCAAGGGGATAGTGCGCAGTTCTCATCAATACATCTGGGACATGATCCGCTGGACTCGGCGCGAGAATGCAGAGGGACAGTGGCGTACCCGCCTCTTCTCTGAAGAGTTGTTCGGGATGGATGAGGCAATAGAACGCGTGGTTGATTATTTCAAGGCTGCCGCTGCCGGATCGGAGGTCGGCCGTCGGCTGCTGCTGTTACTGGGGCCACCCTCAGGTGGCAAGTCGACCCTGGTCATTCTGCTCAAGCGGGGACTGGAAGAATACAGCTATACCGATGCTGGTGCGCTGTATGGCATACAAGGTTGCCCCGTACATGAGTCGCCACTGCATCTGATACCGCATAGCTTGCGTCCCAACTTTCGCGAGACCTATGGGGTAGACATCCATGGCGAAGCCTGCCCCCATTGCCGCCTGCGTCTAGAACATCAGTTCAAAGGCGATTTTTTGCAGATGCCGGTTGAGCGCATTTTCATATCGGAGGCGGGTCGCAGTGGTATTGGTACCTATGCTCCGCATGATCCAACCACCGCAGACCTGGCCGATCTGGTGGGCTCGGTCGATCTATCCAAGGTGGCTGAGTATGGCGACGAAGGCGACCCGCGAGCCTGGTCGTGGTCAGGCGCGGTCTACGCCGCCAGCCGGGGCATATTGGAGATGATAGAAATACTGAAGGTCAAGCGAGAATTCTTGTATCTGTTGCTGACGCTGACGCAGGAGAAAAATGTCAAAGTTTCCCGCTTCCCGCTGATCTATCTGGACGAGACCATTCTGGCGCATACCAATCTGGCTGAATTCCGCAAATTTCTGCAAGAAAGTGAAAATGAGGCGCTGCTCGACCGGATGGTGATCATTCAGGTTCCTTACACGCTCAATTTCAGAGATGAGGCCAGAATTTATAAAAAGCTCATCTCCTCAGCCGCACCGGCCTTCCGCGAAGTGCATCTGGATCCGCATGTGCTGCATGCGGCTGCAGTGTTTGCCATTCTCACGCGGCTGCACGAAGCGGAAGAAAAGGATCAGGAACTAGCCAAGAGAGTCCGCATTTTTGCCGGCGAAGATATCGAAGGCATCAGCCGATCCGATGCCGAACGTGTCCGACATAAAACGCCTGAGGAAGGACTAGGCGGGGTATCGCCTCGCTTCGTGATCAATGCCTTATCCAACGCGATTATTCAGTCAGATTCGCACAGCCTGACAACAATGGATATTCTTCTGGCTCTGAAGGATGGGATCGAGAATGATGCGCGTATCGACCCAAAGAAAAAGCGACGATGGATTGATTACCTCGTACTTGCGCGTAAATATTTCTATAACCGTTGGGTCAAGGAAGATGTTCACAAAGCTCTGTTTGTATCGTTTGAACAGGAAGCTCAAGATTTATTAGACAAGTACCTCGACGAAGTCGAGGCGACACTGGATAACCGACAGATCCGTGATCCAATCACCAATGAAGAGCGGCGACCGGATGAGCGTTTTCTTCGAACGGTAGAGGAAAAAATTCATATCTCTGATTCCGGAAAACAATCCTTTCGTCAGGAAGTGGTACGCAAGGCGATGGGTGCCTACAAGCGCGGTGAGAAATTCACACTCGATAGCCATGCTCAGCTGCACGATGCCGTCCAGCAGTATCTTTTTGAGCAGCGGCGTGATGTGCTCCGGCTAGTGAGCTCGAGTAGCCGGCCCGATGACGAAGTCCGCCAAAAAATCTCTATCGTGGAGAAACGACTAGTGGATGAGTACCACTATGACAATCACAGTGCGCGTGAGGCGCTGAACTATGTGACTACCCTGCTGGCTCAGGAGTGAGCAACGACACTACAAAGCAAGAGGACGATATGAGGATACAAAAGCCGTATAGAAAGGCTGTGAATGCCACACCTCGTGTCTTGTGCAGACTAATCGGAATGAGAGGCCATGATGAGCGTCCGTAGTACGGTTTCTTCAGGTTCGCCTTGGTACGCATTATTCTCTCGCGGTGCGCGTGACTGGCTGCGTCACAATCAAAAAATACGCGAAAGCGTTCAAAAGAATCTGCCAGAACTCGTCTCAGGACCTGACCTGATCACTGGCTCGGAAAACAGGACTGTACATGTGCCAGTACGCATGCTTGAACATGCACGTTTCCGACTGGCCGATACGGATGCCGAACATGTTCCCCATATTGGACAGGGTCAAGGACAACCTGGCGACCTACTCAGACCAGCACATCCGGGCAAGGATAGCGATGGCTCTCATGGCGACAACAGCGAGGGTGAAGTCCGCATGCTGCTCGAATTAAAGGTAGATGATATCTGCGACTGGCTATGGGGTGAGCTGAATCTTCCAGACTTGCAAATGAAACCGCGTCCGGTCTTGCAGCAAGACGAATTCGTTCGAGAAGGCTGGGACAGGCACGGCGCGCGCGCCCGGCTGGATAGACGTCGTACGGTGAAACAAGCTGTCAAGCGGCGCGCTGTGCAGCAGGATCCGGTACCGTTCTCCAATGAAGATTTACGCTTCCGGCAGTTGGTCCAAAAAAAACGTCCAGTAACCAACGCTGTCGTGCTGTTCGCCTTGGATGTATCGGCCAGCATGACGGATGCGGAGCGTAAGCTTGCGAAGACTTTTTTTTTCTTTGTGCTCCAAGGTATACGCCGCAAATACGGTAAGGTGGAGACACGATTTCTGGCACACACCACCCAAGCGTGGGAATTCTCTGAACCCGATTTTTTTCAAGTGACTGGTACTGGAGGTACAGGTGCATCAACAGTGTTCACGTTGGCCACGCAGATGATTGAGGCTGAATACGATCCTTCTCAGCACAATATTTATTTTTTTTATGCATCGGATGGAGATAATTTTACTGAAGATCGGAGTCTTGCCACGAATGCACTCTCTCGATTGGCATCGCTATTAAATTTTCTTGGCTACGTAGAAACTGTTCCCGGAAGCTCTCGAGCCACGGATACCGAAATGCATATGATATGTAATCAGCTTGAGCAATCAGGGGCTTCGCTGGGAAGTTGTGTGTTGAATCAGCCAGAGGATGTATGGAAGGCCATACGAAAATTTTTCGTTCATAAAACATCTGATACGGAGAAGCTTTGATGGAGCATACCCGTTCTGAATTGGCTTGCTATGTAGACAAAATAGAAGATCTGGCTGAAAAGCTTGGGCTGGATTACTACCCGATCAATTTTGAGGTAGTACCGAATAATTTCATGAACGAGATTGCAGTATATGGTTTGCCGGTCAGGATGCCCCATTGGTCATTTGGAATTCGCTATATTCATCAGTTGATACGTCAAGGTATGGGACACTCCCGGATTTTCGAGGTGATGTTTCCCGGTGACCCTTGTCATGCCTATCTGGTGCAAGACAATTCGATCTCAGAAAATACGCTGGTCGTTGCGCACGTGATTGGTCATGCCGATTTTGCAAAAAATAATGTCTTGTTCTCTCGCTTCATGCGCATGGCGGGAGGTCAAATTCTTGAGCAGGCAGCAGAACGTGCTCGCAATATAGAACTCGCACTGCAAAAACATGGCCAGCAGCGCGTGGAAGCAGTGCTGGATGCAGCGCTGGCACTTGAACCTCATATCGATACGAACCAGCCATTACACCGGAGCGGATATGAGGTAACCCTCCGACATTCAGGTGCGAGATCAGTCACCTCGCAAGACCCGTTCTCCAGAAAATTCCATCGACTGCCGGGTGAGTGCGCACTGATGAATAGCGCAGCCGAGGATACCGCCCAGCCTCACTTACCGCCTCAGCCAGAGTATGATCTGCTATGGTTCATCGCCCATCATGCACCAGAGCTAGAGGGTTGGGAGCGCGATATTTTCCTTGCGGTCAGGGAGGAATCATTTTACTTTTATCCCGTATTCGCTTGCCAGATCATGAACGAGGGTTGGGCTTCATACTGGCATGCGCGGCTGTTGCGCGAAGCCGATTTTTTGCCGGACGAATTGTATCTCTCGGCGATCAAAGCGCACTCGGATGTGGTGCGACCTTTTGCAGGAGATCATCAGCTGTCACTGGCGGTCAATCCCTATCATTTGGGTTTCTCCATCTGGGAGGCACTGATTGAAAAACACGGTCTTGACGCTGCACGCAATATCTGCAGGGAGGAAGATGATTTCGGGTTTGTACGAAATTATCTGACTGAAGATCTTGCGGAAAAACTCGGTCTATTTGTCTTTGAAACAGATGCCGGAGGAGGAATTCGGATTGTGGCAAACGATATCCACGCAGTACGGGAGACCATTCTAAGGCCGCGCTTCAACTACGGAGTCCCGAGAATCGCAGTGAGTCAGATGCACATGGATGGACGTCTGGATTTGACGCATGATTACCAGAGTGATCGCCGTGGCCTCGATGTGGGTCTCGCGGAGCGCGTACTCGACTATATTGCCCGAATCTGGCGTAGGCCGGTCAGTCTGCAGACCGTCGGCCATGACGGCAATCCCAGAATCATCAGCAGTCATTCGGCATCCTGATTGATCGTGCCGAACAATATGTCTGGCTCAAGATGTGCTAGGGCTATACTCAGCGGTTTCACAAGCGAAAATATCAATAACTGAGCTGCAGATTAACAAATCCCCGATAGTGCCCGACCCCGGCCGTTCTTTGGTTCGGAGGTATTCTTCCATACAGAACGACGCTGAATGTCTTTGCATTAAAATTTATAGCATACAGCGGAATACTCATATCACTGGTCAGTGGGATACTTCGCGCAGGATCAATAAAAAAATTGATACGTATAAAATCACCCACATTATTTCTGATCTGATAACCAGACGATTGAGAACCTGCTTGCATTGATACGCGGACATGCAAACGATTTCCTTGGAATGCCGGGGCGCAAAAAAAATCAATAACGGTCTCTATGTCCTCCGGCTGTGAATCCAATGGAAAGTATGAAGAAAATACCATTCTGGGAGTGTTAATTGGGTAGCAGGAGTCAGCCCGTGACGCGCTGAAGGTACTGACTAACAGAATGACGAATATAAGCTTGCTTATCATTTGCTTTGCTCCTGACAGACAAACTCGCCCAGATACGGGACAATTTCTTCAGATGGCAAATAAGGAATGCTGACCTCGCAGCGCCGATCGGACCAGATAATCTCGATTATGTTTTCGGTAGCCAGACCCTCGACATAGGTAATGCCATCACGACCAACAGCAAATGATGTTTCTACACCGCGCAATCTGACAGACGCGCCTGCAGGAATGTCGTTACCTTTTCTGTCAACTACACGCAAGGTAGCCGCGCGGATCTTTTTTACGGCAAAGTTGATCACTACACCGCTACGCCATCCGGGAACCGGTTGTGCGATCAGCTGATCAATTCGCATATCCATCGGCAGATCAGACTGCTCGAGCGATACATGATTAAGTACGTAAGGCCTGAGTCTGGGCAGCAGTGCGTAACCATCGCTATCGGTACGCGTGCTGAATTGATTGTCTACATAGACCCTGGCATTCTGTACTCCCGGCAGATGCACGAGACCGTAGCTGCCCGCTATCCGTCGTGTGGGAAACCATCGTTCGTTCATCCGAACTAGCGCTCCTGATACGCCGATTCGTGCACTACTCTCGCCCCGAAAACTGGCAGCCTCTGCAGTCACCGCACCGTAGGCATTCTGTGCAAGAACCGCAGCTTGCTGTGCTGCATTCGCGGCAGCTTGAAGCCGCCAGCCAATACCTTCGCCATAGGGACTATTTTTCTGCGCCTGTAGCACCGTGGTATCAGAGGATCTTTGATGAGATATGTGAGAAAGACTGGCACTGATGTCGCCTCCTATGGGAATACTCCAGAAAACGCTCATCGCATAGTTGTTTTCAGTACCACGTGATTGCAATACACTGATAATCACGCTTCCCAGTCTGGAAGCTGGTGTGCTGAAGCTAGCGCTGATGATTTCCAGTGCCTCGCCAAGCATGCGCTGCTGCCGGGTATACGATAACCCCAGCGTACCCATTTCCTCGAACCGGTAGCTTGCGAATGCCGTATCCAATGCGCGCAGTCTGAACACAGGATCAACACCAAGCTGACGATAACTTGAATCCGCCCGTTCGGAACGTAACGCAAACGACGCTTGCCTGCTTCGTCGTTCAAAGCTGGCGGCGAAGTTCGTGCCGCTACCATCCTGATCATGCGACATACCCACTGCCAGTGAGGCAACACCCACGCCGGGGAATGCTACCGCTCCGCTACCCAGTAACTCTCCAAGACCGCCGGCAGCCAGACTGGATCCGACCTCCAGAGTTAATGTGTTACTGATGCCCCGTCGATAAGCACCTGATACGAAAGCCTTTTCATAATGATCATCAGGTAACGCATAATTGCGTCTGAGTTTTCCGACTTCAACAGAGTAGTCCGACAGGCCGGGTGCCAGTAATGCCGCGCTTGAGTAGAATCGCCCGCTAACAAGCTCTTCTCTACCTGCAATGTCTCGAACTCTGAGCAGCACTTCCCCATCGCCAGTGACAATAGGGGCTGTCGTGATTGAGAATGGTCCGGGTGGTAGTGCGGTGCTGTTTTGCAGCACGTTGTTTACATAAATTTCTGCGGTAGATGGCAGTGCAGCCTGCCCGCTCAGTGTCGGTACGGGCATCGTCACCATGCCAGGTCGCATACGAAAGTCTGTCGCAAGTTGAATGCCACCGAACCGCAATGGTCTACCAAGCGACGTTGCTGGTCGAGTGATGGAATCTCCGACACGCAGCACGGTCATGTCTGATGGTGAGTCTTGGGTATAACTTGTTTCTAATCGCATGAATCGATGCGACTCATCATTGCCAACGCCAGCCACATTAAGTAATGCAATTCCTTTTCCCACAGCGATGCCAAATTCGGAGAAAATACTCTCTGAATGAAATGAGGAACCTCTTGTCAGTGAAAGGTCGTAATTGACAAACAGGCCTTCAGGCGCTTGCAAATTTCCTGATTGATACTTGGGTTGAAATACAAGCTGATTACTCTCAAACACTGATACATCGAAAACAATATCAATTGATTGAGTAGGTTCATCAAATGTAAGCGAAACAACTTTCATCAGCGCAAGTGGCGCGTAGGCGATTCCGTCTTCGACCAGTAATTGACTTTGAATGGGTGAACGAATATGAAATTTTGATAACAGGTCGGTAGGTATCAGCCAACCGCCCTGATCATTGCGCATCATGACGACGGCCGCATCTGCCGTCTGCCCATTGATCGACACACTAACCAAATGAGGCGAGAGAGAGACGATCTGCCCCGGGATGTGCTTCGTATCAATATCAGCAGCGACCACTGGAAGCGCTGTAAAGACCAGAAAAATCACTATTGCACTAGACCAGTAGACCCATTCGATTATCCAGCTGAATTTGCGTGGATTATGGAGAGGCTGACTTTGCATGCAATTCCAGCTTTCCGTTCGATGTTTCAGCTCGTATCAGAAGAACATCTGATGAAAGGATAGCGTTTTTGGCTTTGAGAGTTATCCTTTTTTTCTGACCAGCTAACAAATAGATATTTTTCTCCAGCGTTGCAAGAAGTTCTTCTTGGGTATCTGCTGTGTGTATTTTGAGGTTGTGCAATTGCACATGAACGCGACCCGTATTGACCAGTTCGAGAGTGATTTGCTCAGATGTCGGAGTACTTCTGGGCACGACCCGTGCCTCCAGCGACTGATCGACTTGTCCTGTCGGCTTCACGAACACCGGTAAACTGATTCGCAGCGCGAGCCGCAAACCCTGAAATCCTGGCTCTGGCGACGACGGTATTTCCTCGATAATCAGTCGGTAGCTAACTTCACTGGCAGAATCATTTTTTCTTGCAAGCCCAATACGTATGATCTGGGACGAACCTGCTTTCAGATTAAATATCTGCGGTGTGACAATGAGATCGCGCGTTGCTTTAAGCTGATCTTCACCCTCCTGCTGAGTCCATTGCATAGGATGCAACTGAACTGTGACGTCGGTTTTTCCTGAATTCGTTACGTGTAATACTTCTGAGGTGGCGGATGGTGAAAGTTGGATCCGAACAGGATTGATGCTGAAAGATCCTGCCCATACCTGCGGGGCCTGACCGAGTGCGAGTAGCGCAAAGGTGAGCAGTATTTTCCACCCATACCCTGCAGCGCCACGTGCGATCGTATCCCAGCCAGCATCGCTGGAAAATGCTGAACTGGCTGGGAATACCATCATTAATAAGTGACGGTTGCGGTCAGCGTATCTTTGTAATCGCCGGCGCTCACGTCCTGCTTCGCAGCGATGATGCCGCAGAGGTTATAGCTTTTAGCGCTGGCGTCATTTGCGATTCCTGGCTTGAGTGCATCGCTTCCTGTACCCCAGACAGTCAGAGAGCCGGCGGTGCATGGCGCACCAGCAGTATCGCCTGCTTTGTAGATCTGATAATCCAGCGTGCCAGAGCCATTCGTCATTTGGCGAATACCACTTGCAGCGACGAGACCGCTGAGTTCAACGCCGATGACGGGAGTATTTTTTACGCAAGTTAAGGTAATTGAAGTGCTCGCCGTGGTGTCATTGGTATTGAGTGGATCATATTTTCCAAAGGCGAGGGAATTGGCACTGATTTCACAATTTGACTCTACTGTCGCACTGACCTCAACGGTGGCCGTCTTAAACTTGGGGGCTACTTGCGCATGCGCGCCAAACGACAGTGTTGCTGCACAGATTGAAAGCCCCAGCGTAATTACGATTTTTTTTACCATGATCTTTTCCTTTGGGAGGTTGGAAGGGAGATCAATTGTAGGATTTTAGAAATAAGTTTTATTATGAATTTAGTATTCTTTTTTGGAATACGATTATTCATTCCGTTTTTTAATAAGTGACATGAAAAATGAGAATGATGTGTGTGCGCAAAAAAATTAAATATGTTCCAAAAGAAAAAATACTTATATTTAGTTGGGATAAAACAACAAAAATATTTGTCGCCTTACAACACGTACTTCTGACAATGTACTGTTGTCTTTGATCACTCATCAAAAAATCAATGCCTGTCTGTAATCATTACCACGCAGAAATTGCTTGGAATTCGTGTCGATGCGCTGGCTATCATGCGCACACATGATGTGCGCCGACCGATGTCACTGCGCACTTTGGTGGGAGGTGGAAGATACGAGCTGCATCGCGGCCATCAAATGGCGCACGCAGCTGTCAACAGACAGAAGCCAGGACAATTCCCGACGGAGATTTAGCGGCAGTTCTCCGTCAGGCAGGCTATGAAAACAATGTTCAGTTGAATGTTTTACTCTCGCTGGCGAGTTTGCTCAGCAGCGGAGCAGGAACCCATGCCTCCGGATGCCGACCTTTCGCATAACGATGAATGGACATGAGCACGTTGGACAGCCCCACTGTATCTGCGTAGAACATCGGACCGCCACGGAATAAGGGAAAACCATAACCCGTCAGATAGACCATATCGATATCGGAAGCACGAAGAGCAATACCCTCCTCGAGTATCAGTGCGCCCTCATTCACCAGCGCATACACTAGTCGTTCTACGATTTCTTGATCGCTGATTTTTCGGCGCTCTATGCCTAGATCCTTCGAATGAGCGATGATCATCTGATTGACCTCATCAGACGGATAAGCCTTGCGATCCCCCGATTTATAGTCATACCAGCCCGCCGAGGTCTTTTGGCCAAATCGACCCTTCTCGCACAGCAGATCGGCGACTTTCGAATACGTGACATCAGGCTTCTCCACATATCGCCGTTTGCGTATGTACCAGCCGATGTCATTCCCGGCTAAATCGCTCATCCGAAATGGGCCCATCGCAAAGCCGAATTTTTCAATAGCCTTGTCGACCTGCTCGGGCAGACAACCTTCTTCAAGAAGGAAACCGGCCTGGCGAATGTATTGCTCGACCATGCGATTGCCGATGAATCCATCGCAGACGCCAGAGACCACGCCTGTCTTGCGTATGGTCTTCGCCAGCGCCATGGTAGTGGCCAGCACGTCCTTGGCGGTCTTCGCGCCACGGACGATCTCGAGCAGCTTCATCACGTTGGCCGGACTGAAGAAATGGGTCCCGATGACCTCTTGAGGACGCTTGGTAAAAGCCGCAATCTTGTCGACATCTAGCGTCGATGTATTCGACGCGAGTATCGCTCCGGGCTTCATGACGTCGTCAAGCTTCTTGAATACCGCTTCCTTGACGCCCATATCTTCAAAGACGGCCTCGATGACAATATCTGCCTGACCAATATCATCATAGGACAGCGTGCCGCTGATCAGCCCGAGGCGCTTGTCGAGTTGCTCCTGCGTGAGCTTGCCCTTCCGCATACTGTTCTCGTAATTCTTGCGGATGGTGGCCAAGCCTTTGTCGAGCGCTTCTTGCTTGGCCTCCAGTACCTTGACCGGTAGGCCGGCGTTGGCAAAGTTCATCGCAATACCACCCCCCATCGTGCCCGCACCGATGACCGCGGCTGAGCGTATGTCGCGCAACGGCGTATCCGCGGGCACATCAGGTATCTTGGATGCCGCACGCTCGCCGAAGAACGCATGCCGCAACGCCTTCGATTCGGTGGTCTGCACCAATTCAAGAAACAGGTCGCGCTCGACCTTCAGGCCGTCATCGAATTTCTTGCTGACAGCCGCAGCGACCGCCTCGACGCATTTGAGTGGTGCGGGGAAAGGGCCTGCCACCGTGCGTACGGTATTGCGGGCAAATTGCAGATAGCCATCCGCGTTCGGATATTGGATCTTGATGTCGCGTACCTTGGGCAGCGGTCGCGCATCGGCCACTTGACGGGCAAACGCCATTGCGCCTTCCAGCAGGTCGCCTGTGATCATCTGATCGAACAACTTGGTACCCGCGAGCTTGTCGGACATTACCGGATTACCGGAAATGATCATGTTCAGCGCCGGCTCCAACCCTAGAATACGCGGCAAGCGTTGCGTGCCGCCCGCGCCGGGAAGGATGCCCAGCTTCACCTCGGGCAGAGCGATTTGGGCGCCTGCGACCGCGACCCGGTAATGACAACCCAGCGCCAGCTCGAGCCCGCCACCCATGGCCACGCCGTGGATGGCGGCGATCACAGGCTTGCTGCTGTCTTCGACAATGCGAATGACGGTTTGCAGCCAAGGCTCCTGCAAGGCCTTGGGCGTGTTGAACTCGCGGATGTCGGCGCCACCGGAGAACCCCTTGCCATCGCCGATCAGCACGATCGCCCTGATCGCATCATTGTCGATGGCGCGCTGAATGCCATCGACAATGCCCTTGCGGGTCTCATAGCCCAGACCATTGACAGGAGGATTGTTCAGGGTAACAACGGCAATGTCACCCTGCTCGCGGTAATTGGCAGTCATACGCTTGTCTCCGGTAATTTTGTTCGATCAGGCCGCGCTCGTTTGATGCGACATCCCGCATTATGGCCTCACGGGCATCACTATAACTCAAAAAAGCACGATCGTATTTTAATTTCCAGCACGTTTCATTCTTAGCAGTGCACTACGTTGCTGATCCTCTTGGTACGCATAGTCGACCCGCCCTGCGCTCACCTTGCCGATCACGATCATGTTGGCAGTGATGGCGTCATGATCCTCGGCACTGAATGGGTCGTCATAACTGGTCACCACGCCTTGATAACGGAAATTCAAATTTTCTAGCGCCATCCGTATCGCATCACCATCCAGCGAGCGCGCTTGTCGGATCGCATGCGCTAGTAGATGCATGCCATCGTACCCTTGCGCGGCGCTCATCGGCGAGGGAATGAGTTCTGTCCTGAACATGCGCCGGTAGGCCAGCAGAAAACTGTTTTTTGCTGTCGATCCCGCATCCTGGATGAAAGTCTGTGGCATCAGGGCGCCGTCACCGGCGGCCCCAGCAAGATCAATAAAATTTCGCATCGACAAGGTCCAGCTGCCCATGAGTGGCGCTCGCCAGCCTGCCGCGCGCATCGCTTTCGCAATGGCCGCCAGTTCCGGCCCGATACCCCATCCCACGATGGCCTGCGCGCCAGCGGCTCTGGCGTTTTTGACCAGGCTGCTCATGTCGCTCTCGCCGATCTTGAAGCGAAATTGCGACACCAGATCCAGGCCCGCCAGTCTGGCTTGCTCTGCGAATGCGGTCGCGCCACTTTCACCGTAGGCTGTGTTATCCGCAAGCAGCGCGACCCGCGTCAAGGATTTTTTTTTCAGATCGGCAGCCAGCACCCGGGCTTCGAGATCCAGCGTTGGCGACACTCGGAAAATATAGTTGGCCGCCGCCGCTGGCGGCGCGAATTTTCGCGTCAGCATGGGCCCAGTGGATACCGCTACCACCAGAGGAATCCTGGATCGCTGGTAGTGATCGATCGATGCCAGACCGACACCCGTATTGACGATACCTATCGTCGCCACCACCCTCGAACGGGTCAGCTCCTCGGCAATCTTCGCGCCGACTTTTTCATTGGCGGTATCGTCCCGCTCGATCAGTTCAATAGGAACGCCCTGTATGCCTCCGGCGCTGTTGATCTCATCGACGGCTAGCCTGACGCCATTGCGCATGCTCTCGCCCATCGGGCTGGAGCCACCGGTAAAAGGTCCGCTGAGACCTATTCTCACCGTCTGCGCGAATGAAAAACTTGCTGTCCCGCACAAAGTAATCAGCAGCATAATGAAGCCCACAGTCTTTCGCGAACGCCGGAGCATTGCCCGGAACGAGCGGCGGCACTCTGAAGTCATCTTCGTCTCCTTGTGATATCGATGAGCGCGAGTTTCCGGGCTATAGAAACGATCTGTCCAGAGCGGAGATTCGACTGTGGCGCAGAACCCACCTGCGACTAAGGTGATGCCATTACCAACAAAAAAGCCTGCAAGAAGCAGGCTTGTAGTTCGGCAGGAGCGACCCTATCAACAGCGCTTATGACGGACGCTTCATGCTGCACGATGTGGGCTGTGCAGCGACATAGGGCTCGACTTTCTGCTCAGTACGCCAGCCATAGCCGGTATTTTCCTGATCGTACTTGACTTCCTTGCCGTTCACCTTGATCCAGGTGCTGATGTACAAGGGCTGCTGAAGCTGGTGATCGGTCTTGCGCATTTCCACTTCACCATTGAGCGATTTGAATTTTTGTCCTTCCATCGCAAACGCTACTTTGACCGGATCGGTTGACTTTGCCTGCGTCACGCCTTTGGCCAGCAACTGGATCGCCGAGTAAGTGGACGATGCATAGAAATCATCGTTATATTTTTTCTTGAATGACTCGACGATATCTTTGCCTACGGCGACTTCACTGTTCACGTTCCAGGTACCTACATTACGTACATGATCAGCCGCACTAGATCCCATCACCGTAGGCACACCCGTGGTGTAAGCGTAATACGTGTAGAACTTCGCCTTCAGATCAGACTCGCGAGCGGATTTCACTAACAATGCCAAATCAGAGCCCCAGTTACCGGTAATCACCGTATCGGCACCGCTGGCACTGATTTTGGCGACATAAGGGGCAAAATCCTTCACGCTGCCGATTGGATGCAAATCATCGCCGACAATCTCGATGTCTGGCCGCTTACGCTTGAGATACTCTTTTGCTGCCCGAGTCACCTGCTGACCATGGGCGTAGTTTTGTCCGATGATGTAGACCTTTTTTACCGACTTGTCCTTGGCCAGAAAAGTGGTGAGTGCCTCCATCTTCATATCCGAATTCGCATCAAGTCGGAAATGCCAGAAACTGCATTTGCTGTTGGTCAGATCCGGATCGACCGCTGCATAATTGAGAAACACAATCTCCTTGCCAGGATTGCGCTCGTTGTGCTTGTTGATCGCATCGATCAGGGCACCCGCCGCTCCCGAACCATTACCCTGAGCGATATAGCGATAACCTTGATCGATGACGGTCTTGAGCACCGTCAGCGATTCTTGAGGGCTGGCCTTGTTGTCGAAACCGGTGATCTCAAACGTATGACCTGGAGCCCATTTGTCGCGATTCGCAATCTCCGCAGAGATCTGGAAGCTGCGGAAGGTATTCTGTCCCACGGGCGCGAAGGGGCCTGATAACGGATCAATGAAAGCGATCTTGATATTGTCAGCCAGTGCAGCTGCGGGAAGGGTGGCGCAAGCCAGCATCAGGCCAGCCATCAAAGGGCGGTTCAGCGATTTCATGGGTCTCCTTCGTTACATAGTCATCTTGATTGACAAGGGTTGATTAACAAGGGGTTCAGGGGGTCATACTTCCAGCCATTCTTTGCGTACGATAGCATCGCTGCTCAGTTCGGCAGGGGTTCCTTCGAAAACGATGGCTCCCCTCCCCATGACATAGACACGCTGTGAAATTTCCATCGCAATCGCCAGTTTCTGCTCTACCAGAAGCACCGAGATGCCACGCTGCTTCAGCGCCTGCAGATAGCCAGCGACCTGCTCCACGATCTTGGGCGCGAGCCCCTCGGTGGGCTCATCGATCATGATCAGATCTGGGTCGCCCATCAGCGTGCGGCACAGCGTAAGCATCTGCTGCTCGCCGCCGGACAGCACACCCGCCTGCGTATGCTGACGCTCGCGTAGCCTCGGGAACATCTGATACATATCGTCGAGGCTCCAGCGCGATGATTTCCCCTTTTTCTCGCCCAGAATAAGGTTCTGCTCTACGGTCAGCGTAGGAAAAATATCTCTGTTCTCAGGCACATAACCCAAACCGCAGTGCGCGATCCGGTAGGCCGGCAGTCCCAGCACTTGCTGACCCTTGAACATCACCGAACCAATCGCTCTGACCTGGCCCATCACCGCTTTGACCGTTGTCGAGCGACCGACACCGTTACGGCCCAGCAGGCTGACAATTTCGCCCTCACCCACGATCAGGTTTACACCGTGCAGCACATGGCTCTTGCCATAGTAGGCGTGTAGATCGCGTATCTCCAGCAGGGCGCTCATGCGGGCTCCTGCGCGGGCGCATGCCCGCCGAGATACGCCTCCTGAACGCGCGCATTGTCGCGTATCGCCTCAGGTGTGTCGCAGGCAATGACTTCGCCGTACACCACCACAGCGATACGGTCGGCAACGCCAAAGACGACGCTCATATCGTGCTCTACCATCAGCAACGTCTTCCCAACCGTCACTTCGCGTATCAGCTCGACCGCCTTGTCTGATTCCGAGCGGCTCATGCCTGCCGTGGGCTCATCCAGCAAAATCACATCCGCGCCCCCTGCCACTGTGATGCCAATTTCCAGTGCCCGCTGCTCGGCATATGTCAGCAGACCCGCCGTCGTATCGCGCCGCCAACCCAGACCTATGGATTCCATCACCTGTTCGGCGACTTCGCGGGCGACTTTTAACGCGCTGAGCCTGTGCCAGAAAGAGTATCGGTAGCCGAGCGACCACAGTACCGCGCAGCGCAGATTTTCGAACACAGACAAACGATGAAAAATATTCGTGATCTGGAAGCTGCGAGACAAACCGAGGCGATTGATCTGGGAAGGTGCAAGACCGGCAATCTGACGACCGTTGAGTAAAATCTCGCCGCTGCTCGGCGCAAACCGTCCGGAGATAAGATTGAACAATGTCGATTTGCCGGCACCGTTCGGTCCGATGATGGCGACCCGCTCCCCCGGTTGAATGGTAAGGTTCACGCCGCGAATGATCTCGGCACTACCGAACTGCTTGCGCACGTTTTTAAGGTCGAGAGCTGGCGTGCTCATCCTCGTCCCCCTGGGGAGTGGCGTTCAAGCGCGGCCTGCGCATCCTCCCAGACATCCAGAAACGCGCCACGTAGTCGCAGAAAAAATGCGCCGCCGACAAGCAGCATAGAGATCGCGATCAGCCAGGCAGGTGTCGACGTAGCATCGACGTTCCATCCGAACAAATTCAGGGAAGTGCCATGTGCCGCGTCGAGCGACAGCCGATACGTCATCTCGATCAGCATCACGAACCCGGTCAGAGCGATGACCGCAGGCGCGGCCAGCCGCAGCATGGCAGGCAGCACACGCGGCATCAGTCCCTTGGATACCAGGCGCAGGTTCATCACGATCAGGCTGGCCATGCCGCCCGGCGCGTACATGACCATCATGATGAAAAAAATCCCGAGATACAGTAACCATGCCTTGGTGAATTCCGGCAGCATCACTGTCAACAGCACGCCTACGATTGCGCCCAGCATCGGACCAAAAAAGATCCCCGTACCCCCGATAAAGGCAAACAACAGCACGGCGCCAGAGCGAGCAGCACTGACATTCTCGGCGCTGACAATTTCAAAATTGATCGCGGCGAGCCCGCCCGATATCCCTGCGAAGAACGCGGACAGCATCAGCATCAGGAAGCGAACGCGCTGCGGGTCATAGCCGACGAATTCGGCGCGTTCCGGATTGTCGCGCACGGCATTGGCGATACGTCCCAGCGGCGTATGCGCCAGCGCGAACATTGCCACCGCGCTGACAAACAGCCAGAAAGCGATCAGGTAGTACACCTGTATCTGCGGACCGAAGCTGATCCCGAAAAACGGCCGGCCGAATACCCGATCGCCCGACACACCGCCTTCGCCACCAAAGAAACCCGGAAACATCAGCGAGCACGCGAAGACCAGCTCGACGATGCCCAACGAAATCATTGAAAAAGCGGTGCCCGATCGCTGAGTTGTGACGTAGCCGAACAGCGCGCCGAACAGCAGGCCGGCGACACCGCCAACGAGCGGCACCAGTGTCAGCGGCACCTGCAAAGAGCCACTACTGGACAGATTGATCGCATGAATGGCGAAAAAAGCCCCAAGACCGGAATACACTGCGTGCCCGAAGGACAGCATGCCGCTCTGCCCCAGCAGCATGTTGTACGAGAGCGAGAAGATCATCATCGTACCCATCAGTGACAGCAGGGACAAGCTGCTGCCGGAGCTGAATACCAGCGGCGCAATGACCAGCGCCAGCGCGAAGCCGCCCCAGACCAACCAGCGGCCCAGATTGATGGGTGAATAGCGGATGAGTCCGACGGGCATGCTCAGCTCTCCCTCTTACCCATCAGACCACGGGGGCGAAAGATCAAGACCAGCACCAGCAGCAAGTACGGCAGGATCGGCGCAACCTCCGACAGTGTCAGAGACAACAAGCGATACACCGGTAGCTCCGGACTGGGTGCGATGCCCACGCGCGCCAGTGGCCCGAGCAGCGACCAGTCGAGTGCGACCGCGAAGGTCTGCACCATGCCGATCAGCAGCGAAGCCAGGAATGCGCCGCCCAGCGAGCCCATGCCGCCAACCACCACGACCACAAAGATGATGCTGCCGACGGTCGCGGCCATCGCCGGCTCCGTCACGAACGCATTGCCACCAATGACGCCAGCCAATCCGGCCAGCGCGCAGCCGCCGCCAAATACCAGCATGAACACGCGCGGCACATTGTGGCCGAGGGCCTCGACGGTCTCAGGGTGCGTCAATGCCGCCTGGATGACCAAGCCAATGCGGGTGCGCGTCAGCAGCAGCCAGATCGCGACCACCATCAACACCGCCACTAGCATCATGAATCCCCGATACGCAGGAAAGGCCATCGTGAACAGGGAGAATAGCGGCCCGTCCAGCTCAGACGGTATTTTGTAGGGTACTGCTGCGCGTCCCCAGACCAACTGCACCAGCTCAGCAATCACATAAGAAAGACCAAAGGTAAACAGCAATTCAGAGACATGCCCGTGCTTGTGCACGGCGCGCAACCCGAAACGCTCGATCAGCGCGCCGGCCAGTCCGGTCAACAAAGGCGCGATGATCAACGCTGGCCAGAATCCGAATTGCTGGCTGATCGCATAACCGAAATAAGCGCCAAGCATGTAGAAACTTGCATGCGCAAAATTCAGCACGCCCATCATGCTGAAAATCAGCGTGAGACCGGACGACAACATGAACAGCAGCAGTCCGTAGCTCAGACCGTTCAGCAGTGAGATGAGTGTGAATTCCAAGTCCCGAATTCCTGCGCGAGATACGGTTGGCGATGTCAGTGATTGTCAGCGGCTATCAGGCAGTGGGCAGCTTGTAATCCCGATAGGCTTCCCGGATTTTATTTTTTAGTATCTTTCCGGTGGCGCCGAGCGGCAAACTGTCAGTAAACACTACATCATCCGGCGTCCACCACTTCGCTATTTTGCCTTCATAGAAGGTGAGCAGTTCATCTTTGCTGACATCCATACCAGGTTTTTTTACCACGACCAACAACGGACGTTCGTCCCATTTCGGATGCGCTACGCCGATACATGCCGCCTGCAGAACGGCGGGATGCGCGACAGCGATGTTTTCAAGATCAATGCTGCCTATCCATTCGCCGCCGGATTTGATCACGTCCTTGCTGCGATCGGTGATCTGCATATAGCCTTCCTCATCGATCACGGCCACGTCGCCGGTCGGGAACCAGCCATCCTGCAGCACCTGTCCGCCTTCATTTTTAAAATAGCCCTCAATGACCCAAGGTCCCTTCACCAGCAGGTTGCCGTAGGTCTTGCCATCCCAGGGTAGTTCCTTGCCATCGTCATCGACAATCTTCATATCGACGCCGAAGATTGCACGTCCCTGCTTCTCAAGACGCGCTTGTTTCTCATCCTCAGACAGATGGATGTGTTTGCCCGTCAGCGTACAGCTCGTACCCAGTGGTGACATCTCAGTCATGCCCCATGCATGCACTACCTCCACACCGTACTCATTGCGGAGTGTCTTCATCATGGCGGGCGGGCAGGCGGAGCCGCCGATCACCGTGCGTTTGAAGGTAGAGAATTTCAGGTTGTTCTGAGCGGTGTAGGTCAACAGACCCAGCCAGACGGTCGGTACGCCGGCCGAAAAAGTGACGCCTTCCTGTTCAAACAATTCGTAGATCGACTTACCGTCCAGTGCCGGTCCGGGGAAAACCATCTTGGCACCGGTGAGCATCACTGAATACGGCAAGCCCCATGCATTCACATGGAACATCGGTACCACAGGCAGCACCACGTCGCGCGCCGACACATTCAATGCGTCGGGCAGCGCCGATGCGTACGAGTGCAGCATGGTCGAGCGGTGCGAGTAAAGCGCCCCTTTGGGATTGCCGGTCGTACCCGAGGTGTAGCACAGACTGGATGCCGAGTTTTCATCAAATAGCGGCCACTCATAATCATCGCTGTTGCTCGCGACGAGCTCTTCATAGCAGATCAGATTGGGCACCTTGGAATCGGATGGCATGCGATCGCGGTCGCACAGCATGATGTAGCCCTTGATGGTCTTGGCCAGCGGTGCGATGGTCTCGATCACCGGAAGAAAATTCATGTCGAAAAAGAGATACTGGTCCTCGGCATGGTTAGCGATATAGGCGATCTGTTCTGGATGCAATCTCGGGTTCACCGTGTGAAGTACCGCGCCCGATCCGGAGACCGCGTAATACGCCTCCAGATGACGATAGCCATTCCATGCGAGGGTGGCGACCCGGTCGCCCATGCTGACGCCCAGTTTATTCAGCGCATTGGCCAGCTGCCGAGCGCGACGGTGACACTCACTGTAGGTGTAACGATGGATGTCTCCCTCAACCCGCCGTGACACGACCTCGGTATCGCCGTAATACCGATCCGCGTGCTTGATCAGGCTTGAAATGAGCAACGGCTGGCTCATCATCCGGCCCATCAAAGGGCTCTGCGAGTACTGCGTCATGATGTCTCCTGTCTCGTTTCTTTTTTAAGAGCAATTTTTGACGGGCGATTTTTGTGCGGGACTTATCCTTTAGTCAACAAATTTTCATCTTGCGCCGCAGCAATTCGAGCTTTCATCCCGTGCGTTTTCACGTTCGGTGTCCATCAGGTGAGCTGCGCACTTCTCTGTCAAAATATGATTTTGGTATCCGTCCGCGTCGCCGACATGGTTGCCTTGGTTCTCTTGAGCATCGTAACAGAAGCCTTTCGATGAATTCCCCTGACCTGCCTTTTATTGCGCGGTACCGCCTGAGCGAACTCGCGCTGGGGAATACCTTCGCTGAGCTGCCGCCCTCGTTCTACACCCGTCTGAACCCCACGCCACTGCCCTCGCCCTACCTAGTCTGCGCGAGCGAAGCGGCCTCTGCGCTGATCGGCCTCGACCCCGATGAGTTCAGTGGTGACGATTTTCTTCAGGTGTTTTCCGGCAATGCTGTGCATCCGCAATCAAAGCCGCTGGCTGCGGTTTACTCTGGCCACCAGTTTGGCGTGTGGGCGGGCCAGCTGGGTGACGGCCGAGCGATTCTGCTCGGCGAGGCAAAGGCACCCGCGGAGCCGGGCGGATCGCTGGAGTTGCAACTCAAAGGGTCCGGCAAAACGCCTTACTCGCGCATGGGCGATGGCCGGGCCGTGCTGCGCTCGTCGATCCGCGAATTTCTCTGCTCGGAGGCGATGGCCGGGCTGGGTATTCCAACCTCGCGCGCGCTATGCGTGATCGGTTCGGACAGCCGCGTCATGCGCGAAATGCCGGAGAGCACTGCTGTGGTCACTCGCATGGCCCAGAGTTTCGTCCGCTTTGGCTCGTTCGAACATTGGTTTTATCACCAACACCCAGAGGCACTGAAAGCCCTGGCCGATTACGTGCTGGCGCAAAGCTACCCCGAGCTGCGCGACGAGCCGCATCCCTACCGAGCGCTGTTGCGTGAAGTGACGCGCCGCACCGCCGAACTGGTCGCGCAGTGGCAGGCAGTCGGTTTCATGCATGGCGTACTGAATACCGACAACATGTCGATACTCGGCATTACTCTGGATTACGGTCCCTTTGGCTTCATGGAAGCCTATGATCCGGCACACATTTGCAATCACACCGATCAGCAGGGCCGCTATTCGTATCGCATGCAGCCACGCATCGGTGAATGGAATTGCTACGCACTGGGTCAGGCAATGGTGTCGCTCATCGGCGATGTCGATGAGGTGCATGAGGCGCTTTCCATCTACAAGCCTGCTTTTGATGGCCGCATGGCGGCACTTTGGCAAGCCAAGCTCGGCCTGCGCAGTGTCATGGAAGGCGACGAGGCACTGCTTGAGCGCTTACTGGAGATCCTCGCCGCCAATCGGGTCGATTTTCCGCTGTTCTTCCGGCGGCTGTCCAACCTCAAGCGCCACGATCCGGGCGCAGATGCTCCTCTGCGTGATCTGTTTATAGATCGCCCTGCCTTTGACGCGTGGTCGGTAGACTACCGGCGGCGGTTAGGACTGGAGCAGAGCGACGATACCGCGCGCAAACTGAGCATGGACCGGGTGAATCCCAAATATGTGCTGCGCAACTATCTCGCTCAGACAGCGATACAAAAAGCCCAGCAAAAAGATTTTTCGGAAGTACAAAGGCTGCTGAAGATATTGCAGCACCCGTATGATGAACAGCCAGAGCACGACGATTACGCGACACTGCCGCCCGATTGGGCCGCGAATATCGAGGTCAGTTGCTCATCCTGAGGACGAACGATGAAAACCAAAGTCACTCGCAGCGATGAAGAATGGAAGGCCATGCTGGACCCGATGGAATATCAGGTCACCCGCCACGCAGCCACGGAGCGTGCATTCACAGGTCGCTACTGGGACCATCACGCGCAAGGGATTTATTCTTGCGTCTGCTGCGGCACGGCCCTGTTTGAATCGGATGCCAAATTCGACTCGGGCTGCGGCTGGCCAAGCTACTTTCGGGCGCTCGATCCGGCAAACGTGAGCGAACGAATCGATCGCAGCCACGGCATGATACGCACTGAGATCTTGTGCGCGGTCTGCGATGCGCATCTCGGTCATGTATTTCCCGACGGTCCGCCACCCACCGGCCTGCGCTACTGCATCAATTCTGCTGCGCTGCGCTTCAGTGCCGATCACTCTGAATAAACAGCGATGAAACTTCTGTTCGACCTGTTCCCTGTGATTCTGTTTTTTGTTGTCTTCCGGCTCGCGGGCTCGAACCCCGAGGCGGCTCAGGCAGTCGGAAGCCACTATCTGTCGGCCTTGGTGTCAGGCGGCGAGGTCACGCTGGCTCAGGCACCCATACTGCTGGCGACCGCAGTCGCCATACTCGCCACTATCGGGCAGATCGGATGGCTGTTGGCCAGACGCAAGCCCGTCGATAACATGCTCTGGGTGTCGCTGGTGATCATCGTGCTCTTCGGCGGGGCAACGATTTATTTTCATGATGAGCAATTCATAAAACTCAAACCGACCGTACTGTACTGGTGCTTTGCGCTGGTACTGCTTGCCAGTCCGCTGCTGCTGAAAAAAAATCTGATGAAAGCCGTGATGGGCAAGCAACTCAGCCTGCCCGAGAACGTCTGGTCTCGGCTCAATCTCGCCTGGGGATTGTTTTTCTCGCTGATGGGCGGGCTGAATCTTTACATCGCTTTTAGTTTTCCGCTGGACTTCTGGGTTAATTTCAAGCTGTTCGGATTTCTCGGATTGATGATCGTGTTTGTCGTCCTACAAAGCATCTACCTGTCGCGCCATATGAAGGAAGCCGAATGAATCGCGTGGAGCGCATACATGAGTTGCTGACACTTGAGCTCTCGCCCGTGTCACTGACTATCGACGACGAATCCGCGCTGCATGCCGGGCATGCCGGTGCCGCTTCGGGCGGCGGGCATTATCGGATTCGCATGATCTCGGAGCGCTTTGACGGGCTGGGCAAGCTTGGTCGCCATCGGCTAGTGTATGATTGCCTGCGCGAGATGATGCAGAAAGATATACACGCTCTCGCAATGACCTTGCTGACGCCGGCCGAGGCCGCTGCATCGGAAGCTTGAACACCGATCGGCAGCTGACTGTGGCGCCGGCCGTTTTTATCAACGACCCCCTAAATCAACAATTATGATGAATCTGAAAACCGCTCGCCTGCTCGTGCTGCTGATGGCATCGGCCGGCTTGCCCGTGCTGGCGCAGAATGTCGCCGTGGTCAATGGCAAGGCAATCCCGACGTCACGTGTTGACGTGATGGTCAAGCAAATGGTGCAGCAAGGCCAGCAAGACACCCCAGAAATGCGCTCGATGATCAAAGATGAACTGATCAATCGAGAAGTGCTCGCGCAGGAGGCCGACAAGCAAGGCATCTCCAGCCGTGCCGACATCAAGAATCAGATCGAGATGGCGCGCCAATCCATCGTGATCCGTGCGATGGTGTCCGAGTACCTGACCAAGCACCCGGTCAAGGATGAAGACATGAAAGCCGAGTACGAAAAGGTGAAAGCCTCGAACAGCGGCAAGGAATATCACGCACGCCATATCTTGGTCGAAAAGGAAGACGAAGCGAAGGCCATTATCAGCAAGCTGAAAGGCGGCGCCAAGTTTGAAGAACTGGCCAAATCCTCCAAAGATCCCGGCTCAGCCGAGCAAGGCGGCGATTTGGGCTGGGCACCGCCCGACGCCTTCGTGAAGCCTTTCTCCGAGGCCATGATTGCACTGAAGACGGGTGAATACACGCAGAACCCAGTCAAGTCGCAGTTCGGTTATCACGTGATCCGGCTGGAAGAGACGCGCGATGCGCAATTCCCTCCGTTTGAGGAAGTCAAAGGTCAAATCGGCGAATCGCTCCAGCAGCGCAAGCTGCAAGGTTTCCAGCAAGACCTGAAGAAGAAGGCGAAGATTCAGTAAACAAGCGGCTGAGTTCGACGTTGCAAAAAACGCTCCCTCGGGAGCGTTTTTTTATGACGATGCTTTGAACCCGGCGCTTCAGCCCACCCATTTGCGCGCATTGCGGAACATGCGCATCCACGGAGCATCCTCGCTCCAACCGTCCGGATGCCACGAGTGCTGCACCGTGCGAAACACCCGCTCCGCATGCGGCATCATCACCGTGAAGCGGCCATCCGCGGTGGTGACTGCCGTAACACCCGACGGCGATCCGTTCGGATTGAACGGATAGCGCTCGGTTGGCTGACCGTGATTGTCCACGAAGCGCAAGGCCACCCGCACTTTGGTCGGATCACCCGTATGCGCGAAATTGGCGTAGCCTTCGCCGTGCGCGACTGCGATCGGTGTGCGCGTTCCCGCCATGCCGGCAAAGAAGATCGATGGCGATTCCGGTATGTCGACCATCGCAAAGCGCGCCTCGAACTGCTCGGACTGATTGCGCGTAAATTTCGGCCAGTGCTCGGCACCGGGAATAATGGATTTCAGACTGCTCATCATCTGGCAGCCGTTGCAGATGCCCAGTGCGAAGGTCTCCTTGCGCTGGAAGAAGCCGGAGAATTGCTCCGACAACGCCGGATTGAACAGGATGGTCTTGGACCAGCCCTCACCCGCACCCAGCACATCGCCGTATGAAAAACCACCGACCGCGATCAGGCCGCTGAAGCCTTCCAGCGATGCACGCCCAGTAATCAGGTCGCTCATGTGCACATCGATCGCATCAAAGCCCGACTGGTGCATCACATAGGCCGTCTCGACATGGGAGTTCACGCCCTGTTCGCGCAAGATCGCCACACGGGGACGCGCACCGGTCGCAATCAAAGGCGCTGCCACATCGTCGGAGGGATCAAAGGCAATGACCGGCTGCATACCCGGATCCGATTCATCCAGCCAGCGGTCATATTCAGCATCCGCACAAGCAGGGTTGTCACGCAGGCGCGCCAGACGCCAGCTGGTCTCGCTCCAGAGACGATGCAATACCGAGCGCTTCTGGCTGTAGATGATCTTCGCGTCGCGGGTAAATTCGATCACATCGCGATCATTGGTCTTGCCAATGATATGGCTGCAAGCACCCAGGCCAAACTCACGCAGCACATTCATCACCTCTGACTTTTCAGCGGCACGCACTTGTAGCACTGCGCCCAGTTCTTCATTGAACAGCGCACGCAGCGTCAGGTCGTTGCGACGCTCATCCACCTGGCTTGACCAGTTTTTGGAATCGCCCCAGTCCGTCGCATGCTCACCTTCGGTCACCAGAATGTCGAGGTTGACCGAGAGGCCCGTGTGACCGGCAAAAGCCATCTCGCACAGCGTCGTATACAGGCCGCCATCGGAGCGGTCGTGGTAGGCCAGCAGCTTCTGCTCGCGATTAAGCCGCTGCACGGCATTGAAGAAGGCTTTCAGATCATTCGCTTCGTCAATATCGGGAACTTCATTACCCAGCTGCTGCATCACCTGTGCCAGTGCCGAAGCGCCAAGGCGGTTCTTCCCACGGCCAAGGTCGATCAGGATCAGCGAAGTCTCGCCGAGATCCGTGCGCAGCTGTGGCGTCAGTGAGCGCCGCACGTCCGCCACTGGCGCGAACGACGACACGATCAGCGACACCGGCGAGATCACCGCCTTGTCGCCTTCATCATCGCGCCAGGTGGTGCGCATCGACAGCGAATCTTTACCCACCGGGATGCTGATGCCTAGCGCGGGACACAGCTCCATGCCGACTGCCTTCACGGTATCGAACAGCGCCGCATCCTGCCCGGGCTGGCCGCAGGCCGCCATCCAGTTCGCAGAGAGCTTGATGTCCGACAGCTCATTGATCGCTGCGGCGGCGATATTCGTGATTGCCTCACCGACCGCCATGCGCCCCGAGGCCGGCGCATTCACCACCGCCAGCGGCGTGCGCTCGCCCATCGCCATCGCCTCGCCGAGATAGCCAACATGACTCATGGTCGTCACTGCGCAATCCGCGACCGGCACTTGCCAGGGCCCGACCATCTGATCACGCACCGTATGTGCGCCGACGGTACGATCACCTATCGTGATCAGGAAAGATTTATCTGCAACGGTAGGCAGTGTCAACACGCGCTGAGCGGCCTCTTCGAGCGAGACTCCCGTGAGGTCGATCGGTATCGCCACCTGCGGCATGCGCTTCACGTCGCGATGCATCTTCGGCGGCTTGCCCAGCAAGACTTCCATCGGCATGTCGACCGGGTAGTTGTCATGCTCAGGGTCGATGACGCGCAGCTGTCGCTCTTCGGTCGCAATACCCACGACCGCGAACGGACAGCGCTCTCGCTCGCACAACGAAGTGAACAGCGGCAGGCTGGGTGGCGCAATCGCCATCACATACCGTTCCTGAGATTCATTGCTCCAGATTTCTTTCGGCGCCAGTCCGCTCTCTTCCAGATGCACTTTGCGCAGATCAAACACCGCTCCCCGTCCGGCATCATTGGTCAGCTCAGGGAACGCATTCGACAGCCCGCCCGCACCCACATCATGAATGGAGAGCACCGGATTGTTCTCGCCCATCGCCCAGCAGGCATTGATCACCTCCTGCGCGCGGCGCTGCATCTCGGGATTGCCGCGCTGTACAGAATCGAAATCGAGATCCGCCGTGTTTGCGCCCGTCGCCATCGACGAAGCGGCACCGCCCCCCATACCGATGCGCATGCCGGGGCCGCCGAGCTGGATCAGCAGACTGCCGACAGGCAGGGCTTCTTTTTTCGTGTGTAGCCCGGAGATATTGCCCAGACCGCCGGCAATCATGATGGGCTTGTGATAGCCATAGACCGAGCCGCCGACATTCTGCTCATAGCTGCGGAAATAACCGGTCAGGTTCGGACGACCGAACTCATTGTTAAATGCCGCGCCACCGATCGGGCCATCGATCATGATCTGCAGCGGCGATGCAATCCGCTCCGGCTTGCCGGTAATGCCGGACGTACCCGTCTGTTTGCGCTGCGAAGGCGGCACGTTGACATCGCGGGCGTTCTCCCACTGGCGCACCGCATGTTGGATCATCAGGTTAGATACCGTGAAACCAGTCAGGCCCGCTTTAGGCTTGGCTCCACGGCCGGTCGCGCCTTCGTCTCGAATCTCACCGCCGGCGCCGGTCGATGCCCCCGGAAATGGCGAAATCGCGGTTGGATGATTATGCGTCTCGACCTTCATCAGGATATGTGTCGGCTCGTCGCTGGCCAGGTACTGCCAGCCCTGACCGGCGCGCGGGTAAAACCGCGTGACGGTCGCTCCTTCGATCACGGAGGCATTGTCGGCGTAGGCAACGATGGTGCCTTTGGGGTTGAGCTGATGCGTATGACGGATCATCGCAAAGAGCGAGCGATCCTGAGGCTGTCCGTCGATAGTCCAGTCGGCATTGAAGATCTTGTGTCGGCAGTGCTCGCTGTTCGCCTGTGCGAACATCATCAATTCCACATCGGTCGGGTTGCGTCCTGCACGGGTGAACGCATCGAACAGATAATCGATCTCATCATCTGACAAGGCGAGGCCGAGTTCGGCATTCGCGTTGTCCAGCGCCTGCTTGCCGCCTTTGATCATGTCGATATACGCCAAGGGCTGCGGCTCGAGATCACGGAACAGTCCTGCAGCATCTGCAGCGTCACGCACCACGGTCTCGGTCATCCGATCGTGCAGCAGTGCGACGATCTCAGCGAGCTTGCTTGCGTCGAGCTTTTTTTGTCCGAGCAATCCGGATTTCCGCTGTACGAAGTAGCGAATGCCGCGTTCGATACGGTGCACATGACGCATGCCGCAGTTGTGCGCGATATCGGTGGCCTTGCTCGCCCAGGGCGAGATGGTGCCGATACGCGGTATCACGATGAACTGCTCGCCCGATTCTTCCCCGCTAAAGGGTTCGCCGTAGGTGAGCATCGCAGAGAGCTGCTGTTTTTCTTCCTCGCTCAGTCCGGAGGGCGCATCGATGAAGTGGCAAAAGCGCCCGGAGATTCCGGTAATCGCCGGATCGATATCTTTCAGTTGTGATAATAAACGCTGTAAACGAAAGCCTGACAGGGCGCTGGAGCCCGAAAGAGTGAGCATGGCGAAGACGCAGTTGGCGAGCCGGCCGGCCAGCGAAAAGTACTGCGCGGGCCAGTGTTCTCGGGTTGAATCGGTGAGTGGGCATTATACCGCGCACACCTGCGTCGCCCAGCGATCGGATCATTGACCGGCGACTTGGGATCCGAGGCCCTCAGGCTCATGCTATCGTTGTCCGGGACAAAAAAGTGCGGTGCCCAGACCCGACCCTCCGATGCCAATTATTTCTCTGAACACTCAGAACCGCCGCGAGCTCATGCAGGCCAGCCTGGCCGTCGCGCGCGAGTCTTCCTCGGTCTACACGCAGCTGTATGCCGACGCGGCGCTGGCCGCTGCCGCTCACGCGGATGTGCTGCGGGTAACGGGGCAGCACAGTTCGGCACTGGCTGGGTTGCCGGTCTCGGTGAAAGACTTGTTCGATGTGGCAGGCGAAACCACGCTGGCCGGATCGGTCGCATTGCGCGATGCGCCTCCCGCCGCATCGGATGCGGTCGTGGTCGCCCGCCTCCGCGCGGCGGGGGCGGCAATCATCGGCAAGACCAACATGACCGAGTTCGCCTACTCGGGCGTGGGCATCAACCCGCATCTCGGCACACCCGCCAACCCGGCTGATCCGACGCGTATCTATCCCAGGCGGTTCGTCATCGGGCGCAGCGGTGTCGGTCGCCATTGGCAGCTGCGTGGCCGCGATCGGCTCGGATACCGGCGGCTCCGTGAGAATACCCGCGGCCTTGTGCGGGCTGGTGGGTTTCAAGCCCACCCTGCGCCGCGTGCCCGTGCAAGGCGCGCTGCCGCTGGCGCCCTCACTCGACTCTGTGGGGCCAATTGCAGCAACCGTCGATGATTGTCTGCTGATCGACCGCGTTATCGCCGATGACCCACTCGAGCTGCCTGCGATGGAGCTAGCCCAACTGAAGCTGGCCATCCCGGAAGATGTGGTACTTGATGCCGTGGATAGTCAGGTGGCGAAGGCATTCACGGCCGCCGTGTCGCGTCTCTCTGCTGCCGGTGCGCAGATCGTTGAAGTACCCATGCGCATGCTGGCTGAAGCAAAAGATCTTTATCTGATCTCGCCTTATGAGGCCTACCCTTTTCACGAAGCGCTTCTGTCCCAGCGCAAGCATGAGTATGACCCTCGCGTTGTGTCGAGAATCCTGCTCGGGGCGAATGCCACTGACGAAGACAAAGACCGCTTGCGTCGCGCGCGCGAATCATGGCGCAAGGGACTGGAGGACGTTCTTGCCGGCTATGACGCGATGATCATGCCCACGGTGCCCATCGTTGCGCCCAAAACCGAGGCACTGCTTGCTTCCGACGAGGCTTTTTTTGATGCGAACCGGCTGTTGCTGAGAAATACCTCAATCATCAATCTCTTGGACGGCTGCGCGATCTCGATCCCGTGTCATCGCGAAGGCGATCTCCCGGTCGGTTTTTCGCTGGCGTCCTCGGCATTGACCGATGCACGAATCGCCGCCATCGCCCGCCTCATGGAAGCGGTTATTGCACCATCTCGTCTCGGATGAGCCGCTGTCGACGATAGATCTTGTTCGGTAGTTGCTGCCCGTAGCGATCGCCCAGACCATACGCGCGTCGGGAAAGATCACGGTTCTCAAACACTGCCACCACCTCGTTCATACCGCAAGCGAGCCAATACCTCGAGGTCGCTTCCATTTGCGCCACGCTATCGGGGGGAAATCGGCCCGAACCAAAATTGATGAAAACCTTCCGATCATCCGCATCACTGAAAAATGCTTCGCCGCCTATCGCCGCCCAGCCATTTACCGCAGGCAGCTGCGGATGACCACCGAAGCCCCGCGCAGTGGTCGTACACGGCGTCAGCTCATGCAGAACATGAAGACCATACTGATCAATGACGAACAGGTATTTGCAGGCACGCAGATCATAGGGGCCTCGCAGCAACGCAGGCAACTTGCGCTCACCGGGCAGCAGATCGATGATGAAGGCATTCAGCGCGCTGGGTGAACTGTCCAGCAGATTGGCCCCGGTCGCGGGTTTCAGCGGGCCGATCCCGAACATCGCTGGGTTGCCGGGCAAGCCTGCAGGTAAGCGTTTTCCGCTAACCTTCTGCAGTTTCGCCAAACGATCCCGGTAGCCCGTGGTCTCCGCCTCCAGCGCGTCTAGCGTATCGGGCTCGACGATCTCTACCGACCAGGGTGGTGCAAAACTCGATCCGGACACCCTATCTGCCGCGAGCAATGCACGAATATCGACCTGCGATGCTTTTTCGCGCTCACGCTCCCAGGCGGCGATCTGAGTCTCAAGAAACGCACAATATGATGAACCGGGCTCGCCGGATTTCCTAAACGACAGTGAACCAGACGACAGCCTGATGTGGGGAGGATGATGGCCCGCGTGAACGGGAGCCGCCGACGCAGTGATAGTGCGCTGCCGGCGCGAGGACGTTATTTTTCCGATCGCTTTCATGGCAAATGCTTCCTTCAATTTACAATGTCAGATTCCACCTGACTGACATTTCTTTTTTTGCAATTCGCATGCCAAACGTATTCGAAGATCGAACTATTTGTTCGAAGGGCGATTTATTTCTTTTTGTGGTGTGCCAAATACAAGGAGATCAACCCATGCACCATGTTAACGAGCGCTAAGGGTGCAATCTGATCAAATGCACCATGCAAATACCTTGCAGTGCCCCAGGTGTGGATTGTTTTAGAGCAGTTTTGCAGATAATCTAGCGGGCGTTGTTCAATAATTCCCGATAATAAATAGCACTCTCCCTACAAATTGAATTAATCGAGCAGTTTTTCCTGAACTTGCAGGCACAGACCTGTCCCACGGCGATAGCAGAACGGCCGTGAGGTTCTTCAACAAGCTGGAGTCCAATGCGCGTAGCTGTAATCGGTGGCGGTGTTATCGGTGTGTGCACTGCCTATTATTTGGCGGAAGCCGGCCATGAAGTCGCGGTGATCGAGCGATATGGCAATGTGGCCCAGGAGGCGAGCTTCGGCAATCTGGACCTGATGGGCCCGTCCGGGCTGAGACTGTGGGCAACTCCCGGCGCTCCCGGCCGCGTGCTATCCATGCTTTTCCGTCCGGAATCATCGCTCGCGTTCAGCGCACGCTTCGAACCCGCCATGTGGCGCTGGCTGAAGCGCTCGATCTCGGAAACTTCCCTTGGACGCTACAAACAGAACCAGCAGCGGCTGTACCGTCTTGCGAGCTACAGCCAGGAGCTGATGCAGCATCTGGTGCAGACGCATGATCTGGATTTCCAGCAGCGTAGCGGCATGATGATCATGTTTCGCACTGCCAAGGAACTGGAAATGGCTCTGCCCTACATGGAGCTGCTGGGCGAGTTTGGCTGCCGTAATGAATTGCTCGATCTCGATGCTGCGCGCCAGCTCGAGCCTGCGCTGTCGGGGGAGACAACGTTTCACTCGGCATTGCATGTGCCGGACGACTGGGCCGGCAACTGCCCGCTGTTCGTCAGGCAGCTCAAGGCACTGTCACAAGATAAAGGCGTGGAATTTCACTTCAATTGCGAGGTGCAGGCAATACGTCCTGAACTGGGCGGCGTCAGTCTGCTGATTGAGAACCGCCAGATCGATGCCGATGCCGTGGTGGTCGCAGCGGGCAGCGACAGCACCCGGCTGCTCAAGGCGCTGGGCATCGGCCTGCCGGCCTACCCGGTCAAAGTGTATTCTGCATCGACGGCCATCCAAGAATTCGAGCTCGCGCCACAGACTTCGCTGTTCGACGACACCTATCGCGTTGCGCTGACTCGTCTGGGCAAACGAATTCGTATCGCGGGCTGCGCCGAGCTGGGCTCTTCCAATCTGGATCTTCATCAGAAGGCGATCAACACGCTGGTCAAGGTCGCGGATGACTGGTTCCCGAATGCCGCCAATTACCGTACCGCGAATTTCTGGACCGGACCCGTGGCCATGCTGCCAGAGGGTGTGCCGCTGCTGGGCGCGACCCGTTACCCGAATGTCTTTGTCAACACGGGACAGGGCTCGGCCTCATGGGCCATGGCCGCAGGCAGCGGCAAGCTGTTGGCCGACATGATTTCTGGCCGACGCGCTGAAATCGATACCGATGGCCTCACCCTGACCCGCTATGGCGACCGCATGCGCTGATCGCGCAGTCGACGGACTCTACAGCGTCTCCCAAATCCGGGCGATAGAACAAGCCGCGCTGGCAGCCCTACCTGCCGGCACGCTGATGCAGCGCGCTGGCGCAGCTGTCGCCCGTGCAGCGCGCCAGCTGCTGAGCAGCCCTGCTTCCGGTGCGCGTCTTTTAGTCGTCGTCGGCCCCGGCAACAACGGCGGCGATGCACTGGAAGCCGCAACGCTGCTCGCCTCCGAAGGACATCAGGTGAGTATCGTGATGCCACAGATGCCCTCCCATGCCCCGCCTGATGCGCAGCGCGCACTCGACAAGGCCCGGCAGAGCGCTGCTCGCTTCGTCCCTGCGGAGTCACTGGCACCGGTAGACGAGTGGGATTTGCTCATTGATGGATTGTTCGGTATCGGACTCACGCGTCCGCTGGAGGGTGTGTTCGCCAGGCTGGTGGTCTACATGAATACGCAATCCTGTCCCTGTCTGGCCATCGATGTACCGAGTGGATTGGATGCCGATCACGGTACCATCGTCGGGGGAAGCACTGCCGTGGCCGTGCGCGCCAGCACTACGGTCAGCTTCATTGCCGACAAGCCCGGCCTTCACACCGCGCAGGGTCGAGATCACGCGGGGGAGATCATCATCGACACGCTCGCGGTCGATGCGTCGCTGTATCCGGCGCCGCTGGCAAGACTGAGCCAGCCAGTCATGTTTCGACACCTGGCAACACCGCGCTCGCATGCGTCGCACAAGGGCAGCTATGGTGATCTGGTGATCATGGGCGGCGCCAGCGGCATGGGCGGTGCGGTACTGCTGGCGGCCCGCATGGGTGCGATGGCAGGCGCTGGACGCGTGTACGCCGGTTTCATTGATGCCGCGCCCGCATTCGACCCGCTGTATCCCGAGCTGATGTGCCGTGATGCCGATGCGCTGCCACTGTCCTCGGGCGCCGTGGTGGTGGGCACTGGCCTCGGACAATCGCGACACGCCCATGATGCGCTGTCTCGCGCGCTGGCCAGCGAGCTGCCGGCAGTGCTGGATGCCGATGCGCTGAACCTGATCGCTGCCGAACCTGCGTTGCAGCAAAAGACTCGTCAGCGTCGCGCGCCGACGCTGCTGACCCCACATCCTCTGGAAGCTGCGCGCCTACTCGGCACGAGCGCTACCAGCGTTCAGGCGGATCGGCTTGGCACTGCGCACGAACTGGCTGCATTTTTTCTATCGACAGTGATTCTCAAGGGATCGGGTACCGTGATCACTGATCAACACGGACTACAGGTGATTAACACCACGGGCAATCCAGCGCTGGCAACGGCAGGCACGGGCGATGTGCTCTCCGGTCTGTGCGGTGCGCTGCTGGCTCAGCACTGGCCGGTGTGGGAGGCCGCGCTGGCCGCTGTGTGGATGCACGGCAAAGCGGCCGACGAGATGGTCGATGCAGGCACAGGCCCGCGCGGTCTTATGGCGAGCGAGCTGCTTCCGGGCATACGCTCATTGCTGAATCAGCTTGATCGCGGCTGAGCGCTGTCGGCAACCAGCCGACCGGCGGCGATGGTCAGCGTGCGTTCGCAGCGCGCCGCAATCGACGGGTCATGCGTCACCAGCACGAGCGTCGATCCCTGCTCGCGGTTCAGCGTGAACATCAGATCGATCACGGCTTCACCGGTGGCTGCGTCCAGACTGCCAGTGGGCTCATCGGCCAGTAGCAGAGGCGGGTCGGTGACGAAGGCACGAGCCAGCGCAACACGCTGCTGTTCGCCACCGGATAAAAATTTCGGATAGTGCCGCAGTCGCTGTGCCAGCCCGACACGCCCCAGCATCTGCTCTGCTTTCTGGCGCGCATGCGGATCAGCGCGCAGTTCGAGGGGCAGCATCACATTCTCCAGCGCGGTCAGGTGAGAGAGCAACTGAAATGACTGGAAAACGAACCCCAGCTGCGACTTGCGCAAAGCCGCGCGACCATCTTCATCGAGCGCGTACAGATCGGTGCCATTAATCAGTACCTTGCCGGATGAAGGTAAATCCAAGCCGGCGAGCAAGCCAAGTAGCGTTGATTTGCCCGAGCCCGACGCACCCACCAGCGCGACCGTCGAGCCAGAGCGCACGGTAAAATGAATATCGTTCAGTATCGTCAGCTCACCGCTGGCATCGGCGACTCGCTTGGTGAGTCCGGTCACATCGATCAACGGCAGTGGCAGGGAGTGTTCGGGCATGCAGGATCAATCAAAAGAGGGACTGCGTTTAACAGAGCGTACATTCGCGATCGAAAGCTTCAGCGTATTCAGCACAGTAAGCGCCATGGGCCGCTCTGGTGCATTGTTTTGCCGCTTGGCACGCGCGCTGACGCTGGCTGCCTTGCTGGTACTCGGGCTGCTTGCATCCGGCAGCGCGCATTCTGCAACAAAAACCGTGCTCGTGCTCGGCGACAGCCTGTCCGCAGAATATGGGCTGCCACGTGGCACTGGCTGGGTCAGCCTGCTCGACAAACAACTCCGAGCGGACAAGATGTCGTTCAGCGTGGTCAATGCCAGTATCAGCGGCGAGACGACCGCCGGCGGCAAGACCCGGCTACCTGCCCTGCTGGAGCAGCATAAGCCGTCGATCGTCATCCTCGAGCTGGGGGGCAATGATGGGTTGCGAGGCTTGTCGCTGGCTGCTACGCAATCCAATCTGCGCGAGATGATCACGGCATCGACTGGCAGCGGCGCCCGAGTGCTCTTGGTCGGCATGCGCCTTCCGCCCAACTATGGCGTGGATTACAGCAAGCGCTTTGCTGCCATGTACCAGGGGCTGAGCCGAGAAAAATCCGTCAAGCTGGTACCTTTTCTGCTGGAGGGACTGGAAGACACCGAGCAATACTTCCAACCTGATCGGATACATCCGAATCAGAAGGCACAAGCTATCATGCTCGACAATGTCTGGCCGGTGCTGCGCACTTGGCTCAAATAAAAAACGAGGCATCGCCTGCTAACGCCCTGATGAAATATCCCGCTCTGCTCTCTGCCGGCGACGCGCTGTCCGATATAGCGGCCTTCGATACGGTCATCGATGTGCGTTCCGAGTCCGAGTTCGCGCTCGACCATGTTCCCGGCGCAATCAACTGCCCGGTACTGCATGATGACGAACGCGTCATGGTGGGTACGCTGTACAAGCAGGACAGCCCTTTCAAGGCAAAGAAAATCGGCGCAGCCATTGTCGCGCGCAATATCGCATCACACCTCCAAACGCATTTTGCCGACCATCCTAAAAGCTGGCGACCTCTGGTCTACTGCTGGCGGGGTGGTAATCGCAGCGGCGCGATGGCGCATATCCTGGCCAAGATAGGCTGGCCAGCAGTACAGCTCGAAGGCGGCTACAAGGCCTACCGGCAGCACCTGGTCACTCAAATCGACGAGATGGCCGGACACTTTCGTTTTCAGGTGGTGTGCGGCACAACGGGAAGCGGCAAGAGCCGTTTGCTGGGAACGCTCGCCGCGATGGGCGCTCAGGTACTCGACCTGGAAAAGCTCGCGGCGCACCGAGGTTCTTTGCTCGGTGGCCTTCCCGGAGAGCCCCAACCTTCCCAGAAAATGTTCGAGAGCCAAGTCTGGCAGACGCTACGACAGTTCCATCCGGAGCGCCAGGTGTTTGTCGAGTCGGAAAGCAAGAAGATCGGCAATCTGCGCGTACCCGAGAAACTGATGGAAGTCATACGCGCATCAGCCTGCATACGGATCAATATCAGTGACGCGAATCGCGTTCAACTGCTGATCGAAGATTATCCTCACCTGGCGGCCGACATAACACAGCTGATCTCTCAGCTAGAGCACCTGACACCACTGCACGGCCGCGACAAGATCAGTGCATGGCGCGCACTGGCTGAGTCAGGGAACATACCGCAACTGGTGGAAACGCTACTGACCCAGCATTACGATCCCGCGTATCTGAAATCGATCAATCGCAATTTCAGCGGGTACCATGACGCGCTGCAGGTCAACCTGATGGATATTTCGGCCGCCGCCTTTGCCTCGGCCGCAGCGACGCTACTCAACAACGAGCGGTGAGGTGCGGGACACTCTGATCGCTCGGGCATCTCGCTGAAAACCTCAGAAAGATGCGACCGAGCTCAGCTGCACTTTACTTGGTCGCTGCCTGTGGCGACTTGGCAGTGGCGACCGGCGCGAGGATCTCTGCTTTCGCACGCTTCTTGATCACGCCAAGATAGGCCGCCATCTCCTGCGCGGCAAGGAATTCATTTACCTGCTGCTGCTCGGCCTTCATCGCAGCGTCATCGCCTGCCTCTTCGGTGACCTTGCTGATCTTGAAGATGCGGTAGCCCATGCCACCGAGGTCCACGCCAACATAGGCCGGCAACTTGGCCGGGTTGGCTTTCATGATCGCGTTCATTGCAGGGGGTGGCAGGCCTCCGGCGCTGTTTCGCGACACCGGCTTGGACGCACCAAAATCAGCGCTGCCCCCGTTCTTGAGTTCGGCCAGCTTGGTTTCGCCGGCGGTGATCGCGAGCTTCTCTGCCTCGATCGCGATGACCGTCTCCTCGACCTGTTTTTTTACCTGCTCCAGCGGAATGCGCGTGACAGGCTTGTAGTCGATCACGCGTCCGGCAATCAGAAATCGCGGACTGACTTCGATCGCTTCGGTATTGCGTTTTGATTGCGTCGACTCGTCGGAGAACAGCGCATTCAGGAATTTGGCCTGGTTGAAGGCGGCGGTCTTTGGCAGTGCCGGGTTAGGCTTGCGGGTCAGGCCGCTGATGGTCTCGATTCTGAGACCCAGTTTGTCGGCAACCGGCTTGAGGCTATCCGATTGTTCGTACACCATGTTGGTGAAGATCTCGGCCATCTCCGCATACTTCTTACCCGCTTGCTGGCGGCGCAACTCATCAGCGATATTGGCCTTTACTTCTGTCAGCGGACGGACGGTTGCCGGCTTGATCGCCGTGACACGGATGATGTGAAAGCCAAAATCTGACTGCACCACGTTGCTGATCTCGCCTTCTTTCAGCGCGTAGGCTGCATCCTCAAACGGCTTGACCATCATACCCTTGCCGAAGAAATCCAGATCGCCGCCGCGCTCAGCCGATCCGGGATCCTGCGAGTTCTCTTTCGCCAGTTTGGCAAAATCGTTCGGGTTCTTGCGCAATTGCTCGAGTAGTTTTTCTGCCTTGGCCTTGGCGGCGGCCTTGTCGGCAGCCGCTGCCTCACGGCCTGAATTGATCAGAATGTGGCTGGCGCGGCGCTGCTCATCCGTACGGTAGCGCGCAAGATTCTGTTCGTAATACGCCTTGGTATCGGCGTCGGTAATTTCGATGCGCGACTCGACAATATCGGGATTGAACACGACGACCTCGGCCTTGACGGTCTCAGGCTGTTCATACTGTGAGGGGTGCTTGTTGTAGTACTCCTCAATCATCGCATCGGTAGGCTTGACCTGTGAACGGAAAGACTGTGGCGTGAAGGACAGTTCTTGTACTTCGCGAACTTGCTGGTTCAGTGCCGAGATACGAGCGGCGACCGATTTCGGAGAGAATGCGGTACCTTGAACCACGGCATTGAGCTGCTGCACGGCCATGTCATGCCGAAGGCCCGCCTCGAACTTCTCGGGTGTTAGGCCCTGCGCTGCAAGGAGCTGCTGGTAACGCTCTTTATTGAATTGTCCATCCGGATCTCTCAGACCGGGAATCTCGAGAATGGTATTGCGCAAGGTGTCGTTCGAGACGGTCAGATGATTATCCATCACGTGCGCTGACAAGGCCTTTTGCGCGACCAGATTTTCGAGCACACCCTGACGCGCTTCCGGGTTATCGAGCATCGCCGGATTGAACTGCTCGCCAAACACTTGCCTGAAGCGTTCAACCTGGCGCTCCTGCGCCGCCTCCCACTCGCGCTGAGTGATACTCTGGCCGGCGACTTTGGCAACCGGAGGCTCATTGCCGTCCATACGCAGATAGCTCTCGATGCCAAAGAAGGCAAACGAAGGGAGAATGATCAGAAGCAGCAAGAACTGCATCAGACGCTGGTGGGTACGGATGAATTCAAGCATGTGCAAGTACTCTGTGAAGTCTTTGGTCGGTCGCTGATACACAACCGGCACTCGTTCTAATGGGCTGCCCTTGGACTACTCTATCGGACTGCATATGAAAAAAGGCGAACACAGGGTTCGCCTTTTGGGTTTTGGCGGAGTGGACGGGACTCGAACCCGCGACCCCCGGCGTGACAGGCCGGTATTCTAACCGACTGAACTACCACTCCAATACTACATAAACTGCTTGCTGGCTGCTTGGTGGGTGCTGAGAGGCTCGAACTCCCGACCTACGCCTTGTAAGGGCGCCGCTCTACCAACTGAGCTAAGCACCCTTGAAACTTCGCTCACTTTGATCGCTCGTTTCGACTTAGTCAGCCAACTCCAACGTTGTCACGACGTCGGAAAAACCGCTAGTTTAGCGCATCTTTCAAAGCTTTGCCAGGCTTAAATTTCGGCACCTTGGAAGCACCGATCTTGATCTCCTCTCCGGTGCGCGGGTTGCGACCCGTGCGAGCCGCGCGAGCGGTGACGGCAAAGGTTCCGAAACCAGCCAGGGTCACTGAACCATCATGCTTCAGTGTAGAGGTTATCGATTCAATTACGGCTTCCAGCGCGCGGCTGGCAGAAGCCTTGGAGATGTCCGCCGCTTTGGCGATTTCATCTATCAGTTCAGTTTTGTTCACTGACTCCCCCTGGGACGTGTTGTTGAATTTGTTCCCGCTGTCGGAACGCTTGCACTATGCGACAGCACGATGTGCAGAGTTGTCTGCACTGAATATTAGACTCGTCGCCACCCGTTAGTGTCAAGAAATTTACCTGATAACACCATTTAAAAAAGATGAATATCCGATCTAATAAACCTTACAAAACAAACTAGAAATGTCTGTCATTATCTGAAACATCTGGTTTGCAATGACAAAACGCTGCTAACTCGTTGATTACGCAAGTCTTGCGCATCGTATCGCCGATGTTGCTCGTGCACAGCACAAAAAGTCTTGTCGAAAGAATTTCGACCAGCATAGAAATTTTGCATCAAAAAAGCGCTCCTAAGAGCGCTTCTTCTTGGTGCTTGAACAAGATCAGTGCTTGACCACCGGTGTCTTCGACTTGTCATCTGCCGAGGCAACCGCGGGCTCTGGTGCGGCTTCTTCATCAGTCAGAGGAACAGGCTGACGCTCCAGCGCGATCTCCAGCACCTTGTCTATCCATTTCACAGGAACAATCTCGAGACGATTTTTCACGTTTTCGGGAATCTCTGCGAGATCTTTCACATTCTGATCGGGAATCAACACGGTCTTGGTGCCACCGCGCAGCGCAGCGAGCAGTTTTTCCTTCAGCCCGCCAATAGGCAGCACCTCGCCGCGCAGTGTGATCTCGCCTGTCATCGCGACATCCGCACGAACCGGAATACCGGTGAATACCGATACCAATGCCGTGGTCATCGCAATACCTGCCGACGGACCGTCTTTCGGTGTCGCACCCTCGGGTACATGAATATGAATATCGGTCTTGTCGAACACATCGTTTTTGATACCTAGCACCTTCGACCGGCTTCGCACGACCGTACGCGCGGCCTCGATGGATTCTTTCATCACATCGCCCAGCGTGCCGGTGCGGATCACATTGCCCTTGCCCGGCATGGTCATCGCTTCGATAGTGAGCAAGTCGCCACCGACTTCGGTCCAGGCCAGACCGACCACTTGTCCGATTTGATTATCTTTTTCGGCGACACCAAAATCATAGCGGCGCACACCGAGAAATTTGCTGAGGTTCTTGCCAGTGACGGTGATTTTCTTCTCCTGCTTTTTAAGCAGCAGCATCTTGACCACCTTGCGGCAGATCTTGGAAATTTCGCGCTCGAGCGAACGAACGCCTGCCTCTCGCGTGTAGTAGCGGATGATGTCCCGTACCGCAGATTCGGCAACGCTGATCTCGTTATCTTTCAGACCATTGTTCTTGATCTGTTTCGGCAGCAGGTAACGCTGAGCAATGCTGGTCTTCTCATCCTCGGTGTAACCCGACAGGCGAATGACTTCCATACGGTCAAGCAGCGCCATTGGAATATTCAGCGAATTGGCGGTTGCAACGAACATCACGTCCGATAGATCGAAATCAACCTCAACGTAATGATCGGCGAACGTATGGTTCTGCTCAGGGTCCAGCACTTCCAGCAGCGCCGATGCCGGATCGCCACGAAAATCCTGGCCGAGCTTGTCGATCTCGTCGAGCAGGAACAGCGGGTTGCGCACTCCCGTCTTGGTCAGGCTCTGCAGGATCTTGCCCGGCATGGAGCCTATGTAGGTACGACGATGGCCGCGGATCTCAGCCTCGTCACGCACACCACCAAGTGCCATGCGGACGAACTTGCGGTTCGTCGCGCGCGCAATCGATTGTCCGAGCGAGGTCTTGCCGACACCCGGCGGGCCGACGAAGCAAAGGATGGGGGCCTTGACCTTGTCAACTCGCTGTTGCACGGCGAGATACTCCAGGATGCGTTCCTTGATCTTGTCGAGTCCGTAGTGATCGTCCTCAAGCACTTTCTCTGCATGGGTCAGATCGTTATTGACCTTGGATTTTTTACGCCAAGGCAGGCCGATCAGCACATCGATATAGTTTCGGACTACCGTGGCCTCGGCCGACATGGGTGACATCAGCTTGAGCTTCTTGAGTTCGCTTTGCGCCTTCTCGCGCGCCTCTTTCGGCATCTTTGCGGCAATGATCTTCTTTTCCAGCTCCTCGAGATCGGCGCCCTCCTCGCCCTCGCCGAGTTCTTTCTGAATCGCTTTGACCTGCTCGTTCAGGTAGTACTCTCGCTGCGATTTTTCCATCTGCCGCTTCACGCGGCCACGGATACGCTTCTCGACCTGCAGGATGTCCAGTTCCGCCTCGAGCTGTCCGAGCAAATGTTCGTGTCGCTTGGCGACATTGAAGATCTCCAGGATGACCTGTTTTTGCTCAAGCTTCAGCGGCAAGTGCGCGGCGATGGTGTCGGCAAGTCGGCCGGCATCATCGATGCCGGCGAGCGAAGTAAGGATCTCCGGCGGTATCTTTTTGTTGAGCTTCACATACTGATCGAACTGCTGAACGATCGCACGACGCATCGCCTCGACCTCGGACTCGTCTCCCGGCTCGGATTCGACCGGCGACAAATCTGCCATAAAGTGCGTATCGACCTCGGTAATCTCGTGGATGCGAGCGCGCTGCGCGCCCTCGACCAGCACCTTCACGGTGCCATCGGGCAGCTTGAGCATCTGCAAGATATTGGCGATACAGCCGATTTCATAGATGTCGTCGGCGGAAGGCTCGTCCTTGGCGGCCGCCTTCTGCGCTGCGAGCATGATGCTCTTGCCTTGCTCCATCGCAGCCTCGAGTGCCTTGATGGATTTGGGACGACCAACAAACAGCGGTATCACCATATGCGGAAACACCACCACATCCCGCAGCGGCAGCAGCGGCAATTGGGTGGGTTCGGAGAATTGGGAAGTGATCGTCATCGCGAGCCTTTTGATAAAACCTGAGGCCTATGTTGGCATGTTTTGGCCAATCACAAGTCCTTTGCCGGGCAAACCTTACAACAGCTAATGCATTTTTGCCCTAAAAACCTGACAAATCGGCTGTTTGATCCTGTTTATGGCCAGAAAATGCAGAAAAAAACGCACTGACAGGCGACAACAGGACCCATTGACATCCAAAGACATCCAAAAAGCGCCCGGAGCTCGCCACGAGCGCTCTGCAATGTCCCCAGAGATGCATTGTTGTTGAGTCGATTGTACTTTGTTTGTTCAAAAAACTGACATAAAACAGCGTTTTCTGGCAGTTTTTTGCGATTTTTGCAGGAATTTGACGAAAACAACGCCAGGCGGGGGCCACTCGGCCTACCGGGTTTACTTCGCGCCGGAGACCTTGGGCTGTTCGTGATAGATCAGCAGAGGCTTCGCACCATTCGTGATTGTGTTCTCGTCAATCACGACCTTGGCGACATTTTGCTCATTTGGCAATTCAAACATCACATCGAGCAGTGCATGCTCGACGATCGAACGCAACCCTCGTGCACCGGTCTTGCGAGCCAGTGCCTTCTTGGCGATCGCATGCAGCGCCGCAGGACGCACCTCGAGTTCAGCGCCTTCCATCTCGAGCAGCTTCGAGTACTGTTTGATGAGTGCGTTCTTGGGTTCCAGCAGGATCTGTATCAGTGCCTCTTCCGTGAGCTCCGACAAAGTCGCCACGACAGGCAAGCGGCCAACCAACTCAGGAATGAGGCCGAACTTGATCAAGTCCTCGGGCTCTGCGCCGGTCATGACTTCGCTCGCTGTGCGCTCCGACTGGCTCTTCACCTCGGCTGAGAAACCGATGCCGCTTTTCTCGGAGCGATTGGAAATGATCTTTGCAAGACCGTCGAACGCACCGCCGCAAATGAACAAGATGTTCGTCGTGTCGATCTGAACGAAATCCTGATTCGGGTGTTTGCGTCCACCCTGCGGCGGCACTGAGGCCATCGTGCCCTCGATCAGCTTGAGCAGCGCCTGCTGAACCCCTTCACCGGAGACATCGCGCGTGATCGATGGATTGTCCGATTTGCGTGAGATCTTGTCGATCTCATCAATATAGACAATACCTTTCTGAGCTTTCTCTACCTCGTAGTTGCAGTTCTGAAGTAGCTTCTGAATGATGTTCTCGACATCCTCACCCACATAGCCGGCCTCGGTCAGCGTGGTGGCGTCGGCAATCACGAAAGGCACATTCAGCATGCGCGCCAACGTTTGGGCGAGCAGGGTCTTCCCCGAGCCCGTCGGGCCGATCAGCAGAATGTTGCTCTTGGCAAGCTCGACTTCGTCTTTCTTGCCCAGATGACGCAAACGCTTATAGTGGTTGTAGACCGCGACTGAGAGTGTGCGCTTCGCGGTCTCCTGACCGATCACATACTGGCCGAGCAAATCGCAGATTTCCTGAGGGGTCGGAAGGTCCGATTTCGGCGTGGCAACTGTCTCAACCGTAGAGGCTTCGTCCCGGATGATGTCATTGCAAAGATCAATACATTCGTCGCAGATGAATACCGATGGGCCGGCGATCAGCTTTTTAACCTCGTGCTGGCTCTTCCCACAGAATGAGCAGTAGAGCAACTTTTCGCCGCTGGACGACTTTTTTTCGGACATGGACTGACCAGAAATGGTGAATTTGGCTCGATCTTACCTGCGAAATCAGAATCCGTCACGCAGGAGCACCGCCTCCCCGGCAGCAATATTTTGCCGGTAGGATAATTGTTATAAAAATACTATGCTCAGGTGCGGTGGGTCAAAACCTTGTCGATCATTCCGTATTCGACCGCCTGCTCGGCGGACATGAAGTTGTCGCGGTCGGTGTCCCGGCTGATCTGCTCGATATCGCGACCGGTCTTCTCGGAGAGGATGCTGTTGAGCCGCTCGCGCAGGTAGAGAATTTCGCGAGCCTGAATCTCGATGTCCGACGCCTGCCCCTGTGCGCCGCCCAACGGCTGATGGATCATCACACGGGAATTCGGCAGCGAGAAACGCTTGCCCTTGGCGCCGGCGGCCAGCAGAAAAGCACCCATGGAGGCTGCCAGCCCGGTGCACAAGGTGGAGACGTCCGGCTTGATGAACTGCATGGTGTCGTAAATCGCCAGACCAGCCGAGACCGAACCGCCAGGCGAATTGATATAGAGGGAAATGTCCTTGTCCGGATTCTCGCTCTCAAGGAACAGCAGCTGCGCGACCACCAGATTCGCCGTCTGATCACTCACCGGGCCCACCATGAAGATCACGCGTTCCTTCAGCAGACGAGAGTAAATGTCATAAGCGCGCTCGCCACGGCCGCTCTGCTCGATCACCATTGGCACCATGCCGAGCATCTCGGTATCGATTGCAGATTTGCGATAAACGCTGTCTACCATAGTCATTCCCATCTTCTAACGTTGAGTGGCGGTCGGGCTGGCGGCGCGATAGCGTTCAGTCCTGCGAGTTGTTCATCAGATCATCAAACGGTACGGTCGTTTCCTTGATCTTGGCTTTTTCCAGCACAAAATTGACCACATTTTCTTCGAGCACGAGCGCTTCAACTTCGGCAATACGGTTGCGGTCACTGTAGTAATACTTGATGACTTGCTGCGGATCTTCGTAGGCCTTCGAGAAGTCTTCGATATACGTCTTGATCTGCTCGGGGGTCGCACTCAGCGAATTCGCCTTGACCATTTCGGACAAGATCAGGCCCAGACGAACGCGGCGGTCTGCCTGCTGCGTAAACAGGTCAGCGGGGAAAGGCATGTCTTTCACATTGACGCCGCGCTGACGCATGTCTTCGCGGGTCATGTCGGCCAGACGCTCAGCATCTTGCTCCAGCAGAGATTTGGGAACGTCCAGCTCGGCTACTTTCAGCAGCGCATCCATCACGCTCTGCTTGGTGCGCGATTTGACGCGGCTACCGACTTCGCGTTCCAGATTCACACGGATGTCGTCGCGCATTTTTTGCAGATCGCCATCGGCAATGCCCAGGCTCTGGGCGAACTCGTTATTTACCTCGGGCATGTGCGCCCATTCGACATTCTTCACGGTGATCGTGAATTCTGCGGTTTTGCCGGCAACATCTTTGCCGTGGTAGTCCTCGGGAAAGTCCAGCGGGAAGGTTCGGCTCTCGCCGACTTTCAGGCCAAGGGTGGCTTTTTCGAAATCCGCCAGCATGCGGCCCTCACCCAGCACGAAAGAAAAATTGTCTGCCTTGCCACCAGCGAACTCAACCCCATCGATCTTGCCAACGAAATCGATGGTCACGCGATCGCCGTTCTGCGCGGAGACATCGGCACCGCCGTCGCCGTGCGCATGATGCTCCCCCTTGGTATGGAAGTGAACGCGCTGCTTGCGCAGGATGTCAATGGTCTTGTCGATCTCGGCATCGGTGATATCCGAGCGGCTTTTCTCGATCTCGATTGAAGACAGGTCGCCGATCTTCACTTCGGGGTAGATCTCGAAAGTCGCCTGGAACACCAGCGAGCCCTCGACACTAGCGCCCTCTTTCGGCTCGATGCGCGGATAACCGGCGACTCGAAGATTGTTCGATGCCGCTGTCGTCGCGAATGCGCGGCCCACGGTATCGTTCAGCACCTCGTTCTCGACCATCGGGCCGTACTGCGCAGCGATCATCTTCATCGGCACTTTGCCGGGCCTGAATCCGGGCGCCTTGGCCGTCCGGGCGCGCACTTTCAGGCGCTTCTCGACCTCGGCGTTAATCTCAGCCAGAGGCACGGTCAGCGTCACCCGGCGTTCGAGTTTTTCAAGGGTTTCGACTTCAGTTGACATGTGCTTCGTCCAAAAATGTTAATCAGAACCGTGGTGCGAGGAGGGGGACTCGAACCCCCACACCATTGCTGGCGTCAGGACCTAAACCTGGTGCGTCTACCAATTTCGCCATCCTCGCGGCTATCGGGCGCAGCGTCCCGGAAGAGCAGCTAACCCGACACAGTTTCAACAAAAGCAAAGGGCGACCCAGCGTCAAGAGCGGTCGCCCTGCGTTGCCATTGTGGTGGCTGTGACTCCAATAGTGAATTTTACTGGAAAATCAAGCAAAATGCTCCGGTTGTGCACCCCGCTGCCACGGTAATGGGGGAAGATTCTGCTTCGTTCCTGGTCATCGCGCCACAGGAGAAACCGGGCGCTTCACCCTGAACCACGCCGCATACAGCGCGGGCAGGAACAGCAGCGTGAGCACGGTTGCCACGATCAGCCCGCCCATGATCGCCACCGCCATCGGCCCCCAGCGCCAGCACCGCCGTGGCCGCCGTCAGCATAATGGGACGACAGCGTCGGACCACTGAACCCACGATCGCATCCCAGGCCGGGATCCCGGCCGCGATATCTTGCTCGATCTGATCAACCAGAATGACCGAATTTCGGATGATCATCCCGAACAGTGCAATGACGCCGAGCTGCGCGACAAAGCCGAAAGGCCGCTGCAAGATCAACAGCGCCATCGCCGCGCCCGCTACGCCCAACGGTCCCGTCAAGAACACCAGCACCGAGCGCGAGAAACTGTGCAGCTGCAGCATCAGCAAAGTAAAAACAATAAAAATAACCAGCGGCACATTGGCCGCGATGGATTCCTGCGCCTTGCCGCTATCGGCGATCGCGCCCTCCAGACTGATCTTGTAGCCCGGCGGTAGCTTCGCACGAAGGCCGTCCAGCTGCGGATCGATCTGCATCGAGACCGTTGGTCCCTGAATGCCGTCGGCCACATCGGATTGCACCGTGATTGCCCATTCGCGTCCATAACGCCATATGACGCCTGGCTCCCAGACGAAACGCGGCGTTGCCAGTTGCGACAGCGGCACCGCACGGCCGCTGGCTGTCGGTATGCTGGCGTTGCTGAGCGCGGTGATGGTGCTGCGCTCCTCGACCGGTTGCCGCATCACGATGTCGATCAGCTTGTCACCGGTACGGAACTGCCCGATGGTCGAGCCGCTGAGTATGGTGTTCGCCGCCCGCATCACTGTCTGAGAGCTGACACCCATCGTTCTGAGCTTGTCCTGATCCAGATCGATGCGCAGTACCTTGACCGACTCGTTCCAGTTATCGTTCACACCGATCGCGTGCGGGTTCTTGCGCATGATCGCCTTGACCTCATCGGCGATCACTCTCACCTTGTCGATCTCGGTGCCCGTCACACGGAACTGCACCGGGTAAGGCACGGGCGGACCGTTCGGCAGCAATTTCACCCTACCCCGTACCTCGGGGAAATCCGTCTTGAACGCCTGAACAATCTTCAGGCGCAGCGCCTCGCGCGATGTCGCATCCTTTGGCAGCACAACGATTTGCGACACATTCGTTTGCGGGAAAATCTGGTCCAGTGGCAGATAGAAGCGCGGGCTGCCCGTGCCAACGTAGGTGGTCACGCTGTCCACGCCCGCTTGCTCTGTGATGAATCGCTCGAATTTTTTCGCCTGTGCCTCAGTCGCCTGATAAGAAGAACCTTCCGGCAGCCACAGCTCAACCATCAGCTCTAGACGGCTGGAATCCGGAAAGAACTGCTGCTCGATGAATTTGAAGCCAAACACGCCCAGGAAAAATCCGGACAGCGTCAGCATGATGGTGGTCTTGCGCCAATCCACGCACCAGTTCACCACTCGTCGCAAGCGCGTGTAGAACGGCGTATCAAACAGCTCATGATGGCCATCTGCCGTCGTCGCGGGCTTCACGCGCAGCAGCACGTAGCCGATATACGGCGTAAAAAGTACGGCGGCGAACCACGAAATCAACAAGGCAATCGCGTTGACCGAGAACATAGAAAATGTGTACTCGCCAGCGGCCGACTTCGCAAAGCCAATCGGCAAAAATCCAGCGGCCGTGATCAGCGTGCCGGTCAGCATGGGCATCGCGGTGGAGGTATAGGCAAAGGTCGCCGCATCGAAACGTGACAAACCTTCTTCCATTTTGCGCACCATCATCTCCACTGCGATGATTGCGTCATCGACCAGCAGGCCCAGCGCAATGATCAGCGCGCCCAGCGAGATCTTGTGCAGATCGATGCCGAAGATACGCATCGCGAGAAATGTGGCGGCCAGCACCAGAGGAATGGTCAGCGCAACGACCAGCCCGGGACGCACATCAATGCGCAACGGTCGGGTGTGCAAGCCCAGCGAGACAAAACTGACGGCCAGTACGATGAGCACCGCCTCAGCCAGCACCTTCAGGAATTCATTCACCGAGGAGCTGACCGCGCGCGGCTGATCAGCGACGCGCTCCAGCGTGATACCTACCGGGAGCTTGGCACGTATCTGTTCGGCGGCGACATCAAGATGATGTCCCAGCTCGATGATGTCGCCGCCCTTCTCCATCGACACGCCCAGCCCGATCACTTCCTTGCCGTTGTAGCGTAGCTTGTCGCGCGGCGGGTCAGCATAGCCACGCGTGATGGTCGCGAAATCACCTAGCCGGAAACTGTTGCCGTTCGCACGCAGCGGCAGGTTCTCCAGATCTTTCGCGGTCATCAGAGCGCCCGTCACACGCACCTGCAAGTTGTCCGTGGGTGTGACTAGCACGCCGCTGCCCTCGACGGCATTTTGCGCATTGATCTGCGCGATCACGCTGTCGACAGGAATGCCGAGCTGTGCGAATTTTTTTGTCGAGAAATCGATGTACAGCTTTTCGTCTTGTACGCCGTAGAGCTCCACTTTGGAAACTGCGGGTACCGATAGCAGCTGCTGGCGCACGAAGTCTGCGTAATCTTTGACCTCGGCATGACTGAAGCCGTCGCCCGACAGCGCAAAGATGGAGCCAAAGGTGTCGCCAAATTCATCATTAAAGAAAGGCCCCTGCACGCCCGACGGCAACGTGCCACGAATGTCGCCAATCTTTTTTCGCACCTGATACCAGACCTGAGACACCTCTCTCGGGGGTGTCGATTCGCGCAACTCGATGATGATCAGTGTCTCGCCCGGCTTGGAGTAGCTGCGGATCTTGTCGATGTAAGGCGTCTCCTGGAGTTTTTTCTCCAGCTTGTCGGTCACCTGCTCTGCCATCTGCACCGAGCTACTGCCCGGCCAGTAGGCGCGAATCACCATCGCGCGGAAGGTGAATGGCGGATCTTCATCTTGCCCGAGTTTGCTGTAACTCATGACGCCGCCCAGCAGCAGCACCACGATCAGGTAGCGAATGAACGGTATGTGCTCCAGCGCCCAGCGAGAGAGATTCAGTCTGCCTTTCATTTTCCAGCCCCGGCGTCCGGCTTGCCGGTCTCAGCCGCCGGAGCTTTCGCAGACAACTCGTCACCGAGCAAACTGACCTTCTGTCCGACCTGCAGCTGATTGACGCCGGCGGTCACCACCACCTGCCCCGGGTTCAAGCCAGAGGCCACCAGCAACTCATTACCGATCGTACCGGCGACTTGCACCGCGACCAGCGAGACCTTGCCACCGTCTACCACCCAGACCGCTGTGCCCTCTTGCTGCCGGACCAGCGCCGATAGCGGCAAGCGGATTGCGGCCGGCGCAGGTACCACAAATTGCACCGTCGCCGTCATGCCCAGCCGGACATCCTCACCTGCCTTGGGCAACGCGATCTTCGCCGTGTAGGTCCTGGTCGCCGGATCCGCGACGGGTGAGAGCTCGCGCAGCTTGCCCTCCATCGGCCCACGCGGATTAGCCCAGGTGCGCACCGTCAGATTGCTCACCTGACGCAGCGCATCGACCTGGTCTTCGGGAATACTGACTCGGACTTCCTTGTCACCAGCACGTGCAAGCCTGATCACGGGGACGCCCGCGGCGACCACCTGTCCGACCTCGGCATCAATGCCAGTGATCACGCCCGCTGCATCGGCGTACAAATTGTTGTAGCCACTCTGATTGATCTGGATTTTCAGTGCGGCGCTGGCCTGCTCATGCAATGCGAGCGCCGATTGGTAGGCCGCTTCTTTCGTATCGAGAAGCGCCTGACTGACGAAATTCTTCTGGCGTAGCTCCCGATAACGCTGCGCCTCGGCACGCGCCAGCGACAAGTTGCTGTCGGCTGCACTGACAGCCGCCTTCGCCTGCGATTGTGCGAGCTGCAGGTCCGCAGGATCAAGCTGCATCAGCAACTGGCCACGCTTGACCATGCTCCCGATCTCGACCTGTCGCCCGATCAGCTTGCCACCGACGCGAAAACCCAGTCGTGATTCGTAACGCGGCTGAATCTCGCCCGAGAGCTCCACCAGCGCCCGATTTTCAGCAGGCGCAACGGTCACGGTCCGAACCGGTCGCACAATCTCGACACGCTCGACTGGCTTGGAGCAGGCTGCTAGGGCGAGCACCAGCGAGACCGCCGGCCAGTTCATCGCAAGGGGCAGGGTGCGGGAAGCGAAGCGGAGCACGTTTTTTCCTTTACTATTCGGCCTGCAAAATGAAGATGAATCAGACAATGCACCGCAAAGGTCGCCATGCAGCACCGACGGCCTTGCTCCAGCGTCGCTGATGTACGCCTTGGCCGACGGGCCGTATCGACCCCTGAGGCTGCCGCCAACCCGCCCACTACTGACTTTGCGGTTAGTAATTATAGCGAAAGCACATTCCTTTGCCTTAACAACATCTCCGCCCGCCCTCGTCTTCATGCCTGATCAACACTACGAAAACTTCCCGGTCGCCTCGCCGCTGTTACCCCGCGAGATGCGCGCCCCGGTGCGGGTGCTGTACGCATTCGCTCGTAGCGCCGACGATCTGGCGGATGAAGGCCATGCGAGACCGGAAGAACGTATCGCGGCACTGGATGCTTACGAGAGAGAACTCGACCTGATCGATGCCGGGCAGAAGCCAACCGCCCCCCTCTTTCATCAGCTGTCCGCGACGCTGCGTGAGCGACGCATCGGCACGGCTTTGCTGCGCGATCTCTTGTCCGCGTTCAAGCAAGACGTTCGTCAGACACGCTACGCCACTTTCACCGCACTGCTCGACTACTGCAGACGCTCGGCCAATCCGGTCGGGCGTCTGATGCTGGCGCTCGCTGACCAGACACGCGAGAGCTCGCTCAGCATGAGCGATGCGATCTGCAGTGCGCTACAGATCATCAATTTTTTGCAGGATGTGGCCATCGACTGGGAGAAATCCCGCATCTACCTGCCCCAGGAAGATCTGGATCATTTCGGCGTGACCGAGCAGCAGATCGCGAATGGCGAGATTGACGAGCGCTGGCACGCGCTGATGCAGTTCGAGATTGATCGCGCCCGCGAGATGATGTGCGCCGGTGCGCCGCTGGCACTGGCAGTGGGCGGCCGACTGGGGTGGGAGTTGCGGCTGGTAGTGCAAGGTGGGCTGCGCATTCTCGAAAAAATCGAGTCTGCCGGCCATGATGTGTTCCGTCGCCGCCCCACGCTGCATGCGGCTGACTGGCTGCTGATGATCTGGCGTGCATGGTCACAACCCGTGCCCACGCTGCGTCGGTCTTCTGCTCGCTGATTTTTTTGGTCTTTAGGGTCTTCCCGATCTGACGATGACACCCGACGAATACTGCCAACAAAAAGCCGCACAAAGTGGCTCAAGCTTTTATTACAGCTTTCTGTTTCTGCCACCGCAGCGGCGCAAGGCCATCACCGCGCTGTATGCGTTCTGCCGCGAAGTTGACGATGTGGTGGATGAGACCAGCGACCCTTCCATCGCACGCACCACGCTCGAGTGGTGGCGACGCGAAGTACAGAGACTGCTGTCAGGCTCGCCGACTCACCCCGTGACGCAGGCGCTGCAGCCGCACCTGTCCACGTTCGGCCTGCGTGGCGAGCATCTGCTGGCCGTCATTGATGGGATGGAAATGGATCTGACGCAGACCCGCTATCTTGATTATCCTGCGCTGCAGCGCTATTGCTGGCACGTCGCCAGCGTCGTCGGCATCATGTCGGCCAGCATCTTCGGTTACAGCGACGAGCGCACGCTCAGCTATGCAGAGAAACTCGGACTGGCCTTTCAGCTCACGAATATCATCCGCGATGTCGGCGAAGATGCGCGCCGGGGCCGCATCTACCTGCCGATCAGCGAATTGCAGGAATACCAGGTCACCGCCGCCGAGATCCTCCAGGCCAAGCACAGCGAACGATTCGAGGCGCTGATGCAATTCCAGACGCAGCGGGCGCAGTCGCTGTACGACGACGCCTTTGCCACGCTGCCCACCGCTGACCGCCGCGCGCAACGGCCCGGTCTGATCATGGCGGCGATCTATCGCACCTTGCTTGACGAAATACAGCGCGATGGCTTCCATGTGCTTCAGCATAAAGTGTCACTGACACCGCTGCGCAAGTTATGGCTGGCATGGAAAACCTGGGTCAGACCCTGAAAAACACCTCCTCATGAAAAAAACACAGGTCGCCATCATTGGCGCCGGCTGGGCCGGCTGCTCAGCGGCGGTCGAGCTGGCGCGGCGCGGCGTGCGCGTGACGCTGTTCGAGGCGGCACGCACCGCTGGCGGGCGCGCGCGGCGTGTCGAGCACGAGGGTCGAACGCTCGACAATGGGCAGCACATCCTGCTCGGCGCGTATCACGACACCCTGCACATGATGCGCCAAGTCGGCATCGATCCCGCGAGGGCGATGCTCCGCTTGCCGCTGCAGATGCGCTACCCGCCTGACGCCGGCGGCATCGACTTCATTGCACCGCGACTTCCCGCGCCGTTTCATCTTCTTGTCGCCATCCTGCGCGCGAAAGGACTAAGCGCCGCCGACAAGCTCTCGCTGGCACGTTTTTCTACTGCGGCTCGCTGGATGGACTGGCAGCTGGACATGGATTGCAGCGTGAATGCGCTTCTGGATCGCTTCGACCAGACCGAACGACTGGTACAACTGATGTGGCGACCGCTGTGTATCGCTGCGCTGAACACCCCGCCCGAGCGGGCCTCGGCGCGGGTGTTTCTGCGCGTGCTGGGCGACTCGCTGGGCGCTGCCCGCAGCGCGTCCGACATGCTGCTGCCCACGGAAGATCTGTCGGCACTCTTCCCGGACGCCGCCATCGCTTATCTCGAGAAGCATCATGGTCATTATAAAGCGGGCGCACGCGTGCGCTCGATGCACGCGATGAAGCATCGGTGGACGCTGGAGATCGACGGAACAGATCCGCCCACGGCAAGCTTCGATCAGATCATCATCGCCAGCCCGGCGCCGGTCACGCAGTCACTGCTGGCGCCGCACGACAGCGCGCTGGCGGCATCGCTTCAGTTCGAGCATGAGCCGATCACGACCTGCTACCTGCAATACGATGCCAACCTGCGGCTCGCGCAGCCTATGTATGCGCTGGCAGACCATCCGGCTGACAATCAGTGGGGACAGTTTGTGTTTGATCGCGGCTGGCTAAATGAAGCACACGCTGGCCTGCTCGCGGTGGTGATTAGCGCATCATCGGAAGCGATTCAACTATCTCACCCGTCGCTGATCAATGCAGTCACGAAGCAACTGGCAGGCGTATTCAATGATCCTGCGCTGGTGTCACCCGTCTGGACCCAGATCATCACCGAGAAACGCGCCACCTTTGCATGCACACCGGATCTGCAGCGACCAACGCATCAGACCTCGCTGCCTAATGTCTGGCTGGCGGGGGATTACACCGCCGGACCTTATCCTGCAACGATAGAAAGCGCGGTGCGCAGCGGCCTTACAGCGGCACAACTTGTGCTGGCATCGATGCATTGAGATGGACTAGTGAATAGCAAGAAAGGCTCGCGCGGTGCAGAGGTTCAGGACACCCTCGAGCCTGCAGCCGTTGAAGAAGAAAGACCTCGGGCGCTACGGCAACTCCCGCACGCGATTCATCGCTTCATCAATACGCTCGACGCCAATCACCTGAAGGCCTTCGATCGGTTGCTTGGGAAGATTCGACTTGGGCACCAACGCGACCGAGAATCCCAGCTTCGCCGCTTCCTTCAGACGCTCCTGGCCACGCGGCGCCGGGCGAATCTCGCCCGCCAGGCCGACTTCGCCAAACGCCACCAGTCCGCGCGGCAGGGGCTTGTTGCGCATCGAGGACTGTATCGCCAGCAGCACCGCCAGGTCCGCTGCGGGCTCGGTAATCTTCACACCGCCGACAGCGTTGATGAACACATCCTGATCGTAGGCAGCAACACCCGCATGCCGATGCAGCACGGCGAGCAGCATCGCCAGCCGGTTCTGTTCCAGCCCAACGGAGAGCCGGCGTGCATTCGGCACGTGCGAGGCATCGACCAGCGCCTGTATTTCGACCAGCAGCGGACGGGTACCCTCTTGCGTGACCATCACACAGGAACCGGGCACTTGGCTGTCATGCTGCGACAAGAAGAGCGCCGATGGATTGGAGACGCCTTTCAGGCCTTTCTCGGTCATGGCGAACACGCCCAGTTCGTTCACGGCGCCGAAGCGATTCTTGAAGGCGCGCACCAGACGGAAGCTGGAGTGGGTATCACCTTCGAAATACAGCACGGTATCGACGATGTGCTCGAGCACGCGCGGGCCTGCCAGTGCGCCCTCTTTGGTGACATGCCCGACCAGAATGATGGTGATACCCGACTGCTTGGCCACGCGCGTCAGTTGCGCTGCGCATTCGCGCACCTGCGCAACCGAACCCGGCGCGGAGGTCAGCGCATCCGAGTACAGGGTCTGTATCGAATCAACGACCGCGACTTCCGGCTTTTGCTCGGCCAGCGTGTTAAGGATTTTTTCAAGCTGAATCTCTGCCTGCAGCTGCAGACTATCGGCGTCAATCGCCAGCCGCCGCGCGCGCAAAGCGACTTGTGCGCCGGATTCTTCACCACTGACATAGAGCGCACGCTTGACGCGCGACAGATTCGCCAGTGCCTGCAACAGCAAGGTGGATTTACCGATGCCCGGATCACCGCCAATCAGCACCACGCCACCGGCCACCAATCCGCCGCCCAGCACACGATCGAATTCATCGATGCCCGTGCCGAACCGGGGCACATCGCTGGCTTCGATATCGGCCAGCCGCACCACCGGTGCGCCCTGCACCAGGCCTTTCTGTGACGAGAAGCGGTTGCCGCCCGAGGGCTCGACCAGGCTTTCCACGAGGGTATTCCAGCTGTGGCATGAAGGGCATTGCCCTGCCCATTTGTTGCTCACGCCGCCGCACTCGGTGCAGCTGTACTGAATTTTTTGTTTGGCCATCGCGGCGCTCAGCGCGTGGTCGCACGCTGCACACGCGGCGTGATCGAGCACATCAATTCATAGCCGATGGTGCCCGCCGCTTGTGCGACTTCATCGACAGGCAGCTCGTCGCCCCAGAGCATGACCTCGCTGCCAACCCCGGCATCGGGCATGCCGGACAGATCCACGTTCAGCATATCCATCGACACACGTCCCAGCAACTGAGACCGTTTGCCATCGACCAGCACCGGCGTCCCGGTCGGCGCATGACGGGGATAACCATCGGCATAACCGCAGGCGACAATGCCAATGCGCATGTCGCGCTCGGCGCGGAACAAGCTGCCATAACCGACCGAGTCGCCCGCTTTCAAGGACTGCACGGCGATCAGGCGGGTAGTCAGACTCATCGCGGCTTGTAGACCGAACGATTGCGCGCTACCCCCTCCTGGAGAGCCGCCGTACAGCATCACGCCCGGCCTGATCCAGTCGCAACGAATGGCAGGATGCAGCAAAATGGCGGGTGAATTCGATACGCTGACCTCTGCATGCAAACCAGCAGTGGCTTCATTGAAGCGACGCATCTGCTCGGCCACATCGGGATCAGCGCTGCTCTGATCGGCATTCGCGAAATGCGTGATCAGCGACACCTTGCCCACGGCCGGCATGGCCGAGAGGCGCTGCCATACGGCCTTCGCCTGCGCAGCGGGAAAACCGAGGCGGTTCATGCCAGTGTTGATTTTCAAGTGCACGTCGACAGGCTGCAACGGCTTGAAATGATCGAGCATGTCGAGCTGCTCTGACGTATGGATCACGGGCTGCAGGCCATAGTCGCCGATTGTTTTCAGGTCGCTGCTGTCGAACATACCCTGCATCATCATGATCGGTCGGCGCCAGCCAAGCTCTCGCAAGTGCACGGCGCGGTCGAACTCGATCAGTGATAATCCGTCTGCCTCTGCAAAGGCGATCAGTCCGTTCTCCAGTCCGTGGCCATAGGCATCCATGGCGGCAAGATCAGTGGTCGCAACGATGGGACGCGGCATCGAGAAGAGTCGAATCAAGTGCAGTGGCAAACCCTGAATTCTACCGGACGCCGACCGAGTACTGCCGAGGAAAGGACAAGATTTCATGGTATAAAGCCGGGGTCGCTGCGGGATCAAGCCGCTTTTCGGATCAATTCGGCAGCGAGAGAAAAAGCGCAGATCAATTGTAGGCAGCCTGTCTTTCCATGAATCCCGGCTTTTACACCATCATGGCGGCGCAGTTTTTTTCGTCGCTCGCTGACAACGCGCTGCTGATCGTCGCCATCTCCTTGCTGGCATCCGCCGAGTCCCCTGGCTGGATGACACCCATGCTCAAGTTGTTTTTCGTCACTTCCTATGTGGTGCTGGCACCCTTCGTCGGTGCTTTTGCCGATTCGCTGCCCAAGGGCCGGGTGATGTTCATCACCAACCTCGTGAAAATAGTCGGCTGCCTGATGATGTTCTTCAGCATCCACCCGCTGCTTGCCTACGCGGTCGTCGGCTTTGGCGCCGCCGCATATTCGCCGGCGAAATACGGCATCCTGACTGAATTGCTGCCCGCAGAAAAACTGGTTGCCGCCAACGGCTGGATCGAGGGCCTGACCGTGCTCTCCATTATTCTAGGCACCGTGCTGGGCGGCGCGCTGGTCAGTGAAAAATTTGCTGCGGCCATCGCCGCGATGCTTCCCGTGAATCATTTCGAACTCAGCGTGTCGTTGGAAGTGGCACTGGGTATCGTCATGGTGGCCTACTTGCTCGCCGCCTTGTTCAACTTGAAGATACCTGCCACCGGCGCGCACTACCCGGCGCAAGAACGGCATCCAGCGCGGCTGATCGTTGACTTCTCGCATTGCTTCGTCGCACTCTGGAAGGACCGCCTCGGTCAGATTTCATTGGCGGTGACCTCGCTGTTCTGGGGCGCTGGCGCGACCCTGCAATTCATCGTACTCAAATGGGCCGAGAAAGCGCTGAACATGCCTCTCGCGCAAGCTGCGATCCTCCAGGGCGTGGTAGCCTTTGGCGTCGCCTTCGGCGCTATGGCGGCGGCGCGGCGCGTGCCCCTGAAAAAATCGCTGACCGTGATGCCACTCGGCTTTGCGATGGGTATCATCGTGATCGTGATGGTGATGGTGACAAAGGTGTCTTTCGCCTATCCGCTGCTGGTGCTGATCGGCGCGCTGTCCGGCTATTTTGTGGTGCCAATGAATGCCTTGCTACAGCATCGCGGACATGTGCTGATGAGCGCCGGGCACTCGATCGCAGTACAAAATTTCAGCGAGAACCTGTCCATTCTGATGATGCTCGGCCTCTATGCGCTGCTGGTGAAGCTGGATTTCAGCGTGCACGTGGTGATCGTGCTGTTCGGCTTGTTTGTGGCGGGTGTGATGTGGGCCGTGATGAGGCGGCATGCGGCTAATCAGCGCGAATATGATTCGCTGCACCTGATCGGCGAGCAGAAGCACGTCGGCACCTGATTCAGGGGTGCGCAGGCGCCCTCCGCTCTGCACGCTCTTCCCAATCCACAGGCACCACGAAACCGCGATCGGTTTCTATCCACCGTCCGTTATCTTGCGACAGATTGGCAATCATCACAGGCATGTCATTGGATGCCAATCGTTGTTTGAGTGCGGCATCGGCCTGGTCGAATGCGCTGAATTCTGAGCGCTCAACCTGCGCTGGCGCAAGCCATGACAAACGTGGCAGTATCAGCGAAGACGCCGACAGATGCGCCTTCAGTTCATCGATACGGCACCACCAGCCAAGGCAGTGGGGCGACGACACGCCGAATGCCTCACCATTGATCGGATCATCCCGGCGATAGAACAGCCAGCCCTTGATCAAAGCCTTCGCCGCAGCCAGCGGCTCACCCAGTAATGCCTTCGCCGCTGGAAGTTCGCCCAGCGCCAACTGCCGGCCAAAGATCTTTTGCATCTTGGCGCCTAACGTATCGGCAAGATTCGGACCGATAAAATAATCGGGTCTATCCACGCGCTGGTCCGCTGCTGCCCCCGCTGCGGGTTGCGGGCGCAGCAGGTAAAACTTGGTCGCCAGTTCCCAATGCTCCAGCCCGGTTGGCAAACGCAGCAAAAAATCGAATTCTCCCAGCGTTCCTTCCGCCGGATCGCGTACTTGAAGGCCGTGCGCATGCAGCACCCCCATGTGCGCAAAGTACCAGGCAAGGAGTTTTTCGGCGTAACGTCCCAGCCGGACCATCGGCTGCTCATTCAAAAACTGATGCAGCGCTGCGGGTTGCTGGTCCAGCGCGTGCAACCAGTCGGCATGATCGCGATCAATCAGACTGGCGAGTCTGCCTTGCCAGCGAGGCGAGCGGGTATCCAGCAGATCAGGGGCATCCAGTAACCAGGCGAGCGAGCGCACATGCGGATCCCGCAGCGCGCCCCAACGGTAATGAAACTCGGATTGAAATGCAGAAAAATCAGCGCTCATCATGGAGCCGCTGCGCGAGACAAAGGTCTTGCCAGCTCTTGGCTTTGTCGGCCGGCTTGCGCAGCAAATACGCCGGGTGATACGTGACCACCAGCGGTATTCCCGCATACGCATGCGGCTTGCCGCGCAGCCCGGACAAGGCCGTATCCTCACCCACGCCGAGCAGCGACGCGGCCGCTGTCTTGCCCAGCGCGATGATGACATCCGGCTTGATCAGCGCAATCTGGCGTTCCAGATAAGGCATGCAGGCTGCGGCCTCATCTGCCGAAGGCGGACGATCGCGGCCATCATCGCCAACTGGCCGGCACTTCACGATATTGGCGATGTAGGTGTGCTTGCCGCGGGCCAGACCGAGCGCGCGCATCATGTTGTCCAGCAGCTTGCCTGCCGGACCGACAAAGGGCTCGCCCTGCAAATCTTCCTGGCGACCCGGCCCTTCGCCAACGAACAGCCAGCGTGCCTGCCGATCGCCGATGCCCGGAACAGCGTGCGTTCGACCCGTGCACAGTCCGCAGCGTGTGCAGCTGCGTATCGTCGATTCGAGTGTGTCCCAATCCATCGCCGGGATGGCATCATCCGCATGCGATCCCGGATGTTCTGCCGACCGGGTCGCTGGCGCATGCACGGGGGATGCAGCCGCCTCGGCGCGTGTCTCGTCGACAGGGCGCCCGGCGGGCATGCGCAAGGCCCAGACCGGGCCCAGACCCATCTGCTCCAGACGCTTCGCCTTGAACTGATCAATCGCCATGGCTGTCCAGCATCAATCGCATCACGATGGCATCCTCGCGCGATGTTCCAGCGGCGGGGTAGTACTGTTTGCGAATACCGATCTGCTGAAAACCGCAGTGGTGGTACACCGCCAGTGCATGTTCGTTCGACGGACGAACTTCCAGCAGCACTGAGCGCATGTTGGCATTGAGCGCGAGCTGAATCACCTTGTCTAGCAGCATTCGTCCATAGCCTCGGCCGTGCAGATCGGGCCGCACGGTGATGTTCAGCAAATGCGTTTCATCAACCGCATGCATCAGCAAAAAATATCCTGCGAGGCGGGCATCCGCCTCGCGCAGCGTCCATGCGTCATAGCGACTGGCGAGTGAATCGAGGAAATTGCCTCGCGTCCAAGGAAAAGGATAGGCATCGTTCTCTACGGCGACCACCGCCTCCACATCCTGCGCGCGCATCATCGCAAAACGGAGCGCCGCCGCCGCGCTGGTCGTTGAGGCACCGTTCATGCCACGGCTCCAGCCAGGCGCTCTCGTGTGGTTAGTGCTACCTTGTTGCGCAGATAGATGGGTTGCGCTTCTCTGGCATGGACCGCCCTGCCCTCACTCAGGGCCAGCACACCCAGCGTCAGGATATCGGTCGCATGCGGCATCACCTCCGGCAGATCACGGGTCACTTCCAGATGCGATAAATCATTCTGATAAGCGACCAGTCCATTGCCGCAGACGGCAGGCAAACCACTCGCTATCACTTGGGAGGCAGGGGACAAGGTCGGGGGAGTGATCGCGTTCCAGCCATCACTGAACTGATACTGCGCCCAGTACACCTCGCCCATGCGCGCATCGAGCACCGACAGCACATTGTCCGCACCCAAGGTGCGCGCCCGCTCAGCCATCGCCAGCAAAGTCACGACTGGCACCACAGGCACCTGGGCACCGAAAGCCATTCCCTGCGCAAGGCCGCACGCCGTTCGCACGCCGGTGAAAGAACCTGGACCCGCACCAAACGCCAGCGCATCGCACTCCGACAAGCGAATGCCCGCCTCTTTTAGCAAGGCCTGAACCATCCCCGGCACGGTGGCCGAGTGCGTTTGCGCACCCAGAGATTCTCTGCTGTACCGCTCTCCCCGATGGAGCAGCGCGACCGATGCGAGTTCCGTCGAGGTCTCAATGGCGATCAGCGTGGCGGAAACGGTTGACATGCTTGCTATTTTACCGCGCAGGGCTGCGCGAGTTGGGCGGTCGTCCTGAGCATGATGAGATGCTTAGTGCGCTGCGGTAAAATCTTGACTCATGAGCAGCCTGTTCCTCGTTCCCGATAATTTTTCTCAGCTGTCCGCCGCGCTCGCGTCGGGCCGATGGGTAGTTGCCTGCCTATGCGCGGCCTGGTGCGATGTATGCAAGCAGTATCGGTCCGGGTTTGATGCGCTGGCCACGCAATATCCCCAGCACCAGTTCGTCTGGATCGACATAGAGGATCAGGCGGATTTAGTCGGTGATCTCGACGTGGAAAATTTTCCAACGATACTGATTCAGAAAGACGACATTGTCGCGTTCTACGGCACGATGATGCCCGAGCCACGCCTGATAGCGCGCATGATGGAAACGCAATTAACCCGCTCGGAGGACGAATTGCGACATGAAGCGGCAAGCACGACGGAGCGTCAGAAATGGCAAACGGAGTGCAATCTGATCGCGCGACTGGATGAGGTCAGTTAGGGCCGGGATCCATCGTCAATCTGGCAGGGCCTGTTGGAAGCGAACGCTTTCAGTTCACCACGATAAAGCCCGACTTTACTCAGGATGACGAGTTGGGCTGCGGCAGGCTTTCCGATCTGAGCGTCCTTACCCAGTCAGCCGCAATGGCAAACTGCGCAAGCGTTTCCCGGTGAGTTTGAACACGGCGTTCGCCACCGCCGGCGCGATTGGCGGGGTGCCCGCTTCGCCAACGCCGCCGGGACTGGAGTCGCTGTCGATGATGATGACTTCGATATCCGGCATCTCATCGATGCGCAGGATCGGGGCGTCATGAAAATTCTTCTGTTTCACACGACCGTTGGCAATCTTCAGATCGCCATGCAGTGCCGCGGACAATCCGAATGCGATGCCGGATTCCATCTGCTGGCGCACGATGTCAGGATTCACCACCAGACCGCAATCGATCGCGCATACTACCTTGTGCACCCGCACTCGCCCTTCTTCGATGCCGACGTCGGCCACCTGCGCGACGATGCTGCCATAGCAGTCATGCAGCGCAACGCCATGCGCGCGTGTACCGGGTACTTTGCCGGCGCGACGCACCGCCGCATTGAGCACGGCCAGATGTCGCGGATGAGATGCCAGCAGATCGCGCCGGAATTGCACCGGATCGGTCCTCGCCGCATGCGCCATCTCGTCAATGAAACTCTCTTTGAAAAACGCATGATGCGAATGACCTACCGAGCGCCACGGACCGACCGGCACGGGCACATCGACGATCACATGCTCGATGTGTTGATTCGGAATTTCATACGGATGATCAAACAAGCCCTCGGCAGCCGTTTTGTCGGGCCCCGTGGCCGGCAGACCAAACGCGCGATGCAATAACTGCTGTATGGGCGCTGCCGATGCCGATTTGATGTGCATCGATTTGATCTTGTGCTCAGTGCCCAGCACCCCGGTCAGTCGCGCCACCGAGGCCGGTCGATAAAAATCATGAGCGATGTCATCCTCGCGCCGCCAGACCAGTTGTACCGGCACGCCAGGCATTTCCTTTGCCAGC